>CACXPT010000001.1 GCA_902769585.1 uncultured bacterium
CCAGCGCATCGTGGCGCTGTGCGACACCGACACGAAGATCATCCCCGAGCGCGAGGCGAACTTCATGCTCCCGCTCGTGGAGGACGTCGTCTTCGGCGGAATCCCCACGGACCGCACGATCATCGCGCCGTCGCCGGAACCGGGCTTCGTCAACGCGGAGGTCTTCGCCAAGCGGAAGGTCCTGCACCGGAAGTTCAACGCCTTCGTGGCAGCGCACCGCGACGCGCTCGGCTCGCCCACTGTGCATTCCGTGCGCATCTTCCACCCCGAGCGCGAGGTCCTCTTCTCCGAGCCGACGCACCAGGGCGTGACGGCCGCGGAGGAGATATTCCTCCGCAACCGCGTGCCCTACGGATACTTGGTGTCCTTCCCGGATGACGTGTTCACCGTCCCGGAGGGCACGGAGGTGATCGTGGCGCCGGGACTCGTCTCGCTCTCCGACGCGCAGATCGCGGCCCTCGTGGGGTGGGCGAAGAAGGGCGGACGTCTCGTGGTGACGGGCGACGCAGGACGGTACGACGACTGGAACGCCCAGCGCCGCGTGAACACGTTCCTGCCGCAGCTCAAGGGGTTGCCGAACGTGAGCGTGCGCGCAGAGGCCGACCTCATTCCGGGCGCGCGACTCGCGTGGAGCTATTCGGTGCCGCCGCCGACAGATGGCGGGAAGGCGCTCCTGGACGATCTGGCGAAGGTGGGCTGGAAGGCCCCGGTTCGCTTTGAAGGGCTGCCGCCCTACGTGTTAGCCGAATATCGGCGGATGCCCGACGGACGCCTTGCCGTACATCTCGTCAACTACGACTCCAAGCATCCCGTCCGCAACGCGCAGATCCTGCTGGACGCCGACGCCACGGCGACGTTCGAGGAGCCGTTTGGCGACAATGACGCGCTCCGCAGCGTGCCGAAGGACGGTGCGCTCCCGGCGTTCACCCGCTATGCTCTGATCATTGTTGATCAACGGGCGAGACGCCCGTTGTCCAAGTGAAGCGGCGAGACGTCGCGGCGCAAAGATGGCGTCAGATGAAGCGGAGGATGGCGGGGGTGACGTCGACGAGCGACTTGACGTGGGCGCGGAAGTCGGCTTCGCCGGGGCCGAAGGCGATGAAGGGGACGGGGTTGCGCGTGTGGCCGCGCTCCTCCATCGCCTCGATGTTGCCGTGGTCGGCCGTCATGAGGAGGGTGATGCCGGCGGCGTCCGTGTA
Source organism: uncultured bacterium (assembly GCA_902769585.1). Classification (GTDB taxonomy): domain Bacteria; phylum Verrucomicrobiota; class Kiritimatiellia; order RFP12; family UBA1067; genus RUG572. Next base: position 1,200 of record CACXPT010000001.1, read on the forward strand.
GCGGACGAGCGCGGCGAGGAACTGGTCGTAGGTGCGGAGAACCGAGCAGGCACGCGCGTAGTCCATCGAGTGTCCTGCGACATCCGTCTGGAAAAACTCGTAGAGGGTAAAGTCGTAGGCGCGGGCGATGCCGAAGAGGTGGTTGGCGGCATCCTCCGGGGTGACGGTGGGGACGTCGGGGTAGCGGTCCTGGATCGTCTCGCGGGTGAGATCCTGCATGAGAGCCTGGTCGTCCGTGAGGTCGTCGATGGTGGAGATGGTCTCAGGCGCGGTGAGGGCCATGACGGTGGTGACCGACTTGAAGCGGCGAGGGACAAGCTCGTCAGGGGAGTCCACGAGATAGGCGTCGGCGAACTTGACGCGCTTTCCGCGCGCCTTGAGCGCAAGAAAGAGGTTGTAGTCCTCGATCTTCTTTCGGAGGGACGGGCCCGGAAAGCCTTCGCAGTGCCGCCCCATGAAGACAGGAGCGTTGACGCCGGTGAACATGGTGGCCTGTCCGGTTGCCGACTGCGGCAACCCATCGACGGCGAGACAGGCATCGATCGGGACGCTATGGCGCTCGATCAGGCGGCATAGCGTGGGGCAGACCTCGGGATTGACCGGATTGTCGGGAGCAGGCTCGCGCAGCCCCACGCCGTCGATGAACAGGAATACGATCTTCACAAGCCGACCGGCTTCACTTCCTCTTTGAGCGCAGCGAGGGACTTCTTGTCTTCCTTTGCCTTCTCCAGCGCGATTGTAAAGTACTTCTTCGCATCGGCCTTGTACTTGTCAGCCGCGGCCGTGTCGCCCAGCTCGCGCGACATGTTGGAGCAGCGCATGCAGTTGCGGGCGACCACCCACTCGCGCGAATAGTAGATGCCGGTGGTGGGGTCGCAGTCCTCGAAGTCCTTCTGCTCGTCGGAGAGCATGAACTCGCCGAACACCTGAAGCTGCTTGATGGCCTCCTTGTACTCCTTCGCGTCCATCGCCTTGTGGGCGCGGAGCTTGGCGGCCGTGCCCTTGCACCAGAGGGGCGTGCGCGTGGTGATCTTGCCGGACTCCAGCAGGGTGATGGCGCTGTCGTAGTCGCCGACGAGGAAGAAGGCGTCGAGGCGGCGTTCGGTGAGCGATGCGGCGCCGTCCTTCGTGCAGAGCGGCAGCAGCTTCTCGGAGAAGGCGAGCAGCTCCTTGATGCGCTGGACGTTGGGCTTGTCCTTGTCGTTGCCCGCGAAGCGGATGATCTGGTTCTCGGTGAGCTGGCCGATGTAGTCGTATGGCACGCGCGTCTGGGATGCCATGCGCAGGGTCCAGAACCGGCAGGGGCATTCCTTGCCTTCGGCATCCTTCTCGAACCAGACATGGAGCGACTTCTCGCCAGCCAGCTTCTCGAGCTTGGCCAGAACTCCCTCGGGCGGCGTCTCGCGCAGCTCCTTGGACACGGCCTTCCGGGCCTCGCGGCGCGATTCGGTGGTGTCACGGTTATCCCAGCACCATTTCACGACGCCGGCGGCGGCTAGAACAATGACGACGAGTACGACTACAGCAGCAATAAGTTTTTTCATGGCGCGAATATTATAAACCAAATTGCCATTTGACGCAAGGGGGGGGAGTGCGGTATCATATTCGCGCGTATGGAAAGAAGGCGCTTTGCGCCGGAAACGAGAAAAGAAAGCATGAAAGAAGTCGGAGTCGGCATATTGGGATTCGGGACCGTCGGCGCGGGCGTGGCGGACGGCCTGCTGCGCAACCGCGCGGTTATGGCGGAGCGCCTGGGCGTGGACATCGTCCTGCGGAAGATCGCGGATCTGGACATCACGACGGACCGCGGCGTGGCCGTGGACCAGGACATCCTGACCACGGACGCGCAGGGCGTGATAGCCGATCCGTCCGTGCAGATCGTGGTGGAGACGATCGGCGGCACGGGCATCGCAAGGACGCTCGTCCTCGCGGCGCTGAACGCCGGCAAGGCCGTGGTTACCGCCAACAAGAAGCTTCTCGCCGAGCATGGCGCTGAGATTTTCGGCACGGCGGCGAAGAACGGCGTGGACATCTATTTCGGCGCATCCGTGGGCGGCGGCATTCCAATCATCCGCAGCGTGCGCGAGGGCCTGGCCGGCAACGAGATACAGCAGATCCACGGCATCCTCAACGGTACGTGCAACTACATCCTCACTCGCATGGAGAACGAGGGCAAGCCGTTCGACGAGGTGCTTGCGGACGCGCAGAAGCTCGGCTACGCCGAGGCGAACCCGTCCCTCGACATCGACGGCTTCGACACGGCGCACAAGGCCTGCATCCTCGCCGCGCTCGCCTACGGGTTCCAGCCGACGCTGGACCAGGTGCAGGTGGAGGGCATCCGCAACCTATCCGGCCTGGACGTGAAGTACGCGGCCGACTTCGGCTACCGCATCAAGCTTCTCGCGGTCGTCGCCAAGCACGGCGCCGAGGTGGAGGTGGGCGTGCATCCCACGCTCGTGCCCACGGACCACATCCTCGCCTCGGTGAACGGCGTCTTCAACGCCGCGATGGTGCGCGGCGACCTGGTGGGCGACACGATGCTCTACGGGCGCGGCGCCGGCCGCCTGCCCACGGCGTCCACCGTGATCGGCGACATCGGCGACATCGCCCGCAACATGGCCCACGGCGAGGTGCGCTACGCGCGCGCCGTGCCGACCTACGGCGAGGGCAAGACGAAGCTTCGCGCGTCGGGCGACATAGTGAGCCGCTTCTACCTGCGCTTCCTGGTGGCGGACAAGGCGGGCAGCCTCGGCACGATGGCGGCCATCCTCGGCCAGCACGGCGTCTCCATCTCCGCCGCCACGCAGAAGCACGCGCAGGGCACGGAGACGGGCTACGTGCCCGTGGTCATGCTCACGCACCCGGCGCCCGCGAAGGCGCTCGAGGCCGCGCTGAAGGAGATCGTGGAGGCCGGCATCCTGAGCGAACCGCCTGTCAGGCTCCGCATGCTTTAGCATGCCGTCAGATTCCGCCGCCGGCGCGGAGGAATGGACAGATGCGACGGAAAATGGTAAACTATCTATCCATTTAACCCCATAAGGAGACATTATGCAGCAGGCGGAAAAGGAACGCATCGCGAAGCTCGGCAAGAAGTGGACGCCGAAAGGCTACATCAAGAAGGAGATCGAGGCAATCCGGCAGCAGGTCGGCGGCAAGAAGGTGCTGCTGGCGATGTCCGGCGGCGTCGATTCGTCCGTCTGCGCCGTTCTTCTCCACATGGCGATCGGCAAGCAGCTTACTTGCGTGTTCGTGGACCACGGCTGCATGCGCAAGAACGAGGCTAAGGAGGTCAAGAAGGTCTTCAAGGGCAAGTTTGGCATCAACCTCATCCAGATCGATGCCGAGAAGCGCTTCCTCGACAAGGCGAAGGGCATCACCGACCCGGAGCTGAAGCGCAAGTGCATCGGCGGCGAGTTCATCCGCGTGTTCGAGGAGGTCGCCAAGAAGCTCGGCAAGATCGAGTTCCTCGGGCAGGGCACCATCTATCCCGACATCATCGAGAGCGGCGTCGGAGGCCACAAGGCCGTGAAGGCGCACCACAACGTGGGCGGACTGCCGAAGGACATCGGCTTCGAGGGGCTGGTAGAGCCGGTGAAGTACCTCTACAAGGACGAGGTCCGCAAGGTGGGCCGCGCGCTCGGCATCCCCGACTTCATGGTCGACCGCCAGCCGTTCCCCGGCCCCGGCCTGGCCGTGCGCTGCCTGGGCGAGCTCACCAAGGAGAAGCTCGACATCCTGCGCGAGGCGGACTTCATCTTCCGCGACGAGATGGCCAAGGCCAAGCTCGACAAGAAGGCCCAGCAGTACTTCGCCATCATGACGAACGCCAAGTCCACGGGCGTCAAGAACGGCGCCCGCACGTTCGGGTACGTGATCGCGCTGCGCGCGGTCGCAACCGCGCAGTTCGTCAAGGCCGGCATCGTGGAGCTTCCTTTCAAGTTCATGGTTTCCGTCGCGGAGAAGATCGCCACGAAGGTGAAGGGCGTCAACCGCGTGGTCTGGGACATCACGCCCAAGCCGCCCGCGACGATCGAGTGGGAGTAAGCATGGAGACGGTCGCCGGGCTGGCGATATCTCGCGGGCTTGTAGCAGGCCCGGCGTTCATCTATCGGGCCGACAGCCTGCCTGCCGTGCCCGAGCTGGATATTGCGCCCGACGGAGTTGACGGCGAGCTGGCCCGGTTCAATTCGGCACGCGCCGAGGCACGCAGGCAGCTGACCGTGCTGATCGGCCAGCTGAAGGAGCGCGGCGGCGGCGGCGAGACCGACGTGTTCGCCAACCATCTCGAGCTGTTCGACGACGTGCTTCTAGTGGCGGCCGTGGAGCGCAACATCCGCGAGGGGCACGTCAACGCGGAGGCTGCGGTGCGCCGCGCGATGGGCGAGTTCCGCGAGGTGTTCGCCCGCATGAAGGATCCCTACATGCGCGAGCGCGCACGCGACCTCGACGACATAGAGCGCCGCATACTTCGCGTGCTGACGGCGACGGAGGAGACGACTCTCTCCCAGATTGACCGGCCGGTGATCATCGTGGCCGACGACCTGACTCCGTCCGAGACCGTCACCATGCCGCGCGAGTTCGTGCTTGGCTTCGCCACCGACCGGGGATCCACCACCTCCCACGTGGCCCTGCTCGCCCGCGCGCTGGGAATCCCCGCTGTCGTCGGGCTGGGCGATATATCCATGCGCGTGAAGACAGGGGAGACGATCCTTCTCGACGGGACGGGCGGCACCGTCACGATCAGTCCGGACGAGTCCGCCGTTGCCGAGTTCGAGCGCATGATGCGCCGTTCCCGCGAGCTGTACAGCCAGCTGTCCGGCGGCGGCGCGGGGTTCGTCGGCCTGAAGGACGGGACGCCTGTCACGCTCCGTGCGAACGTCCAGCCCGGCGTGCCTCTGTGCGGCCTGGCGACGTTCGGCGCGGAGGGAATCGGACTCTACAGGAGCGAGTATCTTTGGCTCGGCGAGGACAACAATCCATCCGAGGAGAAGCAGACGAAGGCGTACACCGAAGCCGCCCGCGTGGTGGCTGGCCTGGGGCACGGCGCGCGCGTCATCTTCAGGGCGCTTGACCTTGGCGGCGACAAGCTGATGAGCGGCAACCTTATCCGGGAGGTGAACCCGTTCCTCGGCAACAGGTCTATCCGCTGGCTTCTCTCGCACCGCGACGTGTTCCGCACGCAGCTGCGCGCGTTCCTGCGCGCGAGCGCGTTTGGGCCGTCCTCGGTGATGTACCCGATGATCGCGACTCGCGACGAGCTTCGCGCCGCGAACGAGGAGCTGGAGCGCGCAAAGGCCGAGCTTGCCGCCGAAGGCGTGCCGTTCGACGCGTCCATCAAGCGCGGATGCATGGTCGAGGTGCCGTCGGCCGCGCTTGCGGCGGACCAGCTGGCGCGCGAGGTCGACTTCTTCTCCATCGGCACGAACGACCTCGTGCAGTACACTCTGGCGGCGGATCGCGGGAACGAGCAGGTGGCGTACCTATACCAGCCGGCGCATCCGGCGGTGATCAGGCTTGTCGACATGACGGTGAAGGCGGCAAAGGCTCGGGACATCCCGGTGGCCGTCTGCGGAGAGTCGGCGGCGGATCCGGTGCTGGCCGCGCTGTGGATCGGACTGGGCGTGACGTCCCTCTCGATGGGCGCGAGCGGCATACCGGTCGTCAGGAAGGTCCTGCGCGGACTCTCCTCGGCGGACGTGGCGGAGCTTGCGGACAAGGTGCGCGCGATGTGCGACGATAGCTCTGCGGCAGACATCTACGGTTTCTGCAGAAAGTTCCTGCTGGAAAGGGTGCCTGACTTCGAGGCGTTCCAGACCTGACCGGGTTCCGCAAAGGGCAAGGGAATGACGACCCATGAGTGAAAAGCGCGCATCCTGGTCCGGGCAGCTGGCGTTCGTGCTGGCGGCGGCGGCGTCAGCGATCGGCTTGGGCAACCTCTGGCGCTTTCCCTATCTGGCGGCGCAGTACGGCGGCGGCACGTTCATCGCCATCTATCTGGGGCTGGTGGTGACTCTCGGCTTCACGCTGATGGTGACGGAGATATCCATCGGGCGCATGACGGCGCAGTCGCAGCTCACGGCGTATGCGCGCCTTCATGGCGGATGGGGGCTCGTGGGCCTGCTCGGCACCATCATCCCGCTCCTAATCACGCCATACTACTGCGTGATCGGCGGATGGGTGCTGAAGTACCTTGTGGCATACGCGCGGATGGCGTTCACGGGCGCGGCGCCGATGGGCACGGCGGCGGCGGATTCCGGCGCGTTCTTCAACAGCTTCATCTCCGCCCCGTTCGCGCCGTTCGGCTACGGCATGGTCTTTGCGATCGCGTGCGCGTGCGTGATCGTGCTGGGCGTGAAGAACGGCATCGAGCGCTCCAACATGGTGATGATGCCGATCCTGTTCCTCATGGCCGTGGCCATCTCGATCTACGTGATCTGCCTGCCTGGAACCGGAGACGGGCTCAGGTACTACCTCGTGCCGAACATGGACTGCCTGCGCGACTCCGCCGGCCGGTTCTCGCCCGCGCTTCTGGGCAAGACGATCCTCGGCGCGATGGGACAGATGTTCTACTCCCTCTCCCTCGCGATGGGCATCATGATCACGTACGGCTCGTACATGAAGAAGACGGATTCCATCGAGCGGTGCGTCCGCCGCATCGAGATATTCGACACTTTCATCGCCGTCGTCGCCGGCCTGATGATCATCCCGGTGGTGTACATGTTCGCGGTGAAGACGGGCACGCCGGTGAAGGAGGCGATGAACGCCGGGCCGGGGCTCATGTTCATCACTCTCCCGAAGGTGTTCGCCACGCTCGGCGCGACGGGTCCGTGGCTGGGGCTCACTTTCTTCGTGCTCGTGCTCTTCGCGGCGGCCACCTCCGCGATCTCGCTCTTCGAGGCGTGCGTCGCCTCGGTCTGCGACCTCCTGAAGCTGGAGCGCAAGGCTGCGACCTTCTTCACGGGGGCGCTCATCATGTTCCTCGCCACGTTCTCGGCAATCGGCTACGGACCGTGGGCGGACGTGAAGCTCTTCGGGATGCAGTTCCTCGACTTCTTCGACTTCATCACGAACTCGGTGCTGATGCCGGTGGTGGCGGCGGCGACCTGCGTGTTCGTGGGCTACGTGCTGGGACCGCGCGCGGTGATCGGCGAGTGCGAAGCCGAAGGGCAGGCCTTCCACGCGAAGGGATTGTACGCAGTCATGGTCAAGTACTTCGCGCCCGTGCTCGTGATAGCGATCCTCGTGTCGGAGATATGCCGCGCGCTCGGCATCGGCGGCTGGAAGATCTAGCGGAGTTTCGTCAACAACCTTTTTTGAGGAGAAAAGAACATGTCGATAAAAACAGCAAACGTAAGCCGGAGGTTCTTCATAGAGGGCGTTGGGGCATTCGCCGCCACCACTCTCTTCGGAGCGCCTTCAGGGAAGAAGAGTCTCGTGAGCTTCGGCCTGGTGACGGACTGCCACTACGCCGATCTGCCGCTCGCCGTCAGGCCAATGCCCGTTGGCGACGCGGCGTACCGCGACTCGCTCGCGAAGATGCGCGAGTTCGTGTCGGTGATGAACCGCGTGCGCCCGGCGTTCGCGATCGAGCTGGGCGACTTCAAGGACCAAGGACCGGACAAGGCGGCGACGCTCGGCTTCCTCGACAAGATCGAGGGCGTGTTCGCGCAGTTCGCCGGCGCGCGCTACCACGTGCTCGGCAACCACGACATGGACCGCCTCACGAAGGACGACTTTCTCTCCCACGTCACCAACGCCGGCCAGCCCAAGGCGCTCGCGAACTACTCCTTCGCGAAGAACGGCGTGACGTTCATCGTGCTCGACGCCTGCTACAACGCGAAGATGGAGTCCTACACGCCAGGAAACTGGCAGTGGGACGACGCGAACGTGCCGCCGGCAGAGCTCGCGTGGCTGGAGAAGGAGCTGTCGGCGGCGAAGGGGCTAGTGGTGGTGTTCTGCCACCAGCGGATCGACCCTGCGGCTGAGAAGAAACATCTGGTGAAGAACGCCGAGGCCGTCCGCAAGGTGCTCGAGGCGAGCGGGAAGGTGAAGGGCGTCTTCACGGGGCACCAGCACGCGGGCGGATTCTGTCAGGAGAAGGGCATCTCGTACTATTCGCTTCGCGCGCTCGTGCTCAATCCGGGGCCGGAGGAGAACAGCTACGCCGTGGCGTCGGTGGACGTCGACGGCGGTATCTTCGTGACGGGCTATCGCAAGGCCGAAACGATCCATTGGGGATGATGGTTGGGGGGATGATGTTTGAACCACGAAATACACGAAACACACGAAAAGCTATCGTGAAACCTTTCGTGTATTTCGTGTGTTTCGTGGTTAATAGGAGATGACGCGATGAGAATGAAGATATTGCCAGTATTGGCGGCGGTGATCTTGGTGTTGCCGCTGTGCGCGGAGGTGGATAGGGACCTGCTGCTGGGGCTTCTGCGGATTCCGTCGGTGACGAAGGATCAGGAGCAAAATAACCGCGCCGTCGAATACATGAAGCGATGGTTCGACGCGCACGGCGTGTTCACGGCAGTGGAGACGAACGAGGCTGGGCGCACGGTGCTCTATGCCGCCACCGTGCCGGGCAAGTGCCACGACATCGTGTTCGTCACGCATCTCGACGTGGTGCCACCCTCGCGCGACGGGCAGTTCGAGCCGGTCGTGAAGGACGGCTTCGTGTACGGGCGCGGCGCGTGCGACACGAAGGGCAACGTGGCCGTCATCGCCCAGACGCTCGCGAACCTCGCGGGCAAGGGATCTGTGGGGGCTGTCTTTGCGACGGACGAGGAGACGCGCACGGGTGCGTCCGACACGCCCACGCCCACGCACCTCCTGAACGTCGGCTACGTCCCGCGGAAGTTCCTGATCATCGGCGACACGAACGGCGAGTTCACGGATTCGCTCACCGTCGCCGAGAAGGGGCACGTGGCCATCACGCTTCGCGCGCACGGGCGCGGCGGGCATTCGTCCATGCCCTGGGCGGCGGACAATCCCATTCCCAAGCTCTTGGCGGCGTACGCGAAGGTGCAGGCGGCGTTGCCGAAGCCCGCCGACCCGAACGACCACTGGCGCAACGACCTCACGCCCACGCGCCTCCTCGGCGCGCCGCAACCCAACATCATCCCAGACACGGCGGAGATGACGTTCTCCTACCGCTTCATCGATCCCGACGGCGCGGAGAAGATGAAGGCGTTCCTGGAGGAGACCACCGGCCTGGAGGTGATCCTGCCGAAGACATGGCGTCCGCCCGTGATCACCGATCCCGCGAACCCCTACGTGCAGGCGCTCCATGCCGCCATGCGCCGCACGTGGCCTGATCGTGAGATTCCGCTCACGCGGATGTCCTGTGCCACGGACGCGACGCGCTACGCGCATCTTGCCCTCCCGACGGTCATCTTCGGCGCGACCGGTTTCGGCGCGCACGCCAAGGACGAGCGCGTCTCTCTCGCCAGCCTCGACGCATACGAGGCGATGTTTACCGCATTTCTGCGCGAACACGCGGACTGAACCGCCGAAAATTTGATATAATACTTCTTCTTGCAGGAAAGAAGGCAATGAAGAAGAAACAACAGGTGACCGGGGCGCAGGCCCTGGTGGATTCGCTCGCCAAGGCGGGCACGGAGGTGCTGTTCGGGTATCCGGGCGGTGCCGTCCTAGATATCTTCAACTGCCTGCCGGACGCGCCTTTCCAGTTCGTGCTGGGGCGCCACGAGCAGGGCAGCGTGCACATGGCCGACGGCTATGCGCGCGCGACGGGCAAGGTCGGCGTATGCCTCGTCACTTCCGGCCCGGGCGCAACGAACACCGTCACGGGCCTTGCGACGGCGAACATGGACGGAGTGCCGCTCGTGTGCATCACGGGGCAGGTCCCGATGGCCCAGATCGGCACGGACGCCTTCCAGGAGGCGGACACGACTGGCATCACGCGCGCCGTCTCGAAGCACAACTTCCTCGTCCATTCCGCGGACGAGCTGCCCGAGATCGTGGCGGAGGCGTTCTACATCGCCACGCACGGCAAGCCCGGTCCTGTGGTGATCGACATCCCGAAGAACGTTCAGCAGGCGTTCACTACGGCGACGTACCCCGAGCGCGTGTCGCTTCGCGCCTACCATCCCGAGAGCTTCGCGACGTCCGCGCAGATGACGCGCCTCGCCAAGCTGATCAACGAGGCCGAGCGTCCGGTGATCTACGCGGGCGGCGGCGTGATCGCGAGCGGCGCTGCGAAGGACGTGGCGGCGCTTGCGCATCGCGCGCAGATTCCCGTGGCGACGACGCTGATGGGCCTCGGCTCGTTCGACGAGCGCGACCCGCTCGCCCTGCGCCTCGCCGGCATGCACGGCAGCGCGGCGGCGAACTACGCGATCAACCACACGGATCTCCTCATCGCGCTCGGCGTGCGCTTCAGCGACCGCGTGACCGGCAAGCTGGCGGCCTACGCGAAAAAGGCGAAGATCGTGCACGTCGACTGCGATCCGGCGTCCATCGGCAAGAACGTGCGCGTCTCCCTCGGCATCGTGGCGGACGTGAAGGACGTGCTGACGACGGTGTCCTCGCGCGTGAAGGCGGCCGACCATTCGGCCTGGCTCGCGCAGATCGAGGCGTGGAAGAAGCAGCGCCCGATGGCGTACAAGCCCATGCATCCGAACGTGATCATGCCGCAGCAGGTGATCGAGGCGATCGACAAGGCCACGAAGGGCGAGGCGGTGCTCGTGACGGACGTGGGGCAGCACCAGATGTGGGCGGCCCAGTACTTCCGCCACAACCGTCCGCGCCGGTTCCTCACGTCCGGCGGCATGGGCACGATGGGCTTCGGCATCCCGGCGGCGATCGGCGCGGCGTTCGGCCGTCCAGACCGCAAGGTCGTGGCCGTGTGCGGCGACGGCGGCGCGCAGATGACGTTCGAGGAGCTCGTGGTGGCCGTGGAGCACAAGCTGCCCGTCACGTTCGTCGTCGTCAACAACGCATGCCTCGGCATGGTGCGCCAGTGGCAGGAACTGTTCTACGGCAAGCGCTACGCGGGGTCGATCCTCTCCGTGCGGGGGCGGCTAGCGAACGAACGGTTGGAGCAGGACCTCAAGTACGACTACCTGCCCGACTTCGTGAAGCTCGCGCAGGCGCACGGCGCGGACGCGGTGCGCGTGATCGACCCGGCGAAGCTGGAGGGTGCGATCCGCAAGGCGGTGAAGTCCGACAGGACGACACTCGTGGAGGTCATCGTCGAGCCGCGCGCGAACGTCTATCCCATGCAGCCCGGCGGCCAGCCGGTGGAAGGAATGATTTTCGAATGAAGGAAGAATTGCACAGATTGAATTGCTTTGTGGAGAACAAGCCCGGTGTCCTGGCGAGGATCGTGGGCCTGTTCTCCGGGCGCGGATACAACATCCAGTCGCTCAGCGTGGGGCCGACCGAGGACGGCACGGTCTCGCGCATGAAGATCGACGTGCTGGGCGACGACCGCGTCATCCAGCAGATCATCCTCCAGCTGAGGAACCAGGTGAACGTCATTGAGGTGACGGCGCGGCGGAAAGGTGAAAGGTGAAGGGTGAAGGGTGAAGAAGGTGAAGGTTAAGGTGAAGGGTGAAGGTTAAGGTGAAGGTGAAGGTTGAGGTGAAGAGTGAAAGGTAAGGGCAAAACTCTTATGGCGAACAAAAACTCTGTCTTTTGTCTACTGTCCTCTGTACTCCTGCTGCCGGGACTGCTGGCGGCGGCGCAGCCTTGCCGCGACATCGTCTTCAAGCCGCTGGAGGCCGGCCTGATGCGATACGGCGACACGACGCGCCTCGGGCGGCCTTTCGCGAAGGATCCCACCGTGATCCGCCACAACGGCAAGTACTTCATGTACTACAGCGAGTGCAGCTACGCCAAGGATCGCGTGCCCAAGAACCTGCCGAAGTACCGCACGTGGTGGTGGGGCGGAATCGCGACCAGCACGAACCTCGTGGACTGGACGCGCGTCGGTAACATCACCGTGGAAGGTGCGCCGGAGACGGTCGGATGGGTCGCCCCTTGCGTGAAGAAGTTCGACGGGAAGATCCACATCTTCGCGCAGGGCCACGACGAGCGGGGCATCGACGCGCCGAAGGACAAGGCACCGAATAAGCTCAACGTCCTCTGGCATGCGACGAGCGACGACGGCATCCACTTCAGGAGCGACACTGACAAGCCGGCCTTCATCGCGAAGAACGAGTGGTCGCTCAACCGCGCCATCGACGCCGAGGTCTACCGCGTGGGCGACAGGATGATGCTCATGTACGCCACGCGCGAGCATCCCACCGGCAACATCCAGCAGCTCGGCATGGCGTGGGCCAAGTACGGCAGCGCGTACGGGCTTTCCGACTGGCACGAGCTCTCGATCAAGGCGCCGTTCTTCAAGCCCGACCTGCCGTGGGAGATGAAGTGCATCGAGGCGCCGACCGTGATCCAGCGCAAGGGCATCTGGTACATGTTCTACGCGGGTGCGTACAACCACGAGCGCCAGCAGATCGGCGTGGCGTGGTCGATGGACGGCGTGAACTTCACGCGCTGGCGCAACGAGCCCGTGCTGCCGCATGGCCCGGAAGGTTCGTGGAACGCCTGGGAGAGCGGACACCCCGGCATCTTCGAGGACGACGACGGAACCGTTTACCTCTTCTACCAGGGCAAGGCGACGCTGAAGGGCGACTACCAGCTTTCCTGCCTGAAGGTGGAGTTTGTAGATTAAAAGGTTGAAAGGTTGAAAAGTTGAAAGGGATGTCGGTCGTCGAATGTCGCATCCCACCACCACCATCTCCACCACCAACTACCATCTAGCCATGAAAGAACCTAATGAAAAGAAGATCGCCGCGCTGGTGAAGCAGCTGCTGGTTGAGCTGGGCGAGGATCCGGCGCGGGACGGTCTCGTGAAGACGCCTGCGCGCGTGGCGAAGTCGCTCCTGTACCTCACGCGCGGCTACCGCCAGACGCCGAGGGGCGTCCTGAACAACGCCATCTTCGACGCGGGCGCGAACCACATGATCGTGCTACGCAACATCGAGGTGTACTCGATGTGCGAGCATCACATGCTCCCGTTCTACGGCACGTGCGCGGTGGGTTACATCGCGCGGAGCAAGGTGCTGGGCGTCTCGAAGATCGCCCGCATAGTCGACTGCTTCGCGCGCCGACTGCAGATCCAGGAGCGACTTACGGAGCAGGTGGCGGACGCGATCCTCGACGCCTCGAAGGCGGAGGGCGTGGGCGTGGTGTTCCGCTGCCGGCACCTCTGCATGATGATGCGCGGCGTGGAGAAGCAGAACTCCGAGATGGTGACGTCCGCCATGCTCGGCAGCTTCCGCGAGGACGAGAAGGTGCGGCAGGAGTTCCTGTCGCTCGCGAAGTGAGGAATGCGCCATGCCGATGTACGTGTACGAGGCGAAGGAAGGGGCGAAGGGGTGCGCGAGGTGCCGCGCGGGATTCGAGATCGCGCAGTCGATCAACGACCCCAAGCTGACCGTCTGCCCTGACTGCGGCTCGCCGATCTTCCGTGTCATCCAGGCGCCCGGCCTCGGCCATTCGCAGACCGATCTACACTACCGCGCGAAGCGCGCGGGCTTCTCCTGCCTGAAGAAGGTCCAGAAGGGCGAGTACGAGAAGATGTATTGAAAGGTGAAGGGTGAAAGGTGAAGGGTGAAAGGTGAAGGTTAAGGTTAAGGGTAGCAAAATGAAGAAGACGATGATTGTGAATGCGCATGTGATCTCGCCGGGGGTGGACCTGCGGCGCGCGCGTATTGTGCTGAAGGGCCGGGAGATCGAGTCTGTCGAGCCGATGGAGGCCGCGTGCCGCGAAGGGTGCGCGTGCCGCAAGGGGTTCGACGTCGTGGTTGACGTGCGCGGCAAGTACGTCGTGCCCGGGTTCATCGACGTGCATCTGCACGGCGCGAGCGGGTACGACGTGTGCGATGCCACGCCCGAGGCGATCACCGCCATCGCGGAGGCGAAGCTCGCGGAGGGCTGCACCACGTTCCTGCCCACCACCCTCACCGTAGACAACAAGACGCTGAAGGCCGCCGCGCGGGCGGTTGCGGCGTACCGGAAGGACATGCGCTTCTCGAAGGCGCCCGGCCTCCATCTGGAGGGTCCGTTCATCAACCCCGCCTGCTGCGGGGCGCAGAACCCGGCGTTCGTGCGCGCGCCTTCCATCCGCGAGGTCATGGGCATCGCGGCCATCGCGCCCGTGAAGCTGGTGAGCTTCGCGCCCGAGATGAAGGACGGAGCGGAGTTCGCCGCGGCGTGCCTCTCCAACGGCATCGTGCCGAGCTGCGGCCACTCGGGGGCCACGTTCGCGCAGCTCCAGCCTGCGTACGCGAAAGGGCTCCGCCACATGACGCACTTCTGCAACCAGATGACGAAGTTGCACCATCGCGAGATCGGGCTCGTGGGCGCGGGGTTCCTCGTGGACGACCTCAACACCGAGATCATCGGCGACCGCATCCACCTCTGCGACGACATGCTGCGCCTCATCTTCAAGGTGCGCGACCTGGCGCATATCCAGCTGATCACCGACTCCCTGCGCTGCTCGCACAAGGCTGACGGCTACACGTTCGAGATGGGCGGCATGAAGGTGCAGCTGAAGAACGGGCAGGCTCGCCTCGTGAAGGAAGGCAACCTGGCCGGCTCCACGCTGTGGATCAACAAGGGCCTCAAGAACCTGCGCGACGTGACGGGCCTGCCGCTGAAGGACCTTGTCCGCACGACCTCCTGGAACCAGGCGATCGAGCTTGGCCTCGGCCGCCAGCTCGGCAAGGTGGAGAAGGGATTCGTGGCGGACCTCGCGGTCCTCGACCCGAAGACGTTCGACGTCTGCGCCGTCTTCGTCGACGGCGAACAGCGCATCTAGCGAGGCGAAGGGAGCGGAAGTGAGACGCGAGATTGCCGTTCTGGTTGCCGTTGCCGCGCTGGCGGCGACAGGTGAAGAATTCGATCTCGGCGGCGGCATCGCTGCCACGACAGCGCCCGACGGAAGCGTGACGTTTCGTGCGGGCGGCGCATCGCTGGGATTTGCGCCGTTCGAGATTGCGTCCGCCACCAACGGCGTAGCGCCGGCAGTCAGGTTTTGTGCCGATGGCGATGCGCTCGTGGCAGATGCGACTGGCGATCCGGCGGCGTTCGGCCGCGTGTCGTTCGGCCGCTGCTCCGCGTTGCCGCAGAGCCTGTACTTCGGCTACGGCTACTGCGTGCGCGAGCCGGGGCGGCTGCATGTGCCGCTGAACGGCCACCAGAACGCCACGAGGTACGCGGGCTTCGAGTTCGCCAACGGCCTGTCGCTAGTCATCGCCACCACAACAGCGCCAGACGCGCTCTTCGTCGATCCGAAGAAGGGCACGTTCGGCTTCGCGTGCGGCCAGCCTACGACATTCACGTTCGTGCCGGGGCGCGCGGGCGCGTACGACTGCGCGCTTCGCTACCGGCGCCACGTGGATACGCCGCCCTCGCCAGGCTTCGCCGCAAAGGCCGGGCGGTTCTGCGTCGACACTTGGAACGGCACGTTCGCTCAGCACGAGCGCCTTATCCGCCGATGCGCCGACGAGTATGGCCTGCGCGACGACCTGCTCTTCTACATCCACTGCTGGCAGCGCTACGGGTTCGACCGCCACCTGCCGGACGTCTATCCGCCGTCTTCGACGTTCGGCACCGGCGACGAGCTGAAGCGCGCTTGCGCCGCCGCGCACGAACGCGGATGGAGCTTCGGGGTCCACCTGAACGTCATCGACTGCTACACCAACTCGCCATGGTTTGACTGGTCGAAGATATGCCACGACGCGAAGGGGCGTCCGATCAAGGCGTGGATCAACCCGCCGCACAACGAGCAGAGCTACCGCCTCCTGCCGAAGTTCGCGCCTGCTTCCATTTCCTACCAGGTCGCGTCGCTGCTGGCTGACGGGTTCGCGCCCGACACGGTGTTCGTGGACGTCACCGGAAGCACGACGATGTCCAGCGCGACATGCCGCGACAGCGCCGGACGCGTCCACCCGCTCATCACGAACACGGACGCGAACGCGCAGATGTTCGACACCGCGCGTACGCTCTTGTCCGCCGCCGGCAACCGGCCGACGTTCGTGTCTAGCGAGGCGCCGTGCGACTACATGGCAGGGCATCTCGACGGAGGCGACTGCCAGTGGATGTATCTTTCGCACGAGAAGGACGTCTACCGCTGGATGACGGTTGGCGGCAAGGGACTCGTCACGAAGGTGCCATGGTTCCCCGTGGTCTGGCACGACCGCATGTCCCTGCACGGCGTCGGCTACAGCGCACGCTTCGAGGGAGCGCGCGGCGAGGACTGCCACGGCATCGATTCCGACGACTACATCTCCTGCGAGGTCATGAACGGCCATTCTCTCATGGCGGACTGCTACAACCGCGACGCCTACAAGGCCGAGGCGGGTATCCTGGAGCCGATCGACGAGGCGCGCTGCCTGCGTCAGATCGTGCGGAAGTACTGGCTTGCGCAGCATGTCATCCGTGATATCGCTACGGCAACGGTGCAGAACGTGTCATTCCCAGACGGCGATCCGCAACACGTGAGGGTAGCATGGTCGACTGGCATGACCGTGCTCGTGAACCGTGGCGTACGCGACTGGTCGGCGGCCACTGGAGATGTTGGTCTCGGCGACGTGATCTTACCGCAGTACGGATTCGTGGCCTTCAATCCGAAGACTGGGAACTACGCCGCGATTCGCCGCCGCGGGCGGCGAGTTGTGGAGGAGAGCGCGTACCGCGATGGCGCGAAGACGGTGCGCTACGTGAACCCGCGCGGCGCGGACACTGCAGTTGGACGACTGCCGCTTGCGCCGGTGACGGCGGTTTCGCTCACTGGTGGAGTCTTTAGGGCATCGATTGACTGGCGGCTGTTTGGTGGTGCCGCCGTGCCGAAGGGAAAGTATCGCGTCAGCCTGTGGCTGCTTGATCCTGGCTTCCGCGAGTACAGCCCGAAGTCGGCGGCGCTGCGTATGGCTACGGCCGACGTGGCGCTCGATTCGCCCACCGTGCTGTCGTTTGCCTGGCCGAAGGATGTGAAGGGGCAGCGTGTGGTACACGTGGCCGTATGTCCAGTCGGAGCGGACGCGGACGATCCCAAGCTTCGCTTCAAGATGCTCGGTACGTCGGCGTTCTACCGGCGCTACAGGCAGGGGGCGCTAGCGGCCGACGGCACATGGACGCCGTTCCGGTGTCCTGACGAGAACCTGTGGGAGCGTCTTTTCCCGCCTACTGAACCTGTCGATTACGGCTGGGTGGAGACTGCCGAAGCGTTCCGGCTCGTTTCGGAAGAAGGGCGGTCGGACGTTAAGACGCCTTTGCCTCCGTTGGCCATGTAAGGCCAGCCTTCGGCGTCCCAGAACAGCTCCTGGATGAAGAGCGGGCGATGGCTAGGCGTCGCGTTCTGGATGTGGCAGTGGAAGGGGAGATAGTCGTGCCCGTCGATCGTTACGATCTCCCCGTTGTGTCCGGGGCCGAAGAAATGGTCGCCCTTGGCGGACGAGAGGACGGTTGTGGCGAAGCCGTCCTTCATCGGGCGGCCTTTTCGGTCGAGAAAAGGCCCAGCGAGCGTCCGTGCCCGCCCTACGACGATCGCGTACGAGTAGTCCGAATAGCGGCCTCTGCTCGCGAACAGGTACCACCAGCCGTTGCGCCGGTGGAGGTATGAGCCCTCGAACACCTTGCTGCGGGAGGGGTTTTTGTCGCGCGTGCCGTGGACGCCTGCCATGTGCTCGTACACGGCGCCAGGCGCCAGAGAGCGACCGTCAGGCGCGAGCTTAACGCGGTGGACCTTGCCCATCGAGCCGAAGAATAGCCACAGCTCTCCCGTCGCGTCGTCGCGCACGGCTTCTGGGTCTATCGTGTCGTAGATGCCCGTGTCGCGCCCGTAGGTGAGGATATGTCCGTCCGTGAATGGGCCTTCTGGATCCTTGGACGAATAGACGGCGATGGCGCTGTCCTCCAGGCGGTTCACGAAAGACACGAAGAGCAGGTACTCGTCGCCGAGCTTGAATACGTCAGGTGCCCAGATGTGCGTCCATTCCTTGCGGATGCGGGCGTACTCCTCTTGTGTGAAGAGCCGCTTGCCGGTGTCCTCCCAGCGGAAGAAGTCGGAGCTCTTGAGGATGGACTGGGCGGTGGAGGCCGCGCGCCACGTGCCGTCCGGCGCGCGCCAGAACGTGGGATCCGGGCATGGCTTCGGCCAGACGGGGTTGGTCCACTGTGGCGTTTCAGCCTGGACGCAGCAGGCATTGGAGATGGCCAAGGTTGCTAGAAATACCAGCTTCAGTTTGTTCATGAGATTATCTAAGGTGTGCATGTCAGATGAGCGTAAGATACCATAATCGCCTTGCCGTGACCAGCCCCAGTTCGCCGCCAAGATGGCGGCTCCCAGCATGATCGTGCGGCAAGGCGTTGATACCGCCGCGTGGATTTTGTTATACTGTCCGCCATGCGAGCATGTTCCTTCAGCGGGAAGCAGCGTTGCTGTCGTCGGGCAAGCCGATTTGCGTTGGGTTGCCTAGCGGTAGCTTTGCTTTGCTCTTTTGATGTGCTTGCGGCGACGATAAGGTCGAAGTCCGACATGCGCCTTTGGGAGACTGTGGCGGACCGCACGCAGCCTCTCGAATGGTCGTGGGAAGATGGTGCAGGCTCTGCGACGCTCTCTTTTTCAAACCGGCTTACGAAGGCGTGTTCGACCGTGACCGTTGACCGGGCCGGAGGCGCAACGCGCGGAAGCTGCGCAAACCTCGTCGTGCAGGCGGGCGTCGAGGCTCTTGTGGACGTGACGCTTGTGCAGAAGTCGGGCGGGGTTGCCGTGGCGCAGGAGTCGGCTGTGCTCGCCTACGTCGCCGGCGCGGGCGGCGGACCGATCACGGTGCGCGCGATGGCCGCGCAGGAACGGGAGCTGGCCCGGCTGCAGGAACCGCGTGTGTACGCGGTCGATCCGGCGTGGTTGAGCGAGGCGGGCGAATCGGGCTACGACATCGCGTGGCCGATGTACGTAGGACTAAAGATTATCTTGCGATAAGGGATGGAGTGAATATGAAGAACTTGAAAATCTACATGATCTACACGTTCTACACGACCATTGCGTTAACTGCGGCGGCAGAGTCGTCGATTTCGAACGTCGTCGTCAACCAGCGCTGGCCGTGGAGCGAGAAGGTGGACGTGGACTTCATCCTCTCCGGCGAGACGAACGACGTGGAGGTGACCGCGACCTGGGACACGCATCCCGCGCCGTACCGCCTCGGCACGCTCTTTGCTGCCGTACCCGGTCACAACCGCCTCACGTGGGATCCGGCAAAATCGGAGTTCGCCGGCCAGACACTCACAGGCTTCACCGTGGCCCTGTCGAACGCCGACGCAGAGGCGCACAGGTACCTCGTCGTCGATCTCGTCAACGGCGGCTACGAATACCTTGCCGCCGTTCCCGCCGGCGGCTGGACGGACGAGCACAAGTCGTCGAAGATGGTGTTCAGGAGGGTTCCGGCTGGGACGTACACGCTGGGGGAAGCAAAGGAGACGTTTACTTTTCTCGGCCTTTCGGATTCCTCTGCAACCACGTATTCGACGCTCTGGAACCCCCGCACAGTCACTTTCACAAGTGACTTCTACGTCGGTGTGTTCAAGTACACCGAAGCGCAGCATGAATGCCTCATTTCGGGGAATCCGGGAACGAGTCATAAGCCGAAGAAGATCGCGTACTACACGCTGCGCGGTGGGCTTGACGATGCCGACTGGCCGAAGGAGGGATACAAGGTCGCGTCGGGTTCCGTCGTTGCGGCTCTGCGAGGCAAAACAGGACTCATGGTCGACCTTTGCGAGGAGGAACAGTGGGAAGTCGCTGCGCGTGCAGGCACGACGACAATTCTGCCTAACGGCGTAACGACGGCTGACAATTACGATGTGTTCACCAACAAGCTGAACGATATCTCCGCATGGTACGGGACTATCGGTTCGTCAGAGCCAGAAGTTGGTCTGTTCGCGACCAATGCATGGGGGCTTTGCGATGTCGTGGGGCTTGTGGGCGAGTGGACGCTTGATTCGGCGGTCAATATCGGCACGCAATCGTTGCCGAGATGGGGGCTCCCTAATAGCAGCAGGGATCCGATCGGTGAAATGCGCTATGCGGACGGATCCGGGTATCGCGTATATCGCACAGGCTCGGCGAACTGGGCTGCGGCAGATATCGCTAAGATACTTCCATGCAGCCGTCAAATGGCGAATCCATCGGGTGAATATACATGCTCAACCCGCTTCTGCATCCACCTGAAGCCGCTCGGCTCACTCACGTTCGAGGGGTTGTGATGTCTTTGCGAAGCAAAGGTAGGGTCGCGCGTCCCGCGCGACCGCCATCGACGGTGAGTTGCATGCCATGGCGGGCACGCGGGACGCGTGCCCCTACCTTTGTGTTCTTTGTGATCCTTGTGGCTAAACTGCTGGCGGCGGCGGATGTTGTGGTCGATGGTACGTCCGAGATCGTGCTGCCGGCCGCCGCGCCGTATGCCACGCGGCTGGCGGCAGAGGAGCTGAATTTCTTCCTGAAGGGCGTGTTGGGTGCGCCGCTGCCGGTGGTGCCGGAAAGGACAGAGGGCCGGAACGCCATCGTGCTGGGTGGCGGGCACGCGGGACGCGTGCCCCTACCGGGGGGCGCATGCGGCGGTCGCGGGGCGACCGCCCTACCGGTAGGGTCGCGCGTCCCGCGCGACCGCGATGGCTATGTCATTGAGGCGTGCTCGAATGTCGTGCACATCGTCGGCAACGACGATGACGTCTCCGATGTCGCGAAGGCGGCCTTTCTGCCCGACGAGGCGCCGTGGCAGCCGTGCTTTCGGCGCGGCACGCTCTTCGGCGTCTACGCCTTCCTCGAGCGTTTCGCCGGCGTGCGCATGTACTTTCCCGGCGAGCTTGGCACGTGTTTAGGGGCGGGAGGGACGCGCTCCTGCGCGTCCGATTCGGGAAAACGGCACTCTTGCCGCTTCATTTCCGTGCCCGAATGCCGCATCGAGGAAGCGCCAGCGTTTTCGGTGCGCCGCTACGGCTACGCCGACGGTCCTGTCACCAAGGAGCTTTTGGAGGGCATGGACGAAACATCCTTCAAGCGCCTCAACTGGTATCGCCTTCGGATGGAGACAGCACACCTCGCCTGCTGCCACGGCGCGAAGACGCACTGCCTCTCGCCCGGGACGTGGGATGCGATCTACACCAATGCCTGCGCGATCTTGGCGGACGGCGATGGAACGCCGTCCCTACCGGGCGCGGACGGCGATGGAACGCCGTCCCTACCGGGCGCGGACGGCGATGGAACGCCGTCCCTACCGGGCGCGGACGGCGATGGAACGCCGTCCCTACCCAAGGGACGGATCGGTAGGGTCGCCGTTCCATCGGCGACCGCCGACGCTCCGCCGGTCATCGACGCCATGCCCAAGGACGGCTTCACGTGGGCGCGGCATTGTCCCTGCGACTGGTGCGCGAAGAACATTCCTTTTTCCCGCACCGACACCGGCTTCGCGACGGATCTCGTCTGGCGGCGCACCGCCGAACTGGCGAACCGGCTGATGGAGAAGTTCCCCAACGCCCGCGTTTCGCAGATGTCGTACATTCCGTACGTGCGCATCCCCACGAACGACATCCCCGGCAACGTGGACGTGTTCGTGGCACGTCGCGGTCCGTGGGCCGAGGGCACGGCGATCGGAGAACGCGAGAAGGACGAAGTGCTCGGCTGGCACGCGAAGCTCGGGCGCAAGGTCTCGCTCTGGAACTATCCCGACAAGGTGGACTGTTGGAATCTGGAGATGAAGGACATCCCGCAGCTCGCGCCGCGCGCGTGGGCGCGCTACTACCGGGCCGTCGCGCCGCACGTGACGGGCGCGTTCGCGGAGAGCGAGAGCGACCGCTGGCTATACAACTACCTCAACTACTACGTGTTCTCGCGCCTGTGCTGGAATCCCGAGGCGGACGTCGAGGCGATCCTCGCGGAGCACCACCGGCTTATGTTCGGCGCGGCGGCGAAGGAGATGGCGGAGTTCTTCGACACGCTGGAAGGCTGCTGGATGAAGGTGGTGGAGCATCCCTTCGACACGCCGCTCGGCCCAGGCGTGTGCAAGGCGCCTACGGAGGAGGAGCTGTGCACGAAAATCTATTCGCCGGAGGTGCTTGCGCGCCTTGCCGCGCTTCTGGACAACGCGGAGGCGAAGGTCGCCCGCGGGTCGCTTGAGGCGCGCCGCATTGCGCTCTTCCGCCGCGAGTTCTTCGCGCCCGTTCGGGCACGCGGGACGCGTGCCCCTACCATGGTAGGGTCGCGCGTCCTGCGCGACCGTAGTGTAAATTGAGAAAAATCATGAGCAACGGATTCCTTAAGAACTTCCACTACACGCCTGACGGCAGCACCACCCTTGCGGACGCGGTGTGCGCCTTCATCAAGGACGAGATCGCCTACGGACGCCTCAAGGCTGGCGAGGCGATTCCGACAATCAAGGAACTGGCCGAGGCGTCCGGGCTGACGTTTCGCATCGCGCGCGGCGTCGTCGAGCGGCTGGCGCGTGAAGGGTACGTCCGTTCTCGTCCGCGCGTGGGCACGGTCGTCCTGCCCCGCGACATCACGGCGCTGCAAGGACGCGTCCTCTTCGTGCTGCCGGACGTGGATGCATGCAGCTACCATGTGACCATGATCGCCGACGCGCTCCGCCACAGGCTGGCCGCGGCGGGATATGCATTCTCCACGGTCGTCTTTTCCCAGGAGAAGGGCATTGGGCTCACGTTCCTGAAGCATGAGCTTTCCCGTACGCCAGATGTCGCGATCGTGATCTACGGCACGCCGCCTGTCAGGAAGTGCCTGCGCGAGGCAGGCGTGAGAAGCGTGTTCATCTACGGCGATCCTCCGAAGGCGGACGAAGGGCGGTGGATCCGGTTCTCGGCCGAGGAGGCGATTGCGAATTTCGTCCGGCACTGCGTCCGTTCCGGCGTCAAGCGCGTCACGGAGGTGCGCTTCGAGGGGAACGAGACGCCGGATGCGCGCGCGGCGCTCGTGGCCAGGGGAATCAAGTGCGGCTGGATGACGGTTCCGCGCATGGACGGGCTTGGCCGCTACGAGGGCATCGAGCGATCCGCCTACAACGCGTTCATGAGCCTGCCGCGCGCCAGTTTCCCCGACGTGTTCCTCTTCTGGGACGATTTCGTCGCGCAGGGCGCACTCACCGCGTTTCTCGGGCGGGGGATCTTGATCCCGAACGACATCAAGGTGGTGACGCTTTCCAACAGGGGCCTCGGTCCCGTCTATTCCGAGCCGCTCACGCGCTTCGAGTGCGACGCCGCCGAGGCCGGCGAGAAAATCGCCGCCTTCGCGCTGGCGCTCCTTGCGAAGGGGAGGTTGCCGCTGCCGCCCGTCATCGCGCCGCACTACGTGTTCGGTCGGACGTTTCCGTATTGATAGCTTTGCTGTGCCCCCGCCAGACGGGCAAGACGACCGCACTCAAGGCTCTTGTCCGCGAGATCAACGAGAAGGGGGAGAGCTTCGCGCTATACTGCTCGCTGGAGACGCTGCAGAACAGGTCTGATCCCGAAAAGACAAACATCGCCATTCGCGACCTTATTGCCGACAACGTGGAAATGTCGCCCTTTTACGTTCCTGTTCCAAATGCGCCAGAGCTTAGGTCTGACCGTGGCGGAGTGGGACTTGCCGTACGTGCGGTGCTCCAGAACGTCTGTCGCGCATCAGGAAAAAAGGTCGTCGTGTTTTTCGACGAGGCGGACTGTCTCATCGGCGATGCCCTGATCTCCTTTCTTCGCCAGCTGCGCGACGGCTATGTCAACCGCGACGTGATGCCATTTCCCAAGTCCGTCGCGCTCGTGGGCATGCTGGACGTTCGCGACTACAAGGCGCAGATTCGCCCCGACGGCGAGTCGCTCGGGCAGATTAGCCCGTTCAACATCATCCGCAAGGACTTGCTGATCCCGAATTTCGCCGAAGCCGAGCAGTGCGCGAAGTACCTCGAAACGCTCAAGCTATCCGAAGGCTGGATGCCGATCTTCGACAAATCGAAGACGAAGACGTGGGACGAGAAGATCTACGGCATCATCACGATGAAGGAGCGCCGCGAGGGTGCGGACTGGTTCAAGATACCGAACGTCTGCGTCAAGCGGCAGATGTTCGACTACCTCCGCCGCCACTACGAGCACGTCCGTTCCCCGAACTGGCAGGACTGGGCACGCCTCGCCCGCGCGTTCGCCTATCGCGGCGAGTGGCGTCCGTTCCTTGAACGCCTCGCGGCGGACTTCGCGGACACGACGCCCGTGCGCGGCGGCATCCAGGGCGAGCACCGCATCCAGGGCTACATGCAGGCGGAGTTCGGGCATCTCGACTTCTACCTCATGGCGCCCGAGATGGAACTCTCCCGCGGTTTCTGCGACTTCTGCCTCTTCCCGGAACGCTACCGCTCAGCCGACGTGCCGCACAGCTACCTCGTCGAGCTGAAGTTCTCCAAGGCGGACGCCTCCGAGGCGGATATCGCCGCGAAGTACCAGGAAGGTCTCGACCAGCTCGCGAAGTACCGTGCCGACAAGTCGGTGCCGACGCTCGCGCGCGGCACGACCTTGCACCAGATCATGTTCCAGTTCAAGGGCTCGGAACTCGTCCGCATCGAACAGGTCGCCGAAGAGCCGATGCCGTAATTAGTGGCTCGTGGCTCGTGCGGGAGCGGCCGCGCTTGTCGCGGCCGAGCCACGAGCCACCGACCGCTCATTTTGCCGTTTTTGCCAAAATGAGCATCTTCACAGGTCGCGCGAGTTGTGCTAAAATGCATTGCGTCCAAAGGAAAAAAGGATGTTTCTGCCATGAAAAAAATACTCGCAACCATCGTAGCGGCCGTCTGCGCGGCCTTCGGCGCTTTTGCAGCGACGATCAATCTCGACGACGTCCAATCCAACATCATGGTTCACGACGGCGACGTCCTTACAGGCAATCTCATAGAGCGCACGCCGATGTACATACCGAAGATTCTCATCGAGGCCGGCGCCACGGTGACGATCTCGAACACCGTCATCCACGGCCACACGTATGCCGAAAACGTACTCGACTTGGGCGACGGCGGGTTCAATAACGACTGGGCGGGCATCACGTGCGCGGGGAGGGCGACGATCATCCTCTGCGCGACGAACGTGGTTCGCGGCTGCCAGACCGCACCAGCCATATATATTCCGGAAGGATACTCGCTGACGATCAAAGGCGACGGAAAACTTGCCGCCTATAGCGGCGGCTTGGCTGCGGCCATAGGCGGCGGGTACCGCCGGCCCTGCGGCAACATCTACATTCAGGGCGGCAAGATATCGGCGTATGGCGTCGACCAGGGGATGTTTCGCGGCGGTGGCGCCGGCATCGGCGGCGGCAGCCAATCCAGTTGCGGCGACATCGTCATTTCCGGTGGCGAATTGGACGTGGGTGCCGTGAAGGGCGCGGGCATCGGCAGCGGTCCCAGCGGTTTATGCGGCAACATCACCATTTCCGGCGGAGAAGTGATCAGCCACTTCGCCGCTACGGGACAGCCCGGCATCGGAAGCGGCGAGAACGGGGAGTGCGGCTGGATTGAGATCACAGGCGGCGATGTCGGCGTGTCGGGCGGCAATGGCGCGGCGGGGATAGGCTCCGGTAGAGAAGCCGTCTGCGGCGACATCGACTTCAGGGGCGGCAAAATCACCGCCTACGGCGGCGCCGGAGGCGCGGGCGTCGGATCGGGGGTTGAAGGCACATGCGGCACGACACGCATCTGGACGGGCATCTCCCGCGTAAAAATCACGCGCGGCGACAAGAGCGCGGGCATCATGGGCCCGGGCAGCAATGGCACCTCGCCCACGGCCGCATGGGTGCAGGGCGCCGGCCTTGTCCGCACGCAGCCGAACGAAGACACTTTCATTTTCATGTGGGACGGCAACCTCGCCACGCGCACGTGCGACGTGATCGCGTACGATGGCATGGAACTCTACGGAACCCTTTCCGGCAACTACAAGGTCAGCATCGCCGCCGGCGCGACGGTGACGCTGAACGGCATCACCATCAACGGCGTCAACAACGAGTCCTACGAGTTCGCCGGGCTCAACCTCCTCGGCGATGCGACGCTGATCCTCGCCGACGGAAAAAGCAACACCGTCAAGGGTTTTGAAAGGAACTACCCCGGCGTCTATGTCCCGCCGGGCCATAAGCTCACGATTGCCGGCTCCGGTACGCTCACGGCGTCCAGCAACGGATTTGGCGCAGGCATCGGCGGCGGCTTCGAGATTGACTGCGGCGACATCGACATCAATGGCGGCATCATCACCGCCACTGGCGGTACACAGGCTGCGGGCATCGGCGGCGGCGGCAGTGCCAACCACGGCACCATCAAAATCAATGCCGGCATAAGGCTTGTCACCGCCACGGGCGGTAATTTGGCCGCGCCCATCGGCAATGGCAATGACGGCACCGGCGGCAACGTGACGATTGATAGCGGCCTGAGAAACGAGTTTCCCGCCGGCACGAACAAGCGTATCATCAGTCCGGTCTGGGACGGTGACCTTTCAAAACTGATTGCCGGCGAAGAAGTGACCGCGTACGACGGCATGACCATCTTCGGCAGGATGACCAACAAGGCCAAGGTGTCCATCGCCGCTGGTGCGTGGGTCACCCTCAGGTCGGTAGACATCACCTTCGATGGTAGCGACGCGAACTGCCCGTGGGCCGGCCTTACCTGCAAGGGCAACGCGACGCTCATACTTGAGGGCGTGAACTGGGTCCAGGGCTTCCGCATGAATTATCCCGGCATCTACGTCCCGCCGAACAAGACGCTGACGATCAAGGGCGGCGGCACGCTCAACGCCTACGGCAATGACTGGGGCGCCGGCATCGGCGGCGGCTACCAGCTCGCCTGCGGCAACATCGACATCCAGGGCGGCTTCATCGATGCGTATGGCGAAACCCGTGCCGCCGGCATCGGCGGCGGCTACGAGGCCGCCTGCGGCAGCATCCATATCGCGGCGAGCGTCGCCAAGGTCAGGGCCAGGAGCGGCGAAAATGCCGTCCGTCCGATCGGCGCGGGCAATAACGGCACCGGCGGCAACGTGACGGTCGACAGCGGCGTGAAGGACGAGACGAGCACCGACGGCAGGACGCGCACGATCACGTGGAACGGCGACCTCTCCAACCTCACGGGCGACATGGAAGCCGTCAACGGCACGGTGATCCACGGCACGCTTTCCGGCAAGTATAAGGTCTCCATTGCCGCCGATGCGTCTGTGACGCTTTCCAACGCCGTTATCCGCGGCGTGAACGACGTCAACTGCCCGTGGGCCGGTCTTACATGCGAAGGCCACGCCACGATCACACTGGCCGGCGACAACGAGATCAACGGTTTCTACAAGGACTCCCCCGGCATATACGTTCCCGAGGGCAAGACGCTGACCATTAACGGCAGCGGCACCGCCACGCTCTTCGCGTCGAGCATCTACGGCGCGGGCATCGGCGGCGGCGCGGGCCAGGCCTGTGGTAACCTCAACATCCAGAGCGGCATCATCACGGCGGTCGGCGGCGGCTACAGCGCCGGCATCGGCAGCGGTCGCGGCCAGGCCTGCGGCACCATCGCCATCAGCCCCAGCGTGACACGCGTCATGGCCACATGCGGGAACAATGCCACCAGTCCGATCGGCGCGGGCTATGGCGGCTCCAGCGGCACGATTACAGTGAATGGCGTGGGTACGACGCTCACCGACACGACGTCCGGCAAGACGCGCACCATCTGCTGGAACGGCGATCTCTCCCTGACGTCTGGCGACGGCAGGACGGCATTCCACGGCATGACGCTCTACAAATCCCTGGCGAGCGGCGCGCTGCGCAAGTTCGACATCGAGGCCGGCGCGACCGTGACCATCTCCAATGCGACGATCAACGGCACGGACAGCACCGACGCCAAATGGGCCGGCCTCACCTGCAAAGGCGACGCGACGATAAATCTCGTTGGCTCCAGCACCGTCAAGGGCTTTTACTATGACTATCCCGGCATACACGTGCCCACGAACGCGACGCTGACCATCCGGGGCGACGGCTCGCTCACGGCGTCCAGCAACGGCTATGGCGCCGGCATCGGCGGCGGCTACCAGGTCGGCTGCGGCGACATAGCAATCGAGAGCGGCACGATTACCGCGACGGGCGGCGACAGGGCCGCCGGCATCGGCGGCGGCGCCTATACCAAGTGCGGCACGATCACGATCGGCCAGGGTATAACGCGCGTCACCGCGACATGTGGTAATAACACCAATCTGAAGCCGATCGGCCCAGGAACAGCGGGCTCCGGCGGGGAAGTCGTTCTCGACGGCGTGTTCGAAGACGTGACCAGCGGCACAACGCGCACGATCACGCCCGCCTGGGACGGCAACCTCTCGACGCTCGACCATAACGTGACGGCGGTGAATGGCACGGTCATCCACGGTACGCTCGCCGGACAGTACAAGGTGTCCATCGCCGCCGGCGCGACGGTGACGCTCTCGAACGCGACGATTACCTGCGGCAACAACAATGGCAACTACGGCTGGGCGGGTCTCACGTGTCTCGGCAGTGCGACGATCATTCTGAAAAAGACGAATATCGTAAAGGGCTTCTACGAGGACTATCCCGGTATCCACGTGCCCGAGGGCAAGATGCTGGTGATTCAGGGCACGGGTACGCTCACGGCGTCCAGCAACGGCTACGGGGCCGGTATCGGCGGCGGCTTCAACATTGCCTGCGGCGATATCGCGGTCATGAGCGGCACGATTGAAGCGACGGGCGGCAAATACTCCGCCGGTATCGGCGGCTCACATGATAGCGAGTGTGGCAACATCTATATCGGCGGTGTTGCGCCGAGCACCTACGGCGGGGCGGCGGTGACAGCGACCGGCGGTGTCAACGGTGCGGGTATCGGCAGTGGCGGACAGGGCGGCAGTTGCGGCAATATCATGATTGTTGGTTCTGAAACGCAAGTGACCGCGACCGGCGGCACCGGTGGCGCGGGTATCGGCAGCGGCAATGGCGAAGGCAGCACCTGCGGCACGATCACCCTCTATGCCGGGATGATTGTGGCGAACGGCGGCGCGTATGCGGCTGGCATCGGCTGTGGGTTCAACACAAGCAGCAGCGGCGTCATTACCATCGTCGCCGATTCGACCGCCACGACCCGCGTAACGGCAATATGCGGAACCGGGGCGGCAACTCCAATCGGCGCGGAGGGTGGCGCGACATGCGACGGCGTCTCCGTCGCAGCCTCTCTGTACGACGACCACGGCAGCCCGACGCGCTTCATTTCGGCCGAGTTTCCATGGGACGGCAACCTCTCGACGCTCGACCATGACGCGACGGCGCGCGACGGCACGGTCATCCACGGCACGCTTGGCGGCAGCCACAAGGTGTCGATCGCCGACGGCGCGACGGTGACGATCTCGAATGCCGTCATCAACGCCGACGGTTCCCTTGAGGGAAGCTTCGCGGGCCTCACGTGCGAAGGCAATGCCACGATCGTTCTTCTCGGCGAAAACACCGTCAAGGCATTCCACAACTTCTATCCGGGCATCTACGTGCCTGCGAACATGACGCTGACCATCCAGGGAACCGGCTCGCTGACGGCGAACGTCCACAGCGGCGACAGCTGGGCCGCCGGCATCGGCGGAGGCTACAGCTACGGTTCCGTTTACCTGAACTGCGGCAATGTCGTGATTGCGGGCGGTACTGTCGTCGCGAACGGCGGCTTCAGGAGCGCGGGCATCGGCGGCGGCTACAGGTCGAATTGCGGCGACATCGCGATCGGCTCGGGAATCAAGAGCGTCGTCGCGACGCGCGGCACGGTCGATGTCGAGGGTTTCGTGGTCGAGGCGATCGGTGCAGGGTTCGACGGCAATCGCGGCACCGTCACCGTCGATTCCTCGCTGTACGACGATGACGGCGATCCCACGCGCACCATAATGAAAGACCCGCCGTGGGACGGCAACCTCGCGACGTTGACGCGCGACGCGACGGCACAAAACGGCACGGTCATCTACGGCACGCTCGCCGGCAACTACAAGGTGTCCATCGCCGACGGCGCGACGGTGACGCTCTCCAACGCCGTCATCAACGCCGACGGCAGCCTGACTGGCGCCTGGGCGGGCCTTACCTGCCTCGGCGACGCCACGATTGTCCTTGCGGCTGGAAGCGAAAGCGTCGTCAAGGCGTTCAACGACGAATATCCCGGCATCCACGTGCCGACAGGCTACACGTTGACCATTCAAGGAACCGGATCGCTGACGGCGAGTGCCAAGAGCGCCGAGGCCATGGCCGCAGGCATCGGCGGCGGATGCACAACCAGCTTCTCGCAGATAAACTGCGGCAGCATCTCCATCGAGGGCGGCACCGTCATTGCGACGGGTGGTACTAGAAGCGCCGGTATCGGAAGTGCCTACCGAGGCACGTGCGGCGACATTACGATTGGCGCGGGAATCACGCGCGTTGTCGCCACGCGCGGTTATGTTGAGGATGGCATTGAAGATCCGGTCGAGCCGATTGGCGCAGGACTCGGCGGCAATCGCGGCACCGTCACCGTCGATTCCTCGCTGAACGATGATAACGGCAGCCCGACTCGCACCATTACCCAGTGGGTCTGGGACGGCAACCTCGCCACGCTGACGCGCAACGCGATGGCGCGCGACGGCACGGTCATCCACGGCACGCTCGCCGGCAACTACAAGGTGTACATCGCCGACGGCGCGACGGTGACGCTCTCGAACGCGAATGTCAATGCCGGCTGCAGCCTCAGCGGCACATGGGCCGGTCTGACATGCGCGGGCGATGCGACGATCATCCTTGCGGATGGAAGCGTAAATACCGTTTATGGATTCTATGACGAGAGCACTAACTATGGAGACTATCCCGGCCTCTACGTGCCCGTCGGCTCTACGTTGACCATTGCTGGCACCGGCACGCTCAATGCACATGGCGATGGCGCTGGCGTTCGCACGTGCCAGGCAGCCGGCATCGGTGGCGGCTTTGAGATTCCATGCGGCAATATAGTCATTGCGGGCGGCACGATCAATGCGTATGGCGGCAGCAACAGCGCGGGCATCGGCGGCGGTTACCACGCTTCCTGCGGAACGATTTCCATCACGGGTGGAAACGTCACTGCCAAGAATGTACAGTCGGCCGCCGGCATTGGCAGTGGATACAATGGGAGCTGCGGCACCATTACAATTGGTTCTGGCATCGTCCGTGTCGTGGCCAAGAGCCGGCGCATGGAAGGTCAATACGGGGAGCCGGTTGGAAAGTGCTTGTATGGCACTTCCGTCACCGTCAACGTGGATCCCGCTTTGACCAAGACGGAAGAGGACACGGAAGAGAACTACCTGTTCTACAAAGTCTGGACTTACGAGCCTACAGCGTCCGGTTCGTACGCGGCGTGGGCGACGGCGAACGGCGTGTCGGGCGCGTGGGATGCGGTTGACGCGAACGGCATCGCCAACGTGTTCCGCTATGCGTTCAACAAACCGACGGGGCTGTTCACCGATCCGGTGCTCCTCGACATCACGTTCAACGAGCAGGGCAAGGCGGTCATTTTGACGCCGCCGCTCGTGAACGGCGCCGGCTTCACCTTCACGATCGGGGCCTCGGACAACGTGGATGGCACGGGGAACGCCGCGTCGTATCAGCTCAACGCCTCCGGCGAGACGGTGATCGACGAGACGGGCAAGAGCACGCGCTTCTTCCGTCTCCGCGCCGTGACGCAGTAGCGCGCGGCTCGTGCGTCCGCTTACTGGGACAACGGACGGGACGTCCGTTGTCCCAGTGGCGGCGTCCGGCAATTTATTTTGCCCTTTTTGCCAAAATTAGCATCTTCACAGGTTGCGCGGGTTATGCTAGAATCACGCTATACAACGGCAACCAAAGGATGACTCTGCCATGAAAAAACTGCTCGCAACCATTGTCGTGGCCGTCTGCGCGGCCTTTACGGCTTCAGCCGCCAAGATCGATCTGTCGACCGTGACCGCCAACAAGACGCTCGCCAACGGCGATGTCGCCTACGGCACGCTCGGCGCGAACGTCAAGGTGTCCATCGCCGTCGGCGCCACGGTGACGATTTCCAACGCCGTGATCAACGGCGTGGACAACTCAAACTACAACTGGGCGGGCATCACGTGCAACGGCAACGCGACGATCATCGTCAAGGGCGTGAACACGGTCAAGGGCTTCTACGACGTAAAGCCCGGTATCCACGTTCCGTGGGGGAGCACGCTCACGATCCTGGGCGACGGCAGGCTCACGGCCAGCAGCAACGGCTCCGGCGCGGGCATCGGCGGCGGATTTGACCTAGATTGCGGAAACATCGTGATCAGCAACGCCACGGTCACCGCCACGGGCCGCGACCCGTCCGCCGGCATCGGCGGCGGCGGCTTCAGCGCCTGCGGCAGCATCACGATCGGGGGGAGCGCAACCGTCACCGCGACGGGCGGGGCCTGGGCCGCCGGTATCGGCGGCGGCAGCCAGGGCTCCTGCGGCACGGTCAGGATCGCCGGCGGCACGGTTACCGCCACTGCGACAGGCAGCAGCACCTATGCCTCCGGCATCGGCTGCGGCGACGACGGCACCTGCACGCGCGTCGAGATCTCGAACGGAATCACCCTCGTCACCGCGACGGGCGGAGAAAGCGGCTCGCCGATCTACGGATCCGCGTCGGACTCCATTTCCCCTGATCTCGTGGACACTGTTTCCGGCAATACCCGCACACTCACAGGCGCGTCGTTCTTTGACGGCGACCTCGCGACGGTGACACGCAACGTGGCGGCACAGGACGGCGCGGTCATCCACGGCACGCTTTCCGGCAACTACAAGATCTCCATCGCCGCCGGCGCGACGGTGATGCTCGCGAACGCCGCCATCAACGGCGTGAACAACTCCAGCTGCAACTGGGCCGGCCTCACGTGCAACGGCGACGCGACGATCATCGTCAAGGGCGTGAACACCGTCAAGGGCTTCTACGACGGCAATCCCGGCATCTACGTCCCGCAGGGGAGCACGCTCACGATCCTGGGCGACGGCAGGCTCACGGCCAACAACAACGGCCATGCCGCCGGCATCGGCGGCGGATATAACCTGGCCTGCGGCAACATCGTGATCAGCAACGCCACGGTCATCGCGACAGGCCGCGACACGTCCGCCGGCATCGGCGGCGGCGGCGGCAGCGCCTGCGGCAGCATCACGATCGGAGGGAGCGCGACCGTCACCGCGACGGGCGGGGCCTGGGCCGCCGGCATCGGCGGCGGCAGCCAGGGCTCCTGCGGCACGGTCAGGATCGCCGGCGGCACGGTTGCCGCCACTGCGACAGGCAGCAGCACCTATGCCTCCGGCATCGGCCGCGGCGACGACGGCACCTGCACGCGCGTCGAGATCTCGAACGGAATCACCCGCGTTACCGCGACGGGCGGAGAAAGCGGCGGCTCGCCGATCTACGGGTCCGAGTCGGACTACATTTCCCCAGATCTCGAGAACACGGTTTCCGGCAATACCCGCACACTCAAAGGCGTGTCGCTCCTGGATATCGACCTCGCGACGGTGACGCGCGACGTGACGGCACTGGACGGCGCGGTCATCTACGGCACGCTTTCCGGCAAATACAAGGTGTCGATCGCCGCCGGCGCGACCGTCACGCTCAGGGGGGGTACGATTCTCGTGGACGGCGTCGAGAATGACACGAGCTGCAAATGGGCGGGCATAAACTGCCTCGGCGACGCGACGATCGTCCTCGAGGGGAACAACGACGTCAGGGGCTTCCACAGGGACTATCCCGGCATCCACGTCCCGCAGGGCTCCACGCTCACGATCAAGGGCTCCGGCTCGCTGGCGGCGTCCAGCAACGGCTTCGGCACGGGCATCGGCGGCGGCTACAACATTCCCTGCGGCAGCATCGACATCCAGAGCGGCTACATCGACGCCGAAGGCGGCAGCGGCGCCGCCGCCATCGGCGGGGGCGGCGGCGAGAACGCCTCGTGCGGCAACATACGCATCCGCGCGGGCGTGGCGCGCGTGCGCGCGGACGTTGTTGATGAGTACGGCAACCCCTGGCCGATCGGGCCCGGCGCGTACGGAAACGGCGGGAATGTGACCGTCGATCCCGGGACGAAGAGCACGCAGGAGTCGCTGATGGGCGACATTCTCCGCCGCACGATAACCTGGGGCGGCAACCTCTCGCTCATAACTACCGACGTGACGGCGCTCTCGGGCACGGTCATCACCGGAACGCTCAACATGCCCTGCAAGGTCTCCATCGCCGACGGTGCCACGGTGACAGTTTTCAACGCGGTGATCAACGGATACGACAGCGCCGAGAACAGGTACGCTGGCCTCACGTGCCTCGGCTCCGCCACGATCAACCTCAAGGGCGGCAACACCGTGCGCGGCTTCCACCACGACTATCCCGGCATCTACGTTCCTGCGGGCAACCTCCTCACGCTACAGGGTACAGGTATTCTCTCTGCATACAGCAACGGTTCCGGCGCGGGCATCGGCGGCGGGTACGGAATCGACTGCGGCGAAGTGGCGATCGACGGCGGAACCATAACGGCCGTCGGCGGCTATGCCGCGGCCGGCATCGGCGGCGGATCGGGCGCGCTCTGCGGCATGATCCGCGTCAATTCCGAAGCCGTCCGTGTCGTGGCCACGAGCGGCCCGAACTGCGCCAACCCGATAGGCAAGGGCACGGGCGGAACCGGCGGCGCGGTAAGCGTGGACTCTACCTTCATAGACCGCACGGCCGGATCGACGCGCACCATCGTCAACAAGCGCGTCAACCTTGCGCTGCTCGACGGCGACTTCATTGCAGAGAACGGGATGACCCTGTACGGAGTGCTCCAAGGAGCCTACAAGATTTCCATCGCCGACGGCGCGACGGTGACGCTCGGAGATGTGGACATCAATTATTGCTTCAATTATTCTGAGGGCGAATGGGCGGGGCTCACCTGTCTTGGCGACGCCACGCTTGTCCTTGAGGGAACATACTCTAATCAATTGGGCATCAAGGGATTTGGCTATGGGTATCCCGGCATCTTCGTCCCGCGCGGCAAGACGCTGGCCATCCGCGGCGACGGCTACCTTTACGTCGAGGGCCAAGATGGTGCGGCCGGCATCGGCAGCGGCAATAACGGCGATTGTGGCAACATCGAAATCAATGGCGGCTCGATTGACGCAAACGGTGGCTACAATGGGGCCGGCATCGGCAGTGGCGATTGTGGCGATTGTGGCGACATCACGATCAATGGCGGCACGATTCTCGCAAACGGTGCCGGAGGCGGGGCGGGTATTGGTAGCGGGACCGGTCTTACTGCCGGGGTCTACGGCCACCGAAACAGCATCTACATCAATGGAGGTGTTGTCGTCGCCACAGGTGGATCCTATGGTGGCGCTGGCATCGGTACCGGACATGAAGGCCACGTCATGTATGATTCCACCATCCAAATTCGCGGCGGCAATGTCACGGCGAACGGAGGAACAAATGCGGCAGGCATCGGATGCGGTGAAGGCGGCCAGTGTAATGAAATAGACATTGGTGCCGGCATAACAACCGTCATCGCGCATCGCGGCACCGGAAGTGGCAGTAAGAATATCGGAGGAGAATGGGGGGGGCAGCCCGTTGCCGTAAACGTGGCGCCTGAGCTGCGCGACATGGAGACCGAAAACGAGAGGTACATCGATACCGTCGCCTGGGACGGCGATCTCGGCGGGCTTGCGGCGGGGTGGG
Organism: uncultured bacterium; assembly: GCA_902769585.1. Lineage (GTDB taxonomy): Bacteria > Verrucomicrobiota > Kiritimatiellia > RFP12 > UBA1067 > RUG572. The sequence continues at coordinate 36,947 of CACXPT010000001.1, forward strand.
ACTACGCGGTGGCGACGAACGGCGCGACGATCCACGGCACGCTCGCCGCAAACGCGCTGCACAAGATCGGCATTTCCTCCGGCGCGACGGTGACGATATCGAACGCCATAATCAACGGCGTCGACAGATCCGACTGCAAATGGGCGGGCATCACGTGCTACGGCGACGCGACGATAATCCTCGAAGGCGCGAGCCGCATCAGGGGATTCTATGCGAGCTTGCCTGGCATCTACGTTCCGCCGGGGTGCACGCTCACGATCAAGGGTTCGGGTTCCCTCGACGCCAAGAGCAACGGATTTGCGCCCGGCATAGGCGGCGCGAGCTCCCTCGACTGCGGCAACATCAGGATCGAGGGCGGCGACATCCGGGCCACGGGCGGCCACTACTCGCCGGGCATCGGCAGCTGCGTGGACCGTACGTGCGGCTGGATAGACATCGAGAAGACGGTCCTGCGCGTCATCGCGGAGCACGGCTCGAACTGCGAGAACAACATCGGCTATGGTGGCGGCTATGGCGGCGGCGGCGGTGAAGTCACCGTCAGGCCGGGGCTTTCCGACGTGACGACCTGGGACGGCAGCAGGCGCACGATCCAGTGGGACGGCGACCTCGGAACGCTCGACTTCGACGCCGTGGCGTTCGGCGGGACCGTCATCCACGGCACGCTCGCCTCGGCGCGCAAGGTGAGCATCGCGGACGGCGCATTCGTCACCGTCTCGAACGCGAACATCGAGGCGGAGAACGCGGGGCGGAACGACAATCTCAAATGGGCCGGCCTCACATGCCTCGGCGACGCGACGATCACCATCAAGGGCGAAAACACCATCCAGGGCTTCTACGAGGACTATCCCGGAATCTTCGTTCCGAAATACAAGACGCTGACGATAAATGGCGACGGCGTTCTGACCGCGCGCGGTAGCGTGGGCACGAGCGGCGACAGATGGTCCGCCGGCATCGGCGGCGGCTACAACATCCCCTGCGGCAGCATTGCCGTGATGGGGGGTACGATCTACGCGACGGGCGGCAGATACGCCGCCGGCATCGGCGGCGGATCGGGCGGCGACTGCGGTTCGATCCGCATCGGCGCGGGCATTTCGCGCGTCGAGGCGACGTGCCACGCCTCCTGCTCGACGCCGATAGGCAAGGGCGGCAGCAGCTCGTCGGTTGCCAACGTCACCGTGGCGGATGGGCTTGACGACGACAAGAAGAGCCCGACGCGCACGATCGTCTCCTGGTGGGACGGCAATCTCGCGAACGTTGTCGGCGACATGGACGTGCCTGACGGAATGACGCTCTACGGCACCCTCCGCGAAAGCTACAAGCTGACGATCGAGGACGGCGCGCACATAACGCTCAACAACGCGAACATCAACGACATGGGCACGCTCTCCGGTTCATGGGCCGCCCTAACCTGCGCGGGCAGTGCGGGAATCACGCTCAAGGGCGTAAGCACGGTCGAAGGTTTTTCCGAAAACTATCCCGGAATCTACGTCCCGCCGGGCAATGAGCTCATGATCCAAGGCGACGGAACGCTTGAATCGACCGGAGGATCCTCGGCGGCTGGCATCGGGGCCGGGGTGAACCAGGACTGCGGCGCCATACTGATAGAAGACGGAACGATATACGCGCACGGCGGCAGCCAATCGGCCGGCATCGGCGGAACGAGCACGGGGAACTGCGAATTCATCGGCATCTATGGCGGCGAGATCGAAGCCAACGGCGGTGCAGGCGGCGCGGGCGTCGGCGGCGGCGGAAGCGGCGAGTGCGGTCCCATAGAAATCGGCGGTGCCGTAATCCTCTACGCCGTAGGCAGCGGGATTGGCCCGTCGGGCATCGGCTCGGGCACCAGAGGAGCTTGCGAGGGCGTCGTTATCTATGGCGATGCCGATGTCACTGCGACTGGCTCCAGCAATGGCGCAGGCATCGGTTCGGGACTGGAAGGGAGTTGCGGCTACGTCGAGATATCCGGCGGCAATGTCAACGCGACGGGCGGCCAGTACGCCGCCGGCATCGGCGCTGGCAGAAGCGGCACCTGCGATGACGTCACCATTGCCCGCGGGATCACGAAAGTCCAAGCCACGTGCGGCACTTCGGGCACCCCGATCAGCGCAGATGCCGTCAGCGTCAGAGACGGATTGCTGGACGACAACGGCACTCCGACGCGTACGATAATGGGCTGGAACGGGGACCTCTCCATGCTCACGCGCGACGTCACGGTTCCTACCGGCATGACGATCTACGGCACGCTCGGCGAAAAGTGCAAGGTGTCCATCGCCGCCGGCGCGAAGGTTACCGTCTCGAACGCGACGATCATGGTCGATGGCGTGAACAGTGATAGCTATAGTTGGGCGGGTCTCACGTGCCTTGGCAACGCGGAGATCACGCTTAAGGGCGAGAGCCAAATCCGCGGATTCTACGAGGACTATCCCGGCATCTATGTCCCAAGAAGCAGTACGCTGACGATAAAGGGCGAAGGTGAGTTGACGGCAAGGAGCAACGGCTGGGGCGCCGGCATCGGCGGCGGATACACAAACGCCTGCGGCAGCGTTTCCATCTTGGGCGGCACGATAATTGCGTATGGCGGCAATTCTGCGGCGGGCATCGGCGGCGGGAACAACGTCGCCTGCGAGGATATCTACATCGGCGGCGGCGACGTCACTGCGTATGGCGGACAAAACGCGGCGGGCATCGGCAGCGGCTACGGGGCCGATGCGAGCTGCGATTCCATTGACATCGAAGGGAAGGTAAGGGTCGTTGCCACGCGCGGCAGTGGAGCGTCGAATGCCATCGGTGCGGGCGTTGGAGCTACATGCTACAATGGACCGACGGTCTCTTCCACGCTCTATGACGACCTTGGCGCCCCGACGCGCACGATCACGGTCTGGAACGGCGACCTTTCGCTGGTCAACAGGAACATCACCGTCCTCAGCGGCACGAAGATGTACGGCACGCTCGGCGGCCCGTACGAGGTTACCATCGCCGCCGGCGCGAAGGTGACCGTCTCGAACGCGACGATCATGGTCGCTGGCGGAAACAGCTCTGACTATAAGTGGGCGGGCCTCAACTGCTCCGGCGGCGCCGAGCTCACGCTTGAGGGCGAGAACAGAATCTGCGGATTCTACGACGAGTATCCCGGCATCTACGTTCCGGATGGAGCCACGCTGACCATAAAGGGCGGCGGGTCGCTCGAGGCGTCCAGCAACGGCTGGGGCGCGGGCATAGGCGGCGGATATGAGATTGGCTGCGGCAACATTGTCATCGACGGCGGCGTCATCACCGCGACGGGCGGAAACCGCGCGTCCGGCATCGGCGCCGGCCAGAATGCGAGCTGCGGCGACATCACGATCAACGACGGCGCAATAGTCGCCGCCGGCGGCGACCATGCTCCAGGCATCGGTGCCGGAATGTCCGGTGTTTGCGGCGACATCGCGATCACGGGCGGCCAGGTCACGGCGACGGGCGGCTACGGCGCGGCCGGCATCGGCACTGGAGACTACACGAGCCGATGCGGCGACATCACGATAACGGGCGGAAGCGTCACGGCGACGGGCGGATTCAGGGGTGCCGGCATCGGCTGTGCCGACAACTCCAGCCGCTGCGGCAAAATCACCATCGGCGCGGACATCGTCCGCGTAGTCGCGACGCGCGGCGGCGAAGGCGCCGAGCCGATCGGCAAGGGCGCCGGCGACGCCGCGTCCTGCGGCACGATAACGGTCGCCAATGGCCTGCCGGACGACAACGGCAACCCGACGCGCACAATCTACCAGAGATGGGACGGCAACCTTGCGGCGCTGACGGCCCACGTGACGGCGCAGGACGGCACGGTCATCTACGGCACGCTCGCCGGCAACTACAAGGTGTCGATCGCCGCCGGCGCGACGGTGACGCTCTCCAATGCCGTGATCAACGGCACGAACAGCTCCAGCTACAAGTGGGCGGGGCTCACCTGCCTCGGACGCGCGGAGATCGTCCTTGCGTCGGGCAGTGAGAACATCGTCAGGGGGTTCTACAAGGACTATCCAGGCATCTACGTCCCCGCAAACCCACATAACTCGCAGCTGACCATCAGCGGAAAGGGATCGCTTGATGCGTCCAGCAACGGCTACGGCGCGGGCATCGGCGGCGGCATGTTGTTGGACAGCGGACACATCGTCATCAACGGCGGTGTCATCACCGCGACGGGCGGCTCCCATAGCGCGGGCATCGGCGGCGGCGCTTCGGAGGAATGCGGCGGGGTAGGCATCTACGGCGGTACCGTAACAGCCACGGGCGGCGATATGGCGGCCGGCATCGGCACAGGCAGTACGGGCGGCAGCGGCTATGCGAACGGCGGTGTCGTTATCATCTCCGGCGGCATCGTAACAGCCACGGGCGGCTCCATGGGCGCCGGCATCGGTAGCGGCTGTTATGCGAATTTCGGAAACATAACCATCACCGGCGGCATCGTAATAGCCACGGGCGGTGACGACGCGGCGGGCATCGGTTGCGGCAGCGTCAACAGCAGCTGCGGCAACATCGGCATCGGTGCGAAAATCGTCCGCGTCGTCGCAACGCGCGGCGGCGAAGACGCCGAGCCGATCGGCATAGGCGGCGGCGACGAAGCGTCCTGCGGCACGGTCACGGTCGATTCGAGCCTGGCCGACACGACCAGCGCCGACGAAAATACGCGCACGATCACAAGAGGCGGCTCGGTCGTCGCTGCCGGCTATCCGGCATGGGCAGGCAATAACGGCGTGTCGGGCGCGTGGGACGAGGTTGACGCGAACGGCGTCGCCAACGTGTTCCGCTATGCGTTCGACAAGCCGACGGGCGCGTTCACCGATCCGGTGCTCCTCGACATCGCGTTCAACGAGCAGGGCAAGGCGGTCATTTTGACGCCGCCGCTCGTGAACACGGACGGCTTCACCTTCACGATCGAGGCCACGGACAACGTGGACGGCACGGGGAACGCCGCGTCGTATCCGCTGGACGCCTCCGGCGAGACGCTGATCGACGAGACCGGCAAGACCACGCGCTTCTTCCGCCTGAAGGCAGCGGAGCAGTAGCGAGTCCGCGAGCCGCCGCTTCCGCTTTCACGACCTTGCACGCGCAGGGGAGGGTTTGGTATAATCTGCGGCAATGAACAACGGCAGCCTAAAGATTCCCTACGGTTTGAGCGACTTCAATCGCCTCAGGCGCGAGGGATTCTATTTCGTCGACAAGTCCGCGTAATGGCACAATGGCGGTCATGATGCGTCGACAGGGCCATAGACTTCCAGTTTTCGGATTCGGTGCGGGCGATTTCGCGCAGAACATCGTCTTCACGGCGGTCAGCGCGTATCTGCTGTTCTTCTACACCGACGTCTTCGGCCTCGCGCCGCCGACAGCGGCGACGATGTTTATCGTCGCTCAGTTCGTGGACGTGTTCTGGAATCCGTTCGTCGGCGCGTTCATTGACAAGCGCGATCCGCCGTGGGGCAAGTACCGCACCTACCTCGTCTGGGCGGGGCTTCCGCTGGCGGCCTTTTCCGTGCTGTGCTTCTGGAATCCGTTTGGCGGCGGTGCCTCCGCGTGGAAGACGGTTTATGCGTATGCGACGTACATCGGCTTCACGCTGCTCTTCTCGCTCGTGAACGTCGCGTACGGCGCGCTCAGCGCCTCGTTGACCCGTGACACGGACGAGATTACGGTTCTCACCTCCGTGAGGATCTTCATGGCGAACGCAGGCTGCCTCGTGGCGTTGGCGGGCGTGCCGCTGCTCGTCGGCGCGCTCGGCGGCGTCTCAAGTGGCGACGCCCTGCCGGCGGCGGTCGCGGGGCGACACGCCCTACCGTGGCGGATGGCGCTTTTCATGGGGTGCGGGATGCTGCCGTCGTTCGTCTTCATGCCGTTTCTGCCGACATTGAGGAGGCTTCTCGGGAAGAAGGGCCTTTTCTTTGCCTTTGCGCCCGTCGCAGTCGCCGGGATGGCCGCGCTCTACGTGCTGAGCCGCGCGGGAGGGACGCGCTCCTGCGCGTCCGTTTGGATTTACGCCGCTCAGTTCGTCAAGGCGACAGGCCTCATCGTGGCGACAGGCTACATGTGGGCGCTCGTTCCGGAGGTGATCTCCTATTCGGAACATCGCACGGGCAAGCGCATCTCGGGGATCGTGAACGCCATCATGGGCGTCTTCTTCAGAATCGGCATGGCCATAGGCCGGATCGTGCCCAGCATGGTGCTCGCCTGGACGGGCTACTGCACTGCCTCGGGAGGGACGCGCTCCTGCGCGTCCGCAGACGCCCTCCCGACCGCGCCCGACGCTTGGCTGTGGGCGATGGCCGTCTTCGCGCTCGTCGCAGGCGTCTGCCTCGTGTTCTCCTTCACCCAGACGAAGGAGCGCGTGGTGATGGCCGCCTCGGCAACGGCGCAGGTGAAAATGTGCGACCTCTGGCGGGAGTTCCGCCAGAATGCGCCCCTGAGGCTCCTCGCGCTGTTCTTCGTAATCGCCTTCGCGATGATGTCCATCGGCAACGCCGCCGGCGCGTATTTCATGAACGATCTCGAGGCGCAGGCGCCGCTTGCGCAGGAGGGAATCCGCTGGCTCGTGTGCGTGATCCCGGCCATCCTCATGGCCGCCGCCACGGCCGTCATCGCACGCTATCCGCTGACGGACGGGATGGTGGACCAAATGAACCGCGAGATTGAAGGGCGCCTGCAAGATCGAAGTTTTCGAATGCCATGAATATCTGTCTCTTCTTTGAGGGCACCGGACAGGGCGTCGAGGGGCGCATCACGAACGTGACGCGCCTGCGCGACCTTTGCGCGGAGGACGACCGGCAGCGGCTCCATGTCGAGTCCGGCCCGGGGACGCGCTTCGGATCGTATGTCGGCGGACGGTTCGCCGGAATCGGATGGCAGGGGATATTCCGCTCCGCCCGCCGGTGGTTTGAGGCGAACTACGAATCTCTTCCGCAGGACGGCGTGGGGACCTCCGTGTTTCTTTTCGGCTTTTCCCGCGGGGCGCTCCTCGCGCGGCATTTTGCCGCATGGCTCGACAAGCTCGGAATCGGGGTGGCGTATCTCGGCCTGTGGGACACGGTGGACGCTACGATCGGGCTCGATGTCGCCGAGGAGTGTCCGAAGAACGTGAAAAAGGCGCGCCATGCCGTGTCGCGCGACGAGACGAGGAGGTTCTTTCGGTACGTGCGGCTCGCGGGGGAGCGTGAGCGCGTCACGGAGATGCTGTTCCCGGGCAGCCACAGCGACGTCGGCGGGCTTTACGACGACAACCACCTTGTCGCGGATCTCGCGCTTGCGTGGATCGCGGCCGGGGCGACGCGCGAAGGGTTGAGGCTGCGGCGCGGCGTGCGCCTCCGCCAGACGCTCGACACGTCCGCCGTCGTCCTTCACGATTCGCATGACGAGGCGTCCAACCTCTGGGGCGCGTTCGACCGCGTCCGCCGCGACCTGCACCGCATCCGCCTGCACTTCGCCTGCAAGGGCCTCTGAAAATGTTGCCAGTATCCAATGTTGCCAATGTTCAATTGCCAATGCTCAATTGGTAACTGGCAACATTGGTAACTGGCAACACTTCCACATTGGCAACATTCTCCATTTTGCCCACTTTGCCGAAAATTGACGCAACTCGGTGCATATTCGTCGCCGGTCACCTACATCGAGCTCGGCGACGAGCCGGTGGTCACCGAGAATTGGCCGGAGAATCCTGCGAGCGTCGAAGGGCAGACGGCGGCTGCTGCATTTGGCGTCACGGGGGATCTTGCCAATGCCAAGGCGGACGATCTTGCGACGTGGGCGAAGGCCAAGGGCGTCGATTTCGCCGACAAGGGCGACATAATCCCCGATGCGTTCCTGCTGAACTGTGCGAACAACGCGGCAGCGGTCGCGACGGCGACGGAGGAAGCCGAGGAGGCGATCAAGATCACGGCGATCACGATCGTGAACGGCGTGCCCCAGCTGACGTGTTCGGAGACATACGGCAACGGAAAGGTCGTGATCCAGGGTTCGGCCACGATTGGAAGCACGGCCTCCTGGCACGACGGGAAGCAGTCTGGCGACCGGTTCTTCAAGACCGTCCTTCGTCTCAAGCCATCGAACGAGTAGACGAATAGCTGTCATAGCAAGGTCTGTTTGGCTAGATCGTTGACGTGCCTGCTTGCTAGGTCGGGGCGCGAAATGGTAGAATGTTGCCATGAAAAAGCAAGCATTTGGCATCGTTGCGGCTATTGCCGTCGGGCTGATGGCCGAGGACGTGACGCAGGAGAGATTCGGCACGCTGCGCTGCTCGTTCGGCGGCGGCATCACCGTGAGCGGACTGATCAACTACGACAACTGGAACAACTCGGCGCAGCCGACATTCTCCGTCTCGAACATGACGGGCTACGTGCTCAGCACGCGCGGCAACATGTTCGCGAAAGGCCGGTGGGCGCTCGGGTCCGACGGAGCGGGCGGAGTGACGGCCACGAACGCGTTCACGATGACGAAGGACGTGAAGTCGCAAGCGGCCGGCACGCGCGTCTACCTGCCGTTCGCCGCGTTCAAGGGGGCGGCGTGGCGCACGGACACGGGCAAGTCCGGCGTGTTCCCCACGAACGACCTGCGCAAGGGGCTTTTCACGGGAAAGGATGTGGCGCGTGTCACGTTCGCGACGACGGGCGGCGAGGAAATCTCCTTCGCCTTCCCGGAGAAGCGATTCGTGCACCTCAGCAACGATGCCGCATGGTGCGACGCCTTCTCGCTGCGTCTCCAGCCGCCGCGCGAGCTGAAGGCGGGCGATTCGATCACTGACGTGTTCACCATGTCCGTGAAGGGGCGGTCGCTCTCCTTTACGACGAACCTCCCGACCTACACGGTCGAGGGCACCGACTGGGTACCGGTCAAGATGCTGAAGGGCGTCCAGCCGGGCGGCGCTACGGACTTCTCCGGATGGCGCCTGCAGGACGCGCCGGCGGGGAAGTACGGCTGGCTCAAACGCGCGGGCGGGCACTTCGAGTTCGAGGGGCGTCCGGCCGGCGAACGCGTGAAATTCTACGGCGTCAACCTCGTGAGCAGCTGCTGCTGGCCGCAGAAGCGCCAGGCGGACGAGATCGTGGCGAGGCTCGTGCGCAGCGGCTACAACACGGTGCGCCTGCACCACTTCGAGTGCGACGGCGGCATCACCACGGGGACGGGCGACCCGACGGGCACTGCGCTCAACCCGAAGCGGATGGACCAGATGGACTACCTCGTGGCTAAGTGCATCCAGGCGGGCATCTACGTGGCGATCGACCTCTACTCCTACCGCACCGCGTCGCCCGAGGTCCGTGCCGAGATGTGGAAGGCGCTCGGACGCACGGCGCCGACGATGCCCGCCTTCCAGGAAATGAAGGTACTCATCCACCTCTCCGACGCGGGATTCGAGAACTGGAAGACGTACGCAGGCAACCTCCTCAACCACGTTAACTCCTACACGGGGCGCGCGTACAAGGACGAGCCGGGCCTGCCGCTCATCTGCCTCGTCAACGAGGGCGCGCCAGCGCGGAGCTGGTTCGGGGACAAGAAGGCGACGGAGAGGGACTGCATGGACGTGGAGGAGCGCAGCCTCGCGCGGATGATCGGGTTCGTGCGGTCGCTCGGCGCGAAGGCGCTGATCACGGACATGAACAACGGCCCCCACCCGCCCGAGAAGATGGCGGTGCGCGAGAAATGGCTCGACTATTTCGACAATCATTTCTACATCGACCACCCGCAGTGGCTCGGCGTGCGGCTGCACCTGCCGTTCCGTACCCGTAATCTCGACATCCTCGACTATCCGGAAGGTGTCGGCATGTCGGGCGCGGACCGTGCCGCCGCCGTGCGTCTCCCCACGATGCCATATACGATCACCGAGTGGAACTTCTCGGGGCCGGGCGCGTTCCGCTACCAGGGTGGAATCTACACGGCGGCGCTCGCCGTGCAGGGGCAGTGGGACGGCCTGTGGCGCTTCACCTACGCGCACGGCATCCAGAACCTCTTCGACACCTCCAAAGCCGCCAGCGGCAGCTTCGACGTGATGCTCGACCCGCTCCAGCAGGCAAGCGAACGCGCGCTCGTGGCGCTCTACCTGCGCGGCGACGCGGCGGACGGGGAGAACGTGGCGAAGATCGACCGAGCGGCGAAGACGATGTCTGTGGACACGCCCCGCACGCAAGGCGGCTTCGCGCGCGTTGGCGGCGGGTTCGCGACGTCGGGCATGGACGTGCGCCTGGACGGCGCGCACGGGGCCGTGTGGGCCACGGCCGTGGACGGCAAGCCGCTCGCGGAGTCGTCGCGCATCCTCGTGACGCACCTCACCGAAGTGCAGAACACGGGCGTCCAGTGGGCGGATCCCGAGCATCGGGTTGTCCTGAAGCGCGGCGGCTTGCCGATGCTGGCGCGCGCCGGCGCGGCGGACGTTTCGCTGAAGGTCGTGCCCGGTCCGTGGAAGGCGTACGCGCTCGGCACGGACGGCGCGCGGCGCGGCGAGGTGCCGGTTTCGTTCGCGGAAGGGCGTCTGCGCCTCGCGGCGCACACCGCGCGCGATCCCCAAAACGCGACGCTCCTTTACGAACTCGCCCGCTGACGTCCGTTGCGCCGATGCGTTGAGAATTTTGATATACTTTCTTCCAAAATTCTCGAAAGAAAAGATACACATGAAGACTCGTCAGTTCTGGTATCCGCTTCCTACGCGCCTGATCGCGCAGCAGCCTGTCGACGTGCGCGGCACGGAGCGCATGATGGTGCTGCACCGAGACACGTGCGTGCTGGAGCATCGGCACATAGCGGACATTGTGGAATACCTCGACGCGAAGGACCTGCTCGTGGTCAACGACACGAAGGTGTTCCCTGCGCGGCTGCTAGGCACATGGAGCGATTCGCCGGGGGCGGTGGAGGTGCTGATGGTGTCGCCAGCCACGGACGCCGACGCGCTGGACGCGGAAGGGGGGCAGCGGCGCGTTGAGGACAACGCGTCCTACCAGGTGACGTGGTCGTGCATGATAGGGTCGGGAAGGCCGAGCCGGGAAGGGCAGGTGGCCGTGTTCGGGCCGAACCGCGAGCTGGCGGTAGAGCTGGTCCAGAAGCTGGACGGCGGGATGTGGCGCTGCACGTTCCGCTCGTCGCGTCCGCTTGCGGAGCTGCTGGACGAGTTCGGGCACACTCCCGTGCCGCCTTACGTCCACCGCGACGGAACGCCGGAAGAGGAGGCGTTCGACCGCGAGCGGTACCAGACGATCTACGCGCGCGAGACCGGGTCGGTGGCCGCGCCTACGGCCGGGCTGCACTTTACCTCGGAGATATTCGCGGCGCTTGAGGCGAAGGGGGTGAAGCGCACGGCCGTCACGCTCCATGTGGGACCGGGCACGTTCCGCCCCGTGAAGTGCGTGGAGATCGAGGACCACCACATGGACTACGAGGCGTACACCGTGACGCAGGAGGCGGCGGACGCCATCAACGCGTGCAAGGCGCGCGGCGGGCGCGTGGTGTGCGTCGGTTCCACATCGGTGCGGACGCTCGAGACAGTGGCGGCGGCGAACGGCGGAAAGGTGGTGGCGGCCCACGGGGCCTCTAACATCTTCATCTATCCGCCATACAAGTTCGCCGTCACGGACGCGATGCTCACGAACTTCCACCTGCCGCAGTCCACGCTGCTCATGATGGTGAGCGCACTCGCGGGACGCGAACGCATCCTGAGCGCATACGCGCTCGCCGTACGGGCCGAGTACCGGTTCTTCTCCTACGGCGACTGCATGCTCATCGTCTGACCGCTACTGTTCGACGAGATACCATACCGTCTGGTATTTCTCGGAAATGTCAAAGGTGGCGAAGCCATCTTTCGCCTGCACGTCGAACGCGGCGCCGAGCGGACGCGCGTCGCCGTCGAGCGGCGTCACGCGCACCGTGCCGGTGGCAGGAATGCGGATCGTGGCGCGCACGCCCTCGCAAACGTAGGGCGCATCTCCCATCGCCTTCATCGTCGTGATGCGCTCGTCCAGCGTCCGCGTGCCGTCGGCAGGCTGCAGCGCCTCGTCCGATCCGACGCGCGTGAGCTTCGCGCCCGACGCCTGCTGGTAGCCGGTCGCCGCTAAAAGGCGCTTGCCCGGCGAGAGTTCCGTGAAGGAGATCGCCGCCCAACCCATGAGCGTGTCGCCAAGCGTCACCTTGAAGCCGTCGGCGAATTCGTGTGCCGTGCCTGCGCCGCCGAACATAGAGACGAACTTCGTGCGCGGGGTGTCCACGGCGTACCACTCTTTCCCGGGCTGCGTCGCGTCCCAGCGAAGTTCGCCGGTGGAAGACACCGTGGCGCGGTCACTGCAGGAGGGGCGCAATTCATTGCGCCCGCGGCGGTCGCAGCAAGCTGCGACCCTCCCCGGGAGATCCACAAGAACGCGCCCGGTCACCGTCTTGAGGCAGGCGAGGGGATCCGTGTCGTGGATGTGCGTGCCGCGGGCGAAGCCCGTCTGGATGATCGCGTTGCGCTCGTCCGCGCGCCGCAGCTCGTACGCGATGCGTGCCTCCTCCTCGCCGCTCTTCACATCCCCGCGCACGAACATGTTCACGGACGCGGGGAGGTGTGCGAGGTACTTGGCGTTGCTGCGCATGTCGAGGAACCGACGCCCCCCGTAAGTGTGTTCCGAATTGTGCGACCAGGTGTAGGCGTGGAACGCGGCCGTGTTCTGGAACGCCGCCACGGAGAGCGCAATCGGGAAGAACTCGGCGGCGGTCGCCATCTGACTCATCATGCTCGCCTCGCTGATGGTGAACGGCTTGCCGAAGACACGGTTCTCGAATATCCGTTGCATGTTCCGGCCACCCTTTTCATCGACACTGCGTACGATGGACTTGTTGAAGCAGTACCATCCGCTCATGTCCCACGGTTTTCCCAGCCACCCGATGAGGCCACCATAGTAAAAATGGTCGTCGATGAAGTCGCCGTACGCCTGCGGGTAGTGCGCGCCGTAGTCGGCCGTGCCGCAGTTCACCGGTGCGCGCGCCTTCATCTCGTTCTTCACGTAACCGTACATCTCCTTCCAGTAGCGGTCCTCCACGTCGAGGATGAACGCGGAGAGGTCGTGCGTGCGCGCGGCGGAACGCTCGCGGCCCAGTCCGACCGTGCCGTCCTCCAGCGTCTCGTTCGGCTCCAAGCCCAGCTCGCCGCCGCGCACGAAGGAAAGATCGGCCAGTTCGTAGGTGCCCCTCTTGTTGAACTGCACCTGCACGCGGTTGTCCGCGTCCGTCACGAGCGCCGCCGCCCGCAGGCGGATCTCCTGCCATTCCGGCCCCGTCTGGACGCTGCGCTCGCAACCCTGGTTGCCCCAGGGGCGTCCATGCTGGCAGACCCTGAATATCGCGGTTCCGTTTTTCTCGGACCGTATCCTGAACGAGACCGTGTACGGCTGCCGCTCGTTCAACGGCACGCCGACGAGCGCGAACTTGCGCACCTTCGTGGCGTCGATGCGCACGAGGCCCTTCGCCGAATCGAACGCATAGTCCTTCGGTGCCTTCCCGTTCCCGTATCCTTCCGTGTGCCAGTGCGCACGCGCGAACGCGGCGGCGTCCTTCCAGGTGTCGGGCGGCAGAACGTCCGGCTCCAGCGGCGAGGATACGACCCACGCCTCGCGCAGACGCGCCGTCGTGCCGTACTTCGCGCGCAGCCAGTCGCAGAACTGTCGGCCGAGCTCACGGCGGAAATAGGGCGTGAGGTTGTCCTCCAGGTTCCACTTGAACCAGCAGATCGCCAGCGAACACTCGTTGTTGATCTCCCACGTCATCACGGCCGGATCGTCGCGGTAGGCGAGTCCGGTGTAGGGATTGACGTGGTTGAAGATCGTGCGGACAAACTCCTTCTGGTGGAGGATGAACGTGGGGTCGAAGTTGTCGAGTCCCTTGTTCTCCTTCATCGTCTGCTTGAAGCCCTTGAAGCGGTAGCCGGCCGTCCGCGCCGAATGGAGGTTCATGTCTGCGGAGATGCCGCGCTGCTTCAGCTGGAAGAACAGCCAGTCGAAGCGGGCGAGCAGGTCGGGGTCGATGCCCTTCGAGAAATCCTTGTCCGCGCGCCGCTGCCACGTGTACTGCGGGAAGATGCGCACGGCGTTGATGCCCCACCGCGCGAGGCGTTCCGCCATCGCGGGCGCGTCCGCCTTCTCGGGGAGCGCCGCCGGACCGTACAGGTTCACGCCGAAGAAACGGCGCACCCGAGAGGAACCCGCCCGTGCCGGCCGGTTCACGCCCTTCATGCGGGCGCAATAAATTGCGCCCCTCCCGCATGCGTGTCAATGTCCACAGGTCTGGCAAGTTCTCGCCTTCCATCGCGAACGGGAAGATGCGCGGCGCTTCGCACTTCGTCTCCCCCGCCACGGCGGCCAGAGTGAACAAAAGGGAAACCTGAATCACTTTCAGCATTTGTTTCATACCTTTCATCAGTTTCCGAAGGCCGTGGGCGGCGTGCCCTGGATCTTGTCGGCCGCGGCGTGCCAGTCTTTCTTCAACTGGAAGAACGCGCTGCCTGCCTTGTTTTCGGTCTGTATGAAGAAGACGCGGCTGTGGCCGGTGCGCAGGTTGGCGCGCTGGTCGGTGCGCATCGCCCCCTCGTGTCCGAACCAGTCGCCGTACAGCCAGCTGCCGCACGTGTAGGGATGGACGATGCCGGCGGAGGTCTGCTTGACGGCGAAGATGGAATCGAACGTCTTGCGCGAGATGATGGTCTTGCCCTTCCATTCGCCGTGGTGGGCCAGCATCTGCGAAAAGGCGACCATGTCGCGCGGCGTGGAGAAGAGGCCGCCGCTGGCGGAGGGGAAGACGGGCTTCGCCTTGGGGAAGACAAGCTGTTGTACGCAGTGGTCAGCCGCCGGACGTAGAGGCTTGTCATCGGACGTGTAGGCGCAGACGAGGCGCGTGAGCTGTTCGGCGTTCGGCGTGAACGTCGTGTCCTTCATGCCGAGCGGGTCGAGGATGCGTTCCTTGAGAAACACCTCGTAGGGCTTGCCGACTGCGACTTCCAGACAGGCCGCCGCCGTGCAGATCCAGGCGTTGCCATAGGCGAACGTCTCGCCCGGCTGGAAGGAAAGCGGACGTGCGGCGAGCTGTCGGGCCACCTCGCGGAGTGGGATGTCGCGGTTGACCACGCCCGTGCCGCCGCGCCAGCCCGTCGTGTGCGTCGTGAGGTGGCGGATGGTGAGCGGACGATTCGGCTTGGAGCCGTCCTTC
>CACXPT010000002.1 GCA_902769585.1 uncultured bacterium
GCATGAACAGCCGGAGAATGTAATCAACGCAAAACTGGACGAGCTCGCCAAGCAGCAGGTCGTCACGTTCTACATGCATCCCCACATGGCGGTGTGCACTAGGCATTGGGACTGGGTGTTCCGCAAGGGCAACCTGTATCCGTACGGGGAATGGCCTTATGCGGAAACGCGCGATCCGGCAGTGACCGCGGCCTATTACGAGCGCATCAAGGCGTTCCTCAAGAAGTTGAAGGCTGATCCGCGCTTCGAGATCACGGACTGCCCCGCGCTCCTTGCCGCCCAGAATCCCCGCAGGCCGATCATGCGGGACGACGTGCCGGCCATCCGCGCGTCGCTTGCGAAATCGTTGGGGCCCGTGCGCGCGCCGGCGGAATGGAGCATTGCGGACTGCTTCCTGGCGGCCGTGGAGTTTCTGCGCGGCAAGACGCTGTACAGGCCGGGAAAGACATACGGTTTCCTGTACGCGCCAAAGGGCGTAAAGGAACAGGTGCGCGTAAAGGCGGCGGATCTCGTGGCGGCGGCGAAAAGGATGGACGTGTCGCGCTTCCTGCCGACGTCGATCGATGTCGGCGGCGTCGAGATCGGCCCTGCCGACTTCCTGTTTGCCGCCCTAGAGGCGATTGAGACCGGCAATGACGAAGTCGCCGTGGCGCCCTGCGACCAGTTGGGCGACATCGCCCGCTATCTGCCGAAGATGGCAACGGCCAATTTCAGGGACACATGGATCTACACGCCGGAATACAAGGATGCATGGACCTCAAACCGTCTGCGCTGGCAGTTCTGGACGTTCCGCTACGAACGGCCGTCCCGTCAGCCTGTGGCGCTGGGGTGGCGAAAATGCCATAATGTTCGCTGAGTTGGTCTCACGATGGTGGCGGTCGCGACAAGCGCGGTTCTCTCCGCCTTCGCGGTCGACGTGCCGCCGCCGTGCCAGGAGAATTGTGTTATACTATTTCGAGTCTTCCGAGACAAGAAAGAAAATGCTTGCTGACCGAGCGGAGGAAAACGAAGATGAAGAAGCTAATGATGGTTGTTTTGGCGGTTGGCGCCGCGTGTGCGGCGGGAGCCGTCGAGTACAAGCTGGACGCGACGTCGAGCGCGCGCACGCTCCCGGACGATCCGCGCTACGACCTGCGACCGGGACTGAAGATGTCGTGCCGCGTGAAGTTCGACGTGCATCCCTCCGAGAAGGGGCAGATGTCGTTTCTCCAGAAGGGAAATTCGAACGTGCCCGGATCGTTCTGGCTGCGCGTGGACGGCGGCCGCGAGAAGGTTGCGTTCAGCTTCTTCGTGAACCTCGGCAAGGGGCCCGAGCCGCGTGTCTCGGTGCTGGGAGCGAACGACATCAAGGTCGGCGAGTGGTACGATGTCTCGGCTGGATGGGACGGCACCAACACGTGGATCACGGTGAACGGCAAGACGAGCCGAAAGCGGCGCGTGTGCGCGGAGCCTCTTCCTGGTTGCGAGGGACCGCTTAAACTCGGCCCGCTCTATGGCACAATCGCGGATCCCGTGGTGGACACGCCTGCGCCGCCGCTCGGCGACACTGCGGTCGTGCCAGGCATCCGCATCGCCTGTAGCGCGAAGTTCCTGCGCGAGCCGAAGGGCGAGACGACGATCGTTCACCGCAAGAACGGATATTGGTTGCGCTATGACAAGAAGGGGGACAAGGTGGGCGCGTTCAACCTCTTCATGTTCCTGAACGGCGGCTGGGAACCGCGTGCCTCCGTGCAGATGCCCGTGGAGACGGGGCGGGTCTACCGTTTGAGCGGCGGCTGGACGGGGAAGACGGTGTCGCTCGACGTAGACGATGTCGTAAGCGAGCCGATCCGGCGTCGCGGACGCTGCTCGCGCGATCCGGGCACCGTTTTGTTCGGGTCGAAGGACGTCGTCTCCGTGACCGATCTCCGCATCCGCAATGAGCGGCGGCCGCTCCTCTCCTTCGGCATGTTCCGCACGGCTGAGTTGATGCCGCATGTCGGCACGCCTGCCACGCTGAAGGTCGATCTCCTCAACATCGGCACGAAGCTCGGTCCCTGCACGGTCGTGGCGAAGGGCCGGGACGGCGTGTTGATTACGCCCGAACGCATTGAGCTCAAAGCGCTGGACGAGGGAGAGTCCCGTCCGCTCCAGTGGCACGTCGATGCGGGCACGAACGGTCTCGCGTTCCTGAACTTCACGGTCGAGCAGAACGGGAAGGAGCTCGCGAAGGCCGGGAAGCGCGTGGTGTTCATGCCCGTGGAGGATCCCGACTTCTCGGCGAAGGTCTGGAACCCGCCGGTCAAGCCCACGCGCACATGGTACTTCGACGCCGACGCGGGTGACGACACGCGCGACGGCCTCACGCCGCAGACGGCCTGGCGCACGTTCAAGAACGTGGAGGGAATGGAGCTCGGCCCGGGCGAGCGCCTGCTGCTGAAGCGCGGGTGCGTGTTCAACGGCGACCTGCTCGTCTCCGCGCGCGGTTCGGCGGAGAACTGGGCGGAGATCGGCGCGTACGGCGAAGGGATGCGTCCGCGGATCAGCCGCAACCGCCACCTCAACGACCGCTGCGGCTGGGTGCGCGGCGCGGCGTATCTTGTAGTGCACGACCTCATCTTCAGCAACGCGGGCTCGGGCTTCACGGTGGAGTGTTCGCGTCCTGGAGACGGCCACATCCTCATCGAGCGCTGCCTCGCGCACCACGTCGAGGGCCAGTACCGCTTCAACTCGCACGGCATCCCCGAGTGGTGGGACGAGCCGGGCCCGAAGGGCGGCAGCCGTTCGACGGGCATGGCGGTGTCGGGCAACCACGCGCGGCACATCGTGATGCGTGACTGCGAGTCGTACCAGTGCTCGAGCGGCTTCCGTGTGGGCGGCGTGGACACGTTCGTGAACCGCATGTTCTGCCACGACAACTACGCGCACAACACCTCGCCGCATCCCTACAACCTCGCGAGCCGGTCGTGGATGACCATGCTCGCGGGCAACGACGGCTGGATCGTGCGCGGCTGCCACTTCCTCAACCAGCCCGACTCCGGCTCGCCCGACCAGGGCGGCATCGACTTCGAGGCGCAGGGCGAGAACTGCCTCGTGGATCGCTGCACGTTCCGCAACAACGCGGGCGCGGCGATTGAGGTACTGGGCCTGCGGAGCCCGCAGACGCGCAACGTGCAGATCCGTGACTGCAAGTTCGACCGCAACAACTGGTCGTACAAGAACGGCCCGGCGGAGATCCAGGTGTGGGGCTCGCCGTCGACGGGTGAGGACGTGGCGTGCTCGAACGGGCGCATCGAGGGCAACGGCTACGTGCTCGTGCCCGGCGTGCCGTTCTACGTGAATCACTCGCGCACGACGAACGACTGGATCCTGGCGGACAACAAGGAGTTCGACTTCGCCGAGGAGCTCGACAATGCCTTCCCGTACGTCGACCCGCCTGAGGTGCGCGCGTGCGGCGAGATCTGGACGGACAACCCCGTCGCGGCGCTCTCCGCGCAGGTGCAGGATGGTATGGGCACGCGTCCCGCGTGCCCGCCGCTCACGCTTACGTGGGAGCAGGTCGAGGGTCCGGCGGGCGTCGCGTTCGCGAAGCCGGGGGCGGCCTGCACGAAGGCGACGTTCCCGGGCGAGGGCGACTACCGCGTGCAGCTGAAGGCCGACAACGGCACGCTCTGGCGCACGTCGCGCACCGCGGTGCGCGCGCGCACGTTCGGCGCGTGGGACTTCTCGAAACCGCTCGACGCGCAGGGCTGGCGCGCGGAGAACACCGGCACGTCCTACAGGTTCCTACCTGGGAAGATCGCGTTCTGGAACTCCGAGTCGTTTCCCGTGCGGCTCGTCTGCGGCGACTACTACGTGATCGCGATGCTGAACGCCGCCGGGGCGTGTCTCGTCTCGCCCGACGACCGCGACACGGGCGTCGCCTTCACGCCGGATCGCGCGAACGCCGTGCGCGTGAAGATGATGAACCACACCGACTCGGCGAAGATGCGCCTCTGGTGGCAGACGGACGGCACTCCCGAGTGGAAGGAGGAGAACTCCGTCGCGTTCGACGTGAAGCCGCAGGATGTGGACGACGCTGTCTACACCGTGCCGATGCCGCGCATCGGCGGCATCAAGCAGTTCCGCCTCTCGTTCTCCGCCGACGGCTCGCCCGTGACCGGCACCTGCCGCATCGACTACATCTGGGCCGGCCACCTGCCGACGGAGCATTAAACAAGGGCTAGAATGTTCGCTGAAAAGCCGATGTCGCGAGATAAGGATGTCTGGTTGCGTCGTGTCACCTAATTTGGTATAATTTGAGCCAAAGTGCCATGACTGTACCTTTATACGTCCTGACGGGGGAATGTCCACCGGGAACACGCGTGAGCTGCCAGCTCGGACGCGAACGCGTTACCGTTGGGCGTCTCGGCGATGTTGCCCTGCATGAGCCAAGTGTCTCGCGCGAGCACGCCGTGCTCTCATGGAGCGGAGGCGCGTATATAGTCACCGATCTTGGAAGCCGGAACGGAACGTTCGTGAATGGCGTCGCCGTACAGCGAAAGGCGGTCGTTCCCGGTGACAAGCTGAAGTTCGGACGTGTAGAACTCACGCTCGTCGATCCTGAGAGCGAAAGCGAGTTCGAGGACTGCGAGACGAGGCTGCTGACCTGCGACGCGGCCACGGTGTTCCCCAACGGGGCTGGGGCGCAGGCGCTCGTCGGCAGGTCCGATGCGCTTCGCTCGGCCATGAAGATCGCCGCACGGGCGGCGAAGTCGAATGCGACGGTGCTGCTGTACGGGGAGTCGGGGACCGGCAAGGAGCTCTTCTCCCGCCTCGTCTGGGAGGAAAGCGCCCGTGCGGACAAGAAGTTTCTGCCGGTGCATACAGGCGCGATAGAGCCGTCGCTTCTTGCCAGTACGCTCTTCGGTCACGAGAAGGGCGCGTTCACCGGTGCCGACAGGCAGAAAAAGGGTTTGTTCGAGGAGGCGGACGGCGGGACAATTTTCCTCGACGAGATAGGCGAGATCAATTCCGAAACGCAGGTCAAGCTGTTGCGCGTCCTGCAAGAGGGCGAATTCATGCGCGTGGGAGGCACAGATCCCGTAAGGGTTGACGTGCGCGTCATCTGCGCAACGAACCGTGACCTTGCGTCGGCAGTGAAGGAAGGCAAGTTCCGCGAAGACCTCTATTACAGGCTCAACGTCATCCAGATCCCTCTGCCGCCGCTCCGTGAACGGACGGGAGACATCGAGGATCTGGTGAACCATTTCGTGAAGCAGCTTGGCGGGCCGTTGCGTTCCGTCTCGCCGGCGGCGATGTCCGCGCTATGCGCCTACCAGTGGCCTGGCAATGTGCGCGAGCTGAGGAACATCGTGGAGCGAATGGTGATCCTCTCTGATCGGAACGAGCTGGATGTCGCGGACCTTCCGCAGGAGATCAAGGGCAAAGGCTGTGCCGTCGGCTCCAAGCCGGAAGCGACCTCTGTTTCGCCTGCTGCACCAGTCTTCCCAGCCATGCCGTGTCCGATTTCGCTTGATGACTGGGAGAGGCGGGCCATTCAGGAGGCGCTCGGGAAGAGCGGCGGCAACAAATGCAAGGCGGCGCAGCTGCTCGGGATGAGCCGTAGCGCGCTGTACGAGAAACTGAAGAAGTATGGAATAGACTGACATGTGTGCGGAAAGAACACATAGATTGTCCGAAATGCGGACATTCACCTGTTCCGCCCCCCGGAAAACAGGCTGGACGCGGCTTGGCACGGTTTTTGCTGATTAGTTCGCAGAAAGGAATACCATGAAGAATACAATACCAATGATCATTGCAGTAGTTCTTGCGGCGGCGGCAGTTTTCGCAGTCAGCCGCATGATCAAACCGAAGACCGAGGACGGCGAGCGCCGGATGGTTGCGGTTGTTGCGGCTGCGAAGCCGATAGCGGCCGGCGACGAGATCCGCGACACGATGCTGAAGATGCGTCATGTCGAGCTGTCCTCCATCCCGGCCCGGGCAATCCCGTGGGACCAGAAGAACCGCGTGATCGGCCACAAGCCGACGCGTTCGGTCGCGGAAGGCGACTACGTGTTGCTGGAGGATGTCTCCGGCTGGCGTCTGACGCTTCCCGAAAAAGTGGGCGAGGGCGAGTGGGCGGTTCCCGTCACATTCTCCGATTCGTCGCTAGTGCAGTTCCTCCAGCCTGGGACGGAAATCGCGATCCTCGGCACATTCACGGTCAAGAAGACTGTTCCCAAGATGGACGGAACGGAAAAGCCAGACGAGATCAAGGAAGAGGCGACGAGCGTGATTTTCCCGTGCGTGCGCATCCTTGACATCGGCGGCGGCGATGGAATCCGGCGCGAGGACAGGTCTTCCGGCGGGGTGACGATCGTGGTCTCCCTGACGCCGCAGCAGGCGACAACCCTTGTGGCCGCGCAGCGGACGATGGATCTGTATCCTGCGCTCCGGCGTACCGGCGACAGCGGCACGCTCAAGCGCCGCGATGTCGGCATGGTCACCGAGAAGACGTTTGACGATCTTCGCAAGGGTCTTGAGCCGGTTTCGCTGCCGGATGCGACAGGAAAGTGAGAAAGAACAGTTTTAATCAGCTAAAGAAAGGAAAACGGAAATGAAGAAACTCATAGTGATGTTGGTTGCCGCAGGTGCGGCATTGTGTGGATGGTCTGACGAGGAGATTTCCCTCGCCGAGGCTGAGATGACGCAGGTCACGGTGCCGTTTGGCATCAAGGGCTACATGCCATCGAACAAGGACGTCGTGCGCATCGAGAAAACGTCTGACAGCGCGCTCCGTCTGACTGCTCTGAAGATCGGTCGCTGCGACCTCGAGGTTTCCGGCGACAACGACCTGCGGCAGAAGTTCCAGATCACGGTCCGTCCGCCGATCGTGATCATACTGAAAAACCTCCAGCGCGAGCTCGAGCGCGTGCCCGAGGTTCACTGCTCGATCGTGGGCGACTCGATCCGCATCGACGGCGAGGTGAAGTCCATCAAGAAGTGGAACTACATGATGAAGGTCCTCAAGGGCAGGGAGTACGCCTCTGTTACGCGCAACTTCGCGGAATTTACGCCGGGTCCGGAGATCCTGCTGCGCATGAAGGAGTCGCTGCAGCAAAGCGGATTTGATGTCGTCTTCGAGCGACATGCCGGTGAGCCGGAGTCCTGGAAAGCCAACTGCGTCGCGCTCGAGTACAGCAAGGTCAACAGGACGATGACGGTGCAGGCTAAGGTCTACACGCCCGAGCAGCAGGCGAAGATCCTGGCGTGCCTCAAGTCCGAGAAGCGCTGGCTCGTGGTTGACCAGTCGGACAAGGAGTCGTTCGACGACGAAATCCAGATCAAGGGCAACATCCAGGTGGTCGTCGCCAAGCCCGTCATCCGACTCTCAGTGGCCTACATGGCAGTGAGCGACGGGGACGTCCACAGCTACGGCAACGCCAATGGAGCGGGTGCACTTGACATTCAGGGGCATTTCAGGACAATCCAGAATCTACTCCACGGAGGCGGTAATCACGGGAACTTGGCGTACTTGGAGGGAAATCTCAACGTCACAGCCCATTTCCTCAAGGAAAACGGCATCAACCGCATCAGCGAGACCGGCTATACGCTGATCGAAAGCTGGGACAAGGAAGGTGCGCGCTTCAAGAGCGGCGGCACGACTTTCGTGAAGGTCGCCGGTGCTGACGCGGCCGATCTGAAGGAGATTCCGTACGGTTTTGAAATCAAGGCCAAGGGCGGCATGACCGACGACACCACCATGGCGGTAGACTTCGACTTCGGCATCTCGACTGTCCAGCAAACCGGTCCCGACACATACGACCGCAAGGAGGATCTCTCCAAGCAGAAGGTCAACTGCCCAATCGGGCGCACGACGCTGATCGGCGGCTTCCGCAAATTCGCCGACAACAATACTCTCAAGGGACTGCCGATCCTGCGCAACACGCCGATCTTCAGCTGGTTCTTCGCCGAGGACGGCGGCAGCATCGAAGACCGGAAGCTCATCGTGATGGTCTGCCCGGAGATCGTCGACAACACGCAGGACTCGAAGCCCGACGTGAACAAGGAGATCAACCTCGCCGTGCAGACGCAAGGCGCGAAGTCCACAGATGAGGTGCGCGAGGAGCGCAAGCCCTACAAGGGCTTCTGGAGCTGGCTGAACTGGTTCCAGCCCTGAGCGAAAGAGCCGAGAAAATGACGATTCGGATCATTGCGGCGGACGGCGTGCGGGAGGTAAAGCTTCCCGCCGCCGGTTCCATCTCAATCGGACGCCTTCCCGAAAGCGGCTTGCGCCTGGACGCCAAGTCGGTCTCGCGCAGGCATGCCGAACTGTCGGTGAAGGACGGCGTTGTGACGCTGACTGACGTGGGCAGTTCGCACGGCACTATCCTGAACGGGGAGAAGGTCGCGCCGGGCAAGGGCGTACGGCTTGCGCCGGGCGACGAGATCCGGATCGGCGACTTCCGTCTGGTCGTGCCGCACGCCGACATGGTGGCACCCGTCCCGGCAGCGTCAGAGTCTGCTTTTTCGTCTGCCTATGCCGACACGGCGCTGCTCTACGCGGACGGGATGCTCGCCTTGCAGAAGAAGATCCACGCCATAATCCTCTCGCGCCTCAACGCGGGCGCGAAGGCTGCTAACCTCGCCGCCGACAAGGATTTGGCGCAACGGGCTGAGAAGTGCCTGGACGAGGTGCTGCGCGAACTCCGCCATGAAATCCCCGAAACGGTCGACCCTGTCCTTTTCCGGCAGGCGCTTGTCGACGAGCTCCTCGGGTACGGCCCCATTGCGCCGATGCTCCGCGACCCGGCCGTTTCCGAAATAATGGTGAACGGTCCAGATCGCGTGTTCGTAGAATCGAAAGGCGTTCTCCACGAAACGGGCGCGCGGTTCATGAACGAGGGGCATCTCGTTCAGCTCATCAAGCGTATAGTCGAGCCGATCGGCCGTCACGTCGATGACGCAAGCCCCATGGTTGACGCGCGTCTCCCGGACGGCAGCCGCGTCAACGCCATCATCCCGCCGCTGGCGCTGGACGGTGCTTCGCTCACCATCCGCAAGTTCGCGGACAGGAAGCTCTCGACGGACGACCTCATTTCGTTCGGGTCTATGACCGTGGAGATGGCGGCATTCCTCGCCGAGGCCGTCAGGCAGCGCCAGAACATACTGGTGTCGGGCGGCACTGGCTCGGGAAAGACGACTCTCCTCAACATCCTTTCCCAGTTCATTCCCGAGCGAGAACGCCTCGTCACGATCGAGGACTCGGCGGAACTCAAGCTCTCGCATCGCAACATCGTGCGTCTGGAGGCCCGTCCCGCGAACATCGAGGGCAAGGGCCGGGTCGCCATCCGCGACCTCGTCGTCAACGCGCTGCGCATGCGTCCGGATCGCATCATCGTCGGCGAATGCCGCGGCGCGGAGGCGCTCGACATGCTTCAGGCCATGAACACTGGTCATGACGGGTCGCTGACGACCGCCCACGCGAACAATCCGCGTGACGCGATGAGCCGTCTCGAGAACATGGTGATGATGGCGGGCTACGAGCTCCCGAGCTCGGCCATCCGCGAGCAGATCGCAAGCGCGATCAACCTCGTCGTGCAGCAGTCGCGCCTAGCGGACGGTTCGCGCAAGATCGTCAAGATCGTCGAGGTGACTGGTCGCGAAGGCGATGTCATCCAGATGCAGGACATCTTCGAGTTCCGGCAGACCGGCTTCGACGACCAGGGCCGCATCCAGGGCTACTACTCTGCAACCGGCAACATCCCGTACTTCATAGACGAACTCCGCCAGCGCGGCGTCTTGACGCTTGACATGTCCATCTTCGTGCCAAAGGTCTGAACGACATGAACGGAACATACATCGCCTATGTCCTTGTTTTCCTCGCCGCGACCGGCGTCATCTACACTTTGTGGAAGACGACGGTCGAGGCGAGCACGGCCAGTTCGGCCAAGATGGACTTCGAGAACAACCTGCATGCGGACGGACGCCAGAAGACGCCGCTCGAGCGCTTCATCTCCCCTGGTGCGCTTTTCCGGCAGCGGGTCGTCGGCGCGCTTGTGCCTGGACTGCTCGTGCCGTTCGCCTTCTTTGTGGCGGGTTTCGCGAATCCGTTTTTCCTTCTCGGGTTCGGAGTCGTGTTCGCGTTCGTCGGCTGGCATGCGCCTCGGCTCTACTGGCTTTCGCGGGTAGCGAAGCGCCAGCGGCTTTTCGAGACGGAGATACTCGACCTTGCCACCGGGCTTGCCAGCGCACTGAAGGCCGGCATGGCGTTTCCGCAGGCATTGGAGCGCGTTTCGCGCCGTATGACGGGCCCTATGGCCGAAGAGCTGGCCATCCTCAGGCGCGAGTATCGCCTCGGTACGGAGATCGCGGAGTCGTTCGATCGTCTTGTCTATAGGATGCCGTGCGAGGACATGCGCCTTCTGGCGGCTTCGGTTCGCCTTACCGGAAAGACGGGCGGGTCGCTTGCCGACGTGCTCGCCGAGATGGCGGAGATGATCCGCGGGCGCCGCGACTTCGCCGAGAGGGTGAGGACGCTCACGGCGCAGGGTCGTTTCGAGGGAATGGTCCTGGGCGCGATGCCGGTCGTCGCCTTCGTCATCTTCTACCTGATCCAGCCCGACCTCATGATGTCGCTCTTCAGGTCTGTCGCCGGCTGGACGGCGCTCGGCGTCGCTGCTGTGCTCGAGGTTGTCGGATTCATTGTCATCGGGCGGCTCACGAAAATCGAGGTCTGAGGAGGAACGGCATGGAATTCCGCGAAATCATCGTCTATCTGCTGATCGTCGGCGCCGCGCTGGCCATCGGGTGGCTCTTCTGCGGGGGCGAGAAGAGCACGGTCGGAAAGGCCTTCCACGAACGCAACTATGATCGGCTCCCGACGGTGTTCAAAGCCCTCTGGAGCGCAATCCTGGCGTTCGAGACGACGATCGGGTCGATGCTTTCCGGACTCTTCCCGAAGAAGGCGAAGCGATATGCGGAGCTGGCTGAGATTGCCGCCTTGCCGCTGACGGCCGAACGGATCTTTGCGGCGTCCGCGCTTCTCGGCGGTCTCTTTGCCATGCTTGGCTTGGCGGCGGTCGCGGCGCTCTATGTCGCAGTCCCGTCCGCATGGATCGGCTTCGCCGTCCTGATCTCCGTCGGCTTCTTCGCGGTCGGCTGGCTCTGGGCGGGACAGGATCTCGCGCATTACGCCGAGCGGCGTCAGGAGCGGCTGACGCGGGAACTTCCTTTCGCCATTGACCTGATTGGCGGCGCTATGCGGTCTGGGCTGGACTTCGGCGCGGCCATGCGCTATTACACCAATCTTGACATGGAAGGGCCTCTGCGCGAGGAGTTTTCGCGCGTGCTGGCCGACGTTACTCTGGGGCGTCCCTTCGTTGGGGCGCTTGAGGACATGTCTGCCCGCATACGTGTAAAGTCGTTTGCGTCTTTTGTGAGCGTCGTGTCGTACGGCATGGAAATCGGTGCGCCGGTCGCCGAGTCGCTGCGCCGCCACGGCGAAGACCTTCGCAAGGCGCGGTTCAACCTGGCGGAGCGCAAGGCGGCTCGCGCGCCGGCGGTGATGATTCTGCCGCTCGTCCTTTTCGTGATGCCGTCCGTGTTCATTGTCGTGCTGACGCCAATGTTCATGCGACTGATGCCGATGATGAGGATGGGTCACTGAAAGTTGGAGGAAACGGAACATGGCCACGCAACTTAGAATCACCTTCACCTCCGGCGGCAATCTGGGCGAAGATTTCTGTCTTGATCTGGATGCTCCGCGCCTGCTCGGACGTACGCACACGGCCGACGTGGTCGTGAGCTCAAAGGACGGCGACGTCTCGGGCCGGCATCTGGAGTTCGAGCCGGACGGCGCAGGGGCTGCGGTACACTGCCTCAGCAAGAACGGACTTGAGCTGAACGGGGAGAAGGTTGGAATGGACGAACGGCGTCCGCTTCGGAAGGGCGACGAGATCAGAATGGGGCTGCACGTGCGTATCCGTGTTGACAGCATCGGGCCTGCGGGCGGGGGTGGTGGTGGCGCCACGTTGAACGAGACGTTCGCCACGCGCGCTCAGGAAGCGACCGTTTCGACCGTTGCCGTTGCGGAGACCATTGCGACGCGGGGCGCCGGCGATGCAACGTTTGCAACACGTGCGGCCGAGCCATCTTTTGCCGGCTCTCTGGTCGAGACGCCGGTGGGCGATGCCAAGTCCATCGCGCCGACGGGTTTCGCGGCACGCGGGGCGACGATGAGCGACGATGCCGAGACGATGCAGGACGCAACGACCGGCGGTGCGGAGACACCTCATTCCCTGGTCCCAAGCTTCTCCGGGCAGGACTCGCCATCCTTCTCAGGCACGTCCGAAGGCGAGACGCAGGCAATGGTCACGCGAGCCGGCAACATGGACGTCATCAGGGCGATTACCGAGGAAAAGGACCGTGTGCGCCGTTTCCGCCAGCGTATGCTGACAGTCGCCGTGTTTGGGGTTCTGGCGGTTCTTGGCGCGCTTGTCTATTGGCGCTGGCCGCGTGCCGAACGATGGCTCTCGCATCCGCAGCCGATCGCACAGCACTTTGTCAAGGATTCCGCCGGAAGGACACTGCTGTTCGTCGACTACCCGAATAACTCCCGCACGCGCACAAGTCCCCGCGCCGATGGCGGCATCGACGTCGAGACGATGACGGGCAAGTCTCGGACCGTGCCGTTCAGGCTCTCGCTGGACGTTCGCCGAGACGCCACTGAGCTGGAGCGCTCGCTTGAAAGCTCGGCGGAACGCGAGATGAAAGGTCTTGAAAAGCAGGGATACGCATTTGACCCAGCCGGTACAGATGGCGGATTCGGCTTCTTCGAATGGGACTATCCGAAGTCGTGCGAAAGGGGCGGGACGCAACGCGGCGTGCGCTTCTGCCGACGTGAATTCACACGCTCGGACGGCGCGGGACAGTGGCACGGCGTCCTTATCTACTTCCGCAACGTCGATACGGCGTATCGGCTTCTGCGCGAGATACCCGATCCCGAATGGCCGCGTGGACAGTGGCTTCTGCGCGAAGACCCGAATCTCGCGCTCTATGCGGGTTTTCTGTCCAAACAGTGGGAGTCGCCTGGCGCCCCGGCCCTTGCTGACTATTCCCGCCGCGAACCGGCGGCTCTCATCAAGGCCGTCGATGCGGCATTGGAGCGCAATCTGCCGAACGAGTGGAAGGACACGGCCTTAATGATCGACGCTTTGCAGCTGGCTGGACTCAAGGGCGACGTCGCGCTCCGCACCGAGGCGACTGCCCGGCTGGAACGTCTCAGGAAGGCCAAGCGGCTTTTCTATGACGAATGTGCATCTCGACGCGACTGTGGAGCCGGAAAAGAGGCCTTCGTGCGCTGCTGGGGAGCTTTTGGGAACGACACAGGCGACCTGCGCGGACGCCGTCTTTCGAATCCGAAAGAGTGGAGGCGCGAGTGATGAAGAAGAAAACGTATATCCTTACGCTGAAATCGGGCGAAGAGACGATTGCAGAGCGCCGCTTCTCGGCCGACGACGCACCGCTTGAGATCGGCAGATCCCATGCGTGTGCGTTGAGAACTCCCGGCGATGACCATTCGGTGAGCGGGCACCACGCGCGGCTGTTCTGGAAGTCCGGCTCGGCCTGGATCGAGGATGCGGGCAGCCGCAATGGGGTCTATCGGAACGAGAAGCGGATCTCGGGCGCCGTCCGTCTCGAGCCGGGCGTCATCTATGGGGTTGGCGGCTGTTCGCTTGCCGTCGCGTCCGAGGACGGTCGCGCGGCGGCAAAGGTGCGGAAGTACCACCAGCTCAGGTTCGTCGGCGGCGACCGCGACGGCGAGACGGTCGATATCCGTCCCTCGGGCGAGGGGAGCGATGCCGCCTTTACGATCGGCCTAGATTCAAAATGCGGACTGCAGCTCTGCGACCTCATGGTCTCCCGTCGCCACGCGAGCGTCATCGTGCAGCCTGGCGGCGACTGCCACGTGCGCGACGACAACAGCCGCAACGGCACGTATGTCAACGGCGAAAAGCTCGGAACGACGCCGCGGCTTCTCAAGGATGGCGACAAGATATCCATCGCCTACTTTGACCTCCAGTTCCTCGACCGATCGAAGACCCATCCCGACCCGCATCCGCTGCGTAAGCTTGCCGTTCTCGCGGTCGTCGGAGCGGTCATTGCGGTCGGATGGTTCGTGTGGGACGTCATTGTGCCGCGTCCCACCGCCGAGGACTACCGAAAGTGCGCCATCCGCGCAGCCGTGCAGGAGGACTTTGCCCGTGCGCTTTCGTACATGGATTCGGCCGACGGCGCCCGCGACGCCTCGGCGGACAAGCCGCAGAACGATGCGCTACGCGGGCAGATCGTGCGTTGGCGCGACACCTGCGGCGCCTGGCGGCGCGTGAACGACCTGCTCGGGAGGGAGAAAGTTCGCGATGCGCGGCTTCTGCTCGGAGAGTTGGAGGGGCCTGACTACGCCTGGACATGGAACGACACGACCGCCCGCGAGGCGCGCGAGAACGCCGTATTCTACCGGCTGTGCGTACGTGCGCTGACGGACGCGGACGAGGCCTGCGGTCGCCTCGACGGCGCGGTCGATGCCGGCACGGCAGTCTCCGAACGTCTGGCGGAGGTGGACGCCTTCCTGGCGCAGAACGCCAAGCGCATGGCGGAGAATGCGGCGCTTGCGGTCGTGCGCAAGCGGATGGACGCGTTGCGCGCCCGCCTCGAGACGATCCGCGAAGGCATTGCCCGCGTCACGTCGGCATTGGATGGGCTGGACGCGGAGAATCCGGATTTCCGGTCGCTTGTGGCAGCTTTCGAGGCCGTCGAGGCGGACGCGAAGCTGCCGTCTTCGGTACGCGCCTACGCGCGGCTGCTGCTGCCGGCGTGCCGTCTGTTCTGCGAGACGCAAGACTATCTCGAAAAAGAGAGGAACATGATCCGTGACCTGGAACTCACCGCCGTGCGCAAGGGCGAGAAGAGCCTGCCGCTTCCCGTGCAGGACGATTGCGCGCGCCACGCCCGGCTCTCGGACGCGCGCGCGGCGTTCCAGCGCAGGCACGAGACGATCCAGCGCGTGGCGTCCGTGCTCGTCCCCATGGTAAACTCGTTGCAGGATGGTGGCGTGCGAGAAGGCGAGAAGGGCGCTACCATCGCCTTTGCGACTTCCCGGGGGAACTGGGACAAGGTACTGGCCTTCGACTGCTTCGGCGGACGTTTCCCGGCGGCCAGCCGGACGGATCCGAGCGGCGTCTACGACGAGATGCTCGGCATCGAGTTTGTCTATGAGAATCTCCGGGAGCTGCCGAAGCCGCCGGGCCGCCAGAACGAGACGATCCTCAACTTCAAGCCGCAGGCGTGTTTGGCGCGATCCGTGTTTCTGCAGGTGCAGACGTTCGTCCAGTACATGGAGCGACCAGAAAACGCCGAGTTCCGGGCGGGCAAGCTTGCGCAGCTCTGTGCGCTCGGCTCCGATATTCTCGCCGACCGCGCGAAGCTTGCGGCGGATCTGAAGGCCCGAGCACAGGACAAGGCGGCCAGCGAGCGTACGCGTCTGGTCGCTGGCTACTACGCCGAGTTCTTCTCCGCCGACCCGTCCTACGCCGCGTTGCGCGGGATGGAGATGTCGTTCAAGCGGCTTGTCAAGGCGATGAACGTGTTGGCGGAGGAGTTCGAGAACGAGAACGATCCCGAGAAGCATATCCAGATCAGGAAGACCATCCTGGCTCGCGGCATCCCCGGCATGGAGATTGTCCGCAAGTGCTGGGCGGAGAGCGAGGAGTGAGTGGAGAGTGAAGAGTTGAGAGTGGAGAGTGAAGAGTTGAGAGTGAAGAGTGAAGAGTTGATAGTGAAGAGTGGAGAGTGTCCGATTTTCGCACATGATGTGCGAAGACAGGACAGAGGAAACGGAAATGAGGCTGAAAAGGCAGCAAAAAGAGGTTGGCACGGGATGTGCTTATGCAAGGTTGTATGAGAAACGAAATGAACAGAACGAATGAGAAAGGCTCGATCATGCTGGAGTACGTAATCGTCCTCTCGGCGATCGGCGTCGCGATTCTCTGGTTCTCGAACGTGCTGTTCTACACCGGGTTCACCCAAGGTTCCACGACGGAATGGGGACCTCTCGGGCAGCAGCTTGTCGCTTTCTACCAACGTACTCTGGGCGGGCTTTCGCTTCCCGTCCCGTGAGTGTCAATGTCGTAAGGCGAAACAAACCAACCAAACCAAACACCCAAAAACCGAAAGGAACAAAACAATGAACACGAACAAGAAACCCCTCAGCATCGTCGAACGCGCGAAGAAGACCTTCGTCGGCAAGATTGTCTGCCGCATTATGGGCGAAGAAAACGGTGCCGTGATGATGGAGTACGTCATCGTGGCCGTCATGATCGCCGCTGCGGTGGCGATGGGCGCTTACTTCTTCGGCAAGGACATCCTCAACATGTTCGGTGTTGCAGGCGCCGCTGCTACAGGCGACAATACGGCGGCTGAGACACAGACTACGGCGGCGAAGGCCGGTGCCGCAAGTGGACACAATGCGGCAACGACGCACAACAAGTCCTTCCCTTCGGCAACGGATGAAGCGACTGGTGACATCAACGCCGCGGGGAACAACTAATAATTCTAGATTGGGCATCCCATGACCCTCGCCTGGCTCATATTCCGCGCAAGTATCCTGACACCATGGTTGGGATACTTGTGCTGGAGCGACGCGAAGCTCCGCAGGCTCCCGAACGTGCTGACGCTCGGTGGGCTTGCGGCGGGGCTTTGCGCGCAGGCCGGGTGGAACGGGTGGCATGGATTCACGGATGCGCTCGGGGCGGCTGGGATTGCGGTTGCTTTTCTGCTGATCCCGTTTCTTGTCCGTGCTGCCGGCGCGGGCGACGTGAAGATGCTGGCGGCGTGCGGGGCGTTTCTCGGGATGCGGTGGATGCCGCTTTTCCTGATGGCCGTCTCGTTCGCCGGGCTCTTTGTGGCGCTCGCGATGCTCTTCATGCGCAAGGTGACGACGGCGCGGCTGAAGCACGCCTTCCGCTGCGTCTTCGACTGGACGTACGACAGGAAGGCTGGCAAGGCGGCGCTTCCGCCTAAGACGGACGAGCGCGCCCGCGTTCCCTTCGGGATCGCCATCGCCATCGGCACATGGCTCACCCTCATCACGGAGGCCGTTCTGCTATGTCGGTGATGCGCAACGGGAGGGTCGCGCTCCTGCGCGACCGCTGCGGCTCCATACTCATGGAGACGGTGCTGGTGATGCCGCTTCTCCTGCTGCTCATCTTCGGCATCATCCAGTTCGCGCAGATTTGGATGGCGCGGCAGTTCGTCGTCTATGCAGCGGCCTGCGCGGCGCGGGCGATGACAGTGGTGCTGCCTGATGAGCAACCGGACGCCGCCGACAAGGCCGCAAAGCTGGCGCTCTCGTGGCTCTGCCTTGTCGAGGCTGACGCGGAAAGCAAAAACGATGGCGTTGAAGTTCCAGGATGGGGCTTGATACCCGGCTCGCGTTCGGTAGATCGCCGCGTGACCGTGAAAGTGCTTAAAGATGGCGACGGTAAACGGTATGACGGCACGAAAGACGAGAACCCCTTCGTGGGCGTGACGGTGAAATTTCGTTTTCCGCTTCTCATTCCCGGCATGGCAATCAACACGATTATCGGCAACTTTGCAGATCGAGACCGCGACCAACCGCTAGCGCAGGGCGCGGACTTCTACGGCAACCTGGCGTCGGCGAGCAGCAATCCCATAGTCGATATTGACGGCTGGCCGTACATCAACTTTGAGGAGACGTGCATCCTGCCGATGCCGTATTCGCCGAGCAATTTCCCGAAGGGCGGCTACGACGGCTGCCGCATCAATGGTTTTGGAGGAGGCGGCTGATGCTGAAGATCCTCCATGACAGGCTCGTTCGGCTTGGGCGCGACGAAGACGGCGTGGCGCTTGTCGTCACGCTCGGCGTATTCATGTTCCTCTACGTCGCCTGCGCGAGTGTCTATGCCGTCGGCATGGCGGTCAAGGAGAAGATGCATCTTCAAGGCGCCTGCGACGCGGCCGCGTATTCCGCCGCGATCGTCCAGGCCGACACCTTCTCGCGCATCGCAACCATCAACCGCGCAATGTCGTGGACGTACCAGCAGATGACCCGCCGCCAGATGGACTACATCGTCTGGCAGTGGCTGGAGGAGGTAATCGAACATCACAGAGAAGACAGAAACGCGGCCCAGCAATATGCCTTTAACCATAATCAATGTTCCGACACGGTTGGCGGGAAGTGCTCGCAGCCACACCCCTGTTATGGACATGGAACGGGCTGGTATTGCAGCGACATCACACTTGAGGGCAGTGTTCCGAAAACATTTACTGAAACTGAACTTGGAACTTTGATCCATACAGGTTTCCCAGAGTGGTTGCAAAAAACCAATTCAGCTTCTTTTTATTCCCAGTCTGCGACATTGGCTGGCCTGGGGCTTCAGATTGATGACGATCTCGAGAACATTTACGAGATGAGCAAGGCCGTGGAAGCTTTGGCGCGGGATCTCCCAGAAAAGGTCAAAGATGCAACGGGAGCGATTCTCAATGCCAACGTTCCAAGGTATATGAGGGAGGGAGACTGCCAGTATTTCATCAAGCAGGACACCAATCCTCAGACGAGTTATTTCAAGTCTTTTGAAAATACGCCGCACGACGAGCAGATTCTCATTTCCTACGACAACAGCGAAGTGAAATCGACGGATTTCATTTTCAAAACTGGCATTGACAAATGGTTCGTGCGCGGATACGAGAAAAAACGAGACGGAGGAGATGGCATCCACCGATCATACGACCATGATAGGCCAGGACCGCCGCTTCGGGCGTATTGGACATGGTGGGCAACCGGATGGAAATGTGGAACCACGAGCGGGATTCACTGGAGCATTCCCGATTCCTTCAAGACCAACTGCGGGCATTCACATGACAAATGCCAATGTTCAGAGACGGGGGCGGTTTCCGGCAAATACGTTTCTGGCGTAGGATTTGACAGTTTCAATAGAGCATTTCGGAAATATTCGACCGATATTGTCAGAAAGGTGATGAAAGCGCAATGTTGTGCCGACAACAGCAGGCGCTATGACAATCGTTTCAAGGGGCATTTGCGGACTTTTCAGAACGAGCCTGTTCGTGCCAAGCCGCTGAAGCTCAAGAGGGAATATTTCGGCAAGGCTGGCACGATTACGGTGGGGCTGGCGCGGAGGAACGAGAATCCGTGGTTCTCGGTATTTGGTCGCGTGACGGGCGGGATATACTCGGCATTTTCGCCGGTGTCGGACAGCTGGACGTACTGCTTCGCGTCCGCCAAGGCTGGCTACAAGCTCTACCACGAGCCGAACGACTGGTACATCAACGCGCATCTCGGTAGCAGTCACCGCACATGGAAGCTTGACGACTGGGAAGAGGAACTCAACGGAAAAGCTCGCGTCGAGAACGGTCCGCGCGACTACTGCATCGACTGGAAGCAGGAGGAGTCCAAGTTCGCCGGTTGGTATTGGGAGTACAAGAAGGACAAGCACGGCAGATATGTCCGTGACAAAGACGGCCAGCGGATCAGGGAAACGCTTGTCACGGAATGGACTTTGGTAGACGACCTTAATCCAACATGGCGGCAGAGCTGGAATCTCGTGCAGGACGACTGGGACGCGGTTATGGTGCCTGTGCGCCAGGCCGATTCAAAGGCGGAGGAGGTGGCCAACTACTCACTCCTCGAATGGTGGCAACAGCGCCTGTCGGGGCAGTACAGCAACGTCTCGGACATTCCCGACCGCTATGAGCCGGCTTGGCAGGACCAAGACAGGGGTTATCTTGCGTCGCTCGTCAACGGCGCCGCCTGGCAGGTGCTTTCGGGAAGCGGCGCGCCGAACACGAGCGTGACGGCCGGACCTTCGGAGGGCGACGCAGGGGACACTCTGAACGGACGCCTGGCGGGGGACGTTTGGGAAGACCACTGGAAGCGCGGGATCCCGCCGCCGACGGCTACGGGGACGAGTCAGTGGAATATCGGAAGCCCTGGCACCAACCTTGACTGGAACCAGATCGGAGACGAAATGTACCACTGATGAAAGCGAACAAACAGAGACGCGGAAGCGTGCTGATGGAATTCATCATTGTCTTTCCGATATACCTCATCCTCTTTGCGGGGACTGTGGCGATCGGCGACATGCTCATCCACTCTAACCGGCTCATTTCCGTAGACCGCGTGGCGGCGTTTGATGTTGACGGACATGGCCAAGGATCAGTCAGCGGAACGTCGTCCGCTTGGAACACGATGGTCCAGATGGCGTTTCACCCAGGAGTTGAGATCGCGGACGACGGCTTAGACCAGGACACTCTTTCCGAGAATACAAATGCTCATTATGCCGATGAAACCGGGCCTTGGTCCGTCTGTGCGCTGTCCGCCACGACGAACAGCTACAAACTTCTTGCCGGCGGGACGCTCGGGCAGCTGCTTGCGGCGCGCATGCTGGTGGGCGGCGGAGGCCCGGACATCCTGGACGAGTTCGCGGGTAGCGTGAACATGGTCTCAAAGGACACGCGAAATGGGGCTAGCTTCTATACGCTCAAGCGCCGCGACCACTACAAGCAACGCAACGAGAAGAGAAGGGGGACGAACAAGTACATAGATGCAGATTCGCGGAACTGGCGCGACAGGGATTTCGTCTCTCGTCTCCTCAGGAGGGACGCAAACAAAACCGAATACTGGAAGTCAGAGGTGGCGAACGAGGGCTGGCATTCGGCGGACACCATAAACGGCGGAAAGAATCTTGCGCTGCGTTCGGAGGCGTCAGGTAGGAACCTTGGAGACTACAAACGTTATTCTGAGTTTGTCAAGTTGAGTGAGTGACATGCGCCATATCCTAAACATATTACTTCTTGCAGCGGCGGCGGCTCCTTTCGTGATGCCGCCGAACGCCGTCGTGAGCGGAGTGAACGCCGAAGGCGGCTGGCGCCAGAACGGCGAGATGTCGCTTTCCTACCGCCAGACGCGCGCGCAGTTTGGCTCAAGGTTCTCGGCGGCGGGGTGGCGTCACAAACATTCCGTCGCGATTGCGAAGGACCGCGTGGTAGAGTCCTGGGAACGCGGCGACGAGACGCTGACATTCATGGTCTGGGGGCAGGCGCCGGACAAGACGGGTTTCTCATGGGGCGTGTCGCAGACGTCGACTCGCCCGATTCAGAATAAATGCACGATAAAAAGAAAAACGGAAGAGAAGGAGCAACGAAGATGAAAAAACTGCTGATTGCGACGGTGTGCGTCGTAGCGATGATGGTGGGGGCGCAAGAGGTGAC
This sequence comes from uncultured bacterium, assembly GCA_902769585.1. Taxonomy (GTDB): domain Bacteria; phylum Verrucomicrobiota; class Kiritimatiellia; order RFP12; family UBA1067; genus RUG572. The sequence goes on from CACXPT010000002.1 coordinate 21,268, forward strand.
GCTAGTTGACGAAGCGCTGCCTTCGGCTAAGGGATGGAGTCCTCTTGGATTTGCATTCGCGCCGGTGCGATATCTCCAGTTCCCCGGCGAGGGGAGCGACGTTGACGGGTTGCGGATCGCCCTGACTGTGGGACACAACCGTCAGGTCAACGGCATCGACATCGGGGCGATTGGGAGTTGGGCGGACGGAGAAATCAACGGTCTGGCCTTTTCCGGCCTGTTCAAATGCTGCGGAGGTGCGGAGTTCGGTCTCCATTTTTCGTCTGTGGCGAACTATTCGTCAGGCCCTCTGAACGGCATCCAGATTGCGCTTGTCAACAGCTCCTATTGCGCCAACGGTCTGCAGGCCGGGATTGTGAACTACGTGTCGGAGGGGAGCGGGTTACAGCTTGGCCTGTTCAACATGGCGGAGACCTTTGGCGGTCTCCAGATCGGACTCGTCAACACGGCGATGAACTACAGTGGCATCCAGATCGGACTTGGCAACATCATCGGCGAATCGCCGCTCACGGCGTGCGTACTCTTCAACGCCTGGTTCTGAGGGGAGAACATGAAAAGAATCTGCTTGATTGGAATCTTGGCATTTGCGGGCGGCTGCGCGACGGTCGGAGAGCTGTCGGAGCCGAAGGACATTCCATCCATCGTGAAGAGCTATCGCATCGAGGCGCTCGAGGCGCGCACGGGTGATGTCGCGACGATGCTTGACCTTGACGAGTGCACGGAGTCGGCGGTCCTCATGTCTGTCGGGCTTTCGGGCGTGCCGTCGGTGGCCGGGCACTTTCCCGTCCGCCAGCTTGTCGCGCGCGAGTTCCAGAAGGTCGTCGTGGGCAATTTCCGGACGGTAATGCCGGAGGAGGAGCCGAAGCTCGAAGTGAGAATCGTTTCTGATCGTCTGTCCGTCAAGCGGAGCTGGTCGCGCGTGACGGCCGAAATGATCTTTGAGGTGCAGCTGGTCGATCCGGAGCACAGTCGGCGTCCCTATTTCCGTAAGAACTACCGTCTGAGCGCCGAATCCGTCCAGCGTCGGAAAGAGGAGGTGCCTCTCTGCGTATATTCCTGCATCCAGAACCTCGCGCGCAGCTTCCTCGAGGACGTCTCGAAGGATTCGCTTGTCATTGCGCGACTGAAGGCGCTGGGGGGCGATTAGGTGATGGAATTTGTGAACAGTTGAGATTTGCGAACAATACGAAGAAAGGAAGTGCGAAATGAAGAAAATGATTAAAGTGGTTGCTGCCGGCATGCTTCTGGCTGTGACTGGCTGCATGTCGAATGCGGTGACGTTCTGCGCGTCATCAATACCGGTCGAGCAGGACAAGTATTCAATTCTTGCCGACGAGATTACAGGTACGTGTACACAGACCAGCTGGCTGTTCTTCACGTTCGGTCTCGGAGGCTCCGGGCAGCGCCATGCCTATCGTGACGCGCTCAGCCAGGTGCCGAGTGCCGACGGGCTAGTTTCCATGGCCGTTGACGAGGAATACTTCATACTCGTTCCGTTCGCCCTGCCGAGTTTCTACACGACTCGCGTGACGGGCACACCGATCAAGCTCGGACGCAACGACTGATGTCGGCGGAGGAGTCCAGAAAGGTCATTGGCGGTTTCCGGGTCCTCAAGGACCTGAAGGCGGGCGCAGGAAGCCAGGGGACGGTCTATCAGGCCGTCTGCGAGTCTCCCCGTTTTCCGTCCGTCGCCGTCGGGGATGTCGTCGCCCTGAAGGTGATGGCGGTTCAGGACGATGACGGAGAGGCGTATGCCCGGCTGGAACGGCGCACGGCCGAGCTTGTTGCGCTGGAGCATCCGAACGTCGTCAAGTACCATGGCTGCTTCTGCGAGAAGGGGCCTTTCAACGACGTGCACGTCATTGTGCTGGAGTTTGTAGAGGGGCGCTCACTGAAGGAGCTCCTCTGCGAATCGCCGTGCGGACTAGGGGCGGACGAGGCGATGCGCATCGCCTTCGGGATGCTTGATGGCCTCACCTATACTTCGGCCCGTGGCATCGTTCACCGCGATATCAAGCCGGCAAATGTCATCGTGCGTCCGGACGGCACGCCCAAGCTCATCGACTTCGAGGTCGCGCATCGGGTCGAGGGCACGGCAACGGTCGGCGGCAGCAACATGATCGGCACCTTCGACTACATGGCGCCCGATTTCACTGATCCGGAGTTCAGGGGGGACGTCCGCTCGGACATTTTCAGCTTGGGTGTGTGCCTGCACGAGATGCTGACGGGGCGGACTCCGTATCGTCGGCAGTCCGGCACGAGCACGCAGGCAAACGTTGCCTTTCTCCAGCGTTGGCTCAAGGTCGGGACGTCGGCGAACCCGCTGCGGGTCAGTTCGCGCGTGGGCAAGCTGTTGCTCGGCGCACGGGATCTGCTTGAAAACGCGCTTGCACCCGACCGTGAGAAGCGCATTGCCGACTTTCCATCCTTTCGCAAGGCGCTTGGCCGTGTCCGCTACCGCGAGCTGACACATGCCGGACATACCTGGCGGCTCTTGAGCTATATCGGCCGCGGCGGCTTTGGGGAGGTGTTTGGCGCGGTAGATTGCGCGACGGGCGGGCGTGTCGCCGTAAAGCATCTGCTAAACGAATCCGGCCTTGACCGTTTCCGTCGCGAAGCGGCGACGATGCGTCGCGTTTCCGGCGCGGGCTTCCCGCGCTTTATCGACTTTTTCGTGGTGGAGGATGGCGGCACATTCCTCGTCATGGACTATCTGGACGGCATGCCGGGCCAGTCACTGAAGGACGCATTGCGCGCGGGCCGCGGCGGCGGGTCTGACTCCAGTGCCGTGCTGACGGCGTTCGCTCACTATGCGCGCGCTCTCGCCGGACTTCATGCGATTGGGGTCGTCCATCGCGATATCAAGCCGGCGAACCTTTATTTCCCGGCCGCGGCGCCGGAACGGGCAGTTGTCATGGATCTAGGCATCGCGCGTGACGTGTCCGGCACGGCGACCGTCGGCAACGTGCCGGGGACGATTGACTACATGCCGCCCGAATGCGTGACAGGCCAGACGCGTGGAGGCCCTGAGGCCGACGTCTGGGCGCTTGGGCTTTGCCTCTACGAGGCGCTTGCAGGCAAGCCAGCCTATCCGCGGCTTCCGGAGGGGCCGGCTGCGTTCCAGGCATACTTCGCGCGAGTGAAGAAAGGCGAGCGGCCGGATTTCTCAGGAGTGGATGGCAAGTCGGAGCTGCGCGGACTTCTGGAGCAGATGTGTACGCTCGATCCTGCCAGACGCCTGCGAGACATCCGTCTCGTTGAACGTCGGCTGCGCATCGCCAACGGGGAGAACCCCGCCGACTTGCCGCTCCCAGAGACAGATTTCGTTTGGATGGAGAAAAACGAAGACGCCGAACTCCTGGAAGGCGTCGATGTTGATTCGGTTTCCGGTGCGACACAGGCAACGGTTTGGGGCGACGCCGATGCGCTGGCCGCAGTTCGCGCCGAATTCGCCCAAGGCCGGCATGACGGGAAAAAGAATAGGATGACATTCGTCGTTCTGCTGTTCGGGGTTCTTTTGCTGGCCGCTGGAGGTTTTGGCGCGTGGAAGTATGGGGAGTACCGCAAGGAAGTTGCCATGAAGGAAGCTGCCGAACGGGCGCGCATCGCCGCCGAGGAGGCTAAGCGGAAGGCCGAAGCCGAGGCCGAGGCGAGACGTAAGGCTGAGGCTGAGGCCGAAGCCAAGCGGCTTGAAGCCGAGAAGAAGGCCGAAGCCGAGCGCCGTGCGCGCGAGGAGGCCGCCGCCAAGGCTAGGGCCGCTGCCGAGAAGGCCGAAGCCGAGCGCCGTGCGCGCGAGGAGGCCGCCGCCAAGGCCATGGCCGCTGCCGAGAAGGCCGAAGCCGAGCGCCGTGCGCGCGAGGAGGCCGCCGCCAAGGCCAAGGCCGCCGCCGAGAAGGCCGAAGCCGAACGCCGTGCGCGCGAAGAAGCCGCCGCCAAGGCCAAGGCCGCCGCCGAGAAGGCCGAAGCCTCGCGTCGTGCGCGCGAGGAGGCCGCCGCCAAGGCCAAGGCCGCCGCCGAGAAGGCCGAAGCCGAGCGCCGTGCGCGCGAGGAGGCCGCCGCCAAGGCCAAGGCCGCCGCCGAGAAGGCCGAAGCCGAGCGCCGTGCGCGCGAAGAGGCCGTCGCCAAGGCCGAGAAGGCCGCCGCCGAGCGTCGTGCACGCGAAGAGACCGCCGCCAAGGCCAAGGCCGCCGCCGAGAAGGCCGCTGCCGAACGTGAACGGAAGGAAAAGGAGGCTTTGGCGCGCGAGATAGACGCGGACGCCGAACGCGAGCGGCGTACGAAGATCAAACAACTTGACGATGCCTTTGCGGCCTACACGTTGGACTATCACAAGCGGCTAGACGAGGCGCTGAAGCCCGGTGCGCGCACAGATCCGGTTTCGCTGCAGCAGGAGTATCTCCTGAAGAAGCGTGCCTACAAGGAGGCTCGTAAGAAACTGGAGGAGAAATTGGAGGGAAGAAAATGACTCCTTTTGCACATCTGAAGCACGCCGCATTGAGCGATGTCGGCAAAAAGCGGAAGAACAACGAGGACGCGTTTGGGACGTTTCCTGAAGCGGGTCTCTTTTGCGTCGCAGACGGCATGGGCGGCGGCGACGACGGCGAAATCGCATCTGCTGCCGTTGTCAGGGCAGTCGAAGAACTCGCGGTACGGATGAAGCCGGACGAGTCGGGCGGCGTCTGCGCCGACGATGTCCGTAGCGGACTGGCGGATACCCTCTCGTCGGTCTCGGCCTGGATCAGCAATCGTGCGCACGAACGCAAGCTTAACGGATGCGGATCGACTTTTGTCGGCGTGGTCTTCGATCCGACGAATCCCGCGCAGGCCGTGGCCGTCCATGCAGGCGACAGTCGGCTTTATCTTCTGCACGGACACTCCATCCGCCAGATAACGCGCGACCACTCGGTGGCGGAGCTGATGGGCGAGAAGGACGAAAGCAAGGTCAACCCGATGTTCCGCAGCATGGTCGTCAACGGCATCGGCATCCGCGACAAGGCCGACCCTGAGTTTACGCCTTTCAAGGTCGCACCCGGCGACCGCGTGCTACTCTGCAGCGACGGGCTCTCCAGAATGGTTCCCGACAAGCGCATCGCCTCCATCGTCCGTGCCGAAGAATCGCCTGACAAGGCGGTCGCCGCGCTCATCGCCGCTGCACTCGATGCGGGCGGCGTGGACAACGTGACGGCCGTTCTTGTGCAGGTTGGCGAACTGCCGCCTCCAATGACGCCACGCAAGCCAGCTCCCGCACCCAAACCCCCGGAGGAGGAAGAGACCGAGGATGGCGATGGCACGACATCGTCCCGCGATACGGGTAAGACGGACGAGACCCGCACATGCGCAACACAGCTTCCGGGCATTGCGGAGGAGGAGGCATTCGGCAGTGAGATTCCGAAGCCGGCGGACGAGTCCTCCGCGGCTAAATCTTCGAGGCATCGTCTACCCAGATGGGTTGTGGGGCTCGGGTTGTCCGCCTTTATTGCCGCAATTGTTGGTGGTGTTGTGCTGGTCTGTTGTCAGCGCCGAAGTGACAGCCGCCTGTCGGACGTAAAAGAGGCGCTTTCTCACGCCGAGACGACTGTCACCAACGAGCCGACTGCGCCGGTTGAGGCACCTGCGACCGCGAAGCCCCCAGCGATCGCGACACCGCCAGCCCCCATTGTCGTGCCAGAGACCTCTCAGCCGCCCGCCTTGACAGCGAAATCCCTGGAGAAACCGAAAGTTACGGTTGACGCGCCCGTCAAGCCGTCTGCGTCGACGAATGCACCTCCTGTCTGTTCAGCCGAATTTATCGCCGCATGCGGCGATGATTCGGCGCATGCGTTCGTCAGGGTCCTGCGGCGTCTTTTGCCGCGCGAGGACAGGACTTCCGATTTCTTGGAAGAAAGCGAACGCTTCCTGAAAAGCGCCAGGAAACTCGCCCTGACGCGCGGCGGTCGCGAGGCAGAGGCTGCGGCAGTCGATTTGCGGGTTCTGCTGTTGAACGCCGAGGCTGCGCGTTCGGCATCGGTTTTACGGAAGGCGGACGCCGCCGCGAAATCAGTTCTGTCCGCATGGGATGACGTGCTGAAAGGCGATCCGGCGGCTGCGGCAACTCAAACGTCCTGCGCACGGCTTATGAGGGCCCTCAAGGATTTGCATGAGTGATGGGTAACGGGGCAGAGCGACGACTTGGCGTCTTTCGGGTGGAGACCGGCGAAGGCAGGTCCGGAAGCCAAGGTTCCGTCTATCGCGCCGTCTGCGAGGGGAACTTCCCTGGCGTCGCGGTCGGCGATACAGTGGCGCTCAAGGCCATGCCGTCCGAAGACGCCCCGGATGCCTACTCGCGTTTTGAGCGCCGCATTGCCAAGTTGGCGTCGCTCCAGGGCGATCATGTCGTGCGCTATCGCGGAAGCTTCTCCGTTGTAGGGCCGTTTCAGTCGTTGAACGTGGCGGTGATGGAGTGGCTGGAGGGCTGGACGCTCAAGGACATGCTGGCGCGCGAACCGGGCGGGATCGACGCCGACGAGGCGCTGCGGATCGTGGACGGCATCCTCGCGGGCCTGGCAGACGTGCACGCGGCGGGGCTTGTCCATCGCGACCTGAAGCCAGGAAACGTCTTTCTCGGACGCGACGGATCCGTGAAGCTGATCGACTTTGAACTTGCGCACCGCACATCTGCCGAGTCACACTCGTCCACGGGCGGTTTCGCCGGTACGTTCGACTACATGGCTCCCGAGTTTGCAGCCCCGGCATTTCACGGTTCGCCGGCCAGCGACGTGTTTTCCGTCGGGGTCGTCCTTCACGAGATGCTGACAGGCCAGCTTCCTTATACGCGCAAGGCGGAAAAGGGAGAGCAGGCAGACTTCGCGTTCCTTTCCCGCTGGAGCCAGCGCAAGGAGGGCCTTTGCGCGATCTGCATCAGAGCCGCCGCCAGGCGAGTTCTTTCGCACGCCGACGAAGTTCTGCTCAAGGCGCTGTCTGAAGAGCCGGAGACCCGTTATCCCGATGCTGCGGCGTTTCGCGACGCCTTGAGGCAGATTCGCTATCGTGAGGTGCGAAGCGCGTCGGACGCCTACCGGCTGCTGCGGCTGGTGGGCGAGGGTGGATTCGGCTGCGTCTACAAGGCGCGTTCGCGTGCCACTGGACGGTTTGTTGCCGTCAAGCAGCTCAAGCGTCCCGAGTTCGGAGACAGGTTCCGCCGCGAGGCGCGTGTCATGCAGCGGCTGGACGACCCGGCGTTCGTGCGCTTCGTGGACTATTTCGAGACGCGAGACGTGGCTGCGGTCGGTGCCTTCATTGTAATGGATTTCCTTCCAGGAATGCCTGGCGCTTCGTTGCGTGACGCGATTCGCCGGGCGGAAGGCTCACCGTTGCCGTTTCACGATGTGATCGAAGCGTTCGGGCGTTATGCGCGCGCGTTGGCGCTCTTGCACAGGCTGCGCATTTATCACCGCGACATTAAGCCGTCGAATCTCTACTATCCCGCATCAGAGCCGGCACGGGCTGCGATTATGGATCTCGGCATTGCCCGTGACGTGAGCGGAACCGCCACAACGGGGCAGGTGCCAGGCACGCTCGACTACATGCCTCCGGAGGTCGTCATCGGCGGTAGCCGCGGCGACGCAGGGATGGACATCTACGCATTGGGCCTTTGCCTGTACGAGGCGATATCCGGCCGCACGGGATATCCGCGGCTGCCGACGGGCCCACGGGCATTCTCGGAGTTCTACGAACGTGCGCGCTCCAAGCGTCCGCCTTCATTCGATTCCCCTGTTGTCCGGCGACGCCCCTTGCTGCATGCGCTACTTCGGGACATGACGGCGCTCGATCCACGTGAACGGCTGCAGAACGCTGAAGTGTTGCGGCGTCGCCTGGCGGCCGTGACGAGGGAGGTTCCGGTCTCCGGCGACATGCCAGCCACTACGGCCTGTATACCCTCGGCGCCACCTTCAAGGACTGATTCGCCGACAGGCGCGACGTCTCATGGCCTGAAGCCCGTCCCTCCCAAGTCCTCTCCACATCGTTTGCCGACATGGAAGCCGTTGGCGTGGATTGCAGCGGCAGTCGCCGTTTTGATCCTGGCCTTTGTGGGAAAAGATGTCGTTGCCCGCAAGGTGGCTGGGTTCCAAGAGTGGATGAAGAACAAGAATACCGAAGAAATCTGGAAAGTGAAAGAGGTCGAGGATGAGCAGCAACGGAAGGACGCCTCTAAACAGGCGGACGCCGTCTTGAGACTTTTCGAGACGGACTCCGTCACTGCGACCGTCGCCGATGCGGAAGCCAGCAAGTGGGTGCTCGCTTGGCGGGACAAGCCTGCGGTGGCCAATGTAGTCGTTGTCAAAACGAACGAATTCGCCCGTGCCTACGTGGCGCGCCGCAAGCGCGATGCCGCAGAAGCCGCCGCAAGACGTTTGCGTGATGCAACAGATGGGGCCAATAAGATTGTCGAGGCGTGCCGAGGAACAAATGTTACGGCGGATGTCTGCAAAAAGCGGATTGCATCTTGGCGCGAAGAGTGGCGTGGCGAAATCGCCGCAGAGGACTTTTCCAGAATTGAAGATTCAATGTCATCCGAGTATGCCGCCCGCATAAACCGGGATGCGTGCGAAAAGGCGGAGCAGGAGCGAGAGAAAATGCTCCAGCAGCGTCGCCGTGATTTGGCGGCGAAGGCTGTTGAGGCGGCGGTTCGCGTGGAGGCTGGCTATGTGGACGCCAAAACGCCGATAGACCGCGCGGACGCCGCATATGTGGCGTGGCAGGGCGAATGGCGCGAAGTCCTAGACATGCAGTCGGTGGCAGGTGCCGACAAGAGGATCGCCGCTGCGCGTAGACGCCGCGAGGGCGAGGAGGCCGGCGTCAAGGTCGTCGCCGAGTGCGGCCGCTACTTGGACAACATCATGCTCGTCGGCCCAGAGCACGTCGGGAACTGGCGAGGTCTCGTCCGCCAGGCGGAGATCGCCCTGCAGCAGGCGGAGGCCGAACGGCGTATAGGTTCCGCGCAGGCCGAAGCACTACGCCGCCGGATAGAAAGCTGCGGCAAGTGGACAGTCGGAGTGATCGACAACAAGACCGACCGCACCGTAGAGTTCGGAGGGCAGATAATAGGTGCGGTATCTGTCGCGACCGTCGTGTTCACGAACGGCTATCCCGTCGGAGCGTCGCTCACGAGCGAGGGCTGTGAGCCGATTCATGTGCGGGAGGAGCGTTTCGCATCCCGCGTATTTACCGTGATGCCGCGCGACTTTGAGGAGCGCGTGTGCGAAACAAAAGCGACCGTGCCGGATATTTCGGACGGCATCCTGTGCCTTGTCGACGGGATCAAGCGGACGGCCGGGGTGATTTCGTTGCGGCGCGGCCAGCATGTTGTGCGCTACTACCGTCCGGAGCAGACGTATCCCGATGTCAGGGACTATGAGCCGAAGGAATACTCATTCGAGACGCGCCTGTCCGAGACGGTCAAAGTCCCGCCTCCTGTCGGCGAGTGGTCGTTCTCGGCCGACTTCAAGGCCGCTCGGAGGAATGCGGAACTAATCGCGAGTGCCCGCGAACTTGAGTCGAAATGCCGTCGGCTTCTTCAGGCGCTTCCCGTCGAGACGCGCCGTGCCCGGCTTGAGGAGGTGCATACCCTGCTTGCGGACTGGAAGGCCCCGTCCACATTGGCCGCCCTTGGCGTCGGGACTGAAAAGGCGCTCCGGGCGGAGTATGATGCCGAACGACTACGCGTGCGCGGACACGTGCGCAATGAGACGCCGCTTGCGGTCACCGTTTTGACAGATGCAGATCCTGTCGCCGTGCCGCCCGGAGAGACGCGTCTTGTGACGTTCGAGCGGCGTTGGCCCGCTGACGCGCACATCGCGGTCGCTGGTTATGAGTTCGTCATGTTGCCGCAGGAGGCTGCGGCGTTTGACGGTGCCACCTTTGTCGTCGGTCCGGAACGCCTCGTGCCGCTGCCGGTTCGCGTCACCGTCCCGGCGCTCGAGGCTGGTGTCGTCTGCCGTGTGGACGGCATGGATGTAGAAGGTGGAACGGAACTCAGGCCTGGAGTGCACGAGGTCGTCTATTCAAAGCCTGATTTTGTTTCGCAGAGAATCGCCTTCACGCTACAGGTCGCGAAGCCGATTACGCTGCCAGCGCCTAAGAAAATGGAACCTGGTGGCGCGTTCAGCGGCCTGGCGGCGGCACTTGATGCGTTTAATTCTGGAGCCGTGGATGCCGCAAAGCAGCTTACTGACAGCATCGGCACGATCGAAGACCCGAAACGGCGGAGTGAACTTGAAGATCTCAGGCGCGCAATCGAATTGCGCAAGAAGCTGGAGAAGGAGAACATGTAAAGAAACGGAAAGAAGGGACCCAAATGAAAAAGCTGCTCACAAGTGGCGTTATGCCGATGGTGGCTGCGATCGTATGCGCAGTCGCCTCGATGGCGGCGATCGCGGAAGATGGTCTTGGGCCGATGGCTGGTGCCGGTGGCGTGATGCGCGATGCTGAACGCCGCGCCCTTACGCCCGTGGTAGCGCCTAAGGAAGCGAAGGCTCTCCCTGCGGCAAACGACACGGCGAAGCCGGATCATAAACTTGATGCCGTCAAGGGACGTGTCATCGGGCCGATTGCGGCCATCAAGGTGTTTGGCTCTACAGAATTTGCCGAGCGCGAGGACATTTCCGGGAAGTTGCTGGAGGCGCTTTGCGACGAAGGCGCTAAGACCGTTGGCGACGTGATTGAGGCGATGGGCAAGGTTCGGCAGGAGCTGCTCAAGCTGGGTTATTATCTTGTCACCATCCAGCTTGCGAAGAAGGGGACATATGACAAGGAACAGAAGACGCTGGCAATCCTTGTCGACGAGGGGCGTTTTGGCAAGGTCAACGTGAAGTTCGAGGACGATGAGGAGGATGGATCTTGGTTCTCGAAGCGCCAGATCGACAGTCGGTTCAGGAAGATCGAGGAAGGCGAAACGTTTGACTATCGGCGCCTGAGAAGCATTCTTTTCGACGTGAACTCGCATCCTGACTTGACGATAGACACGGACATTTCCGTCCGCAAGCCGATCGAAGGCGAAGGCAATGACCGTCGTGTGGCGCGCTATGCCGATCTTGACCTGACGGTTCACGAGAGCATTCCCTTCCATGCGGTTTGGGAAGTCAACAACTATGGGTTGCGCGACGTCAACGAGTGGCAGACTTCACTTGCGATGCAGTACCTCAACTTGACGAAGCATGATGACGTCTTGACGATATCGCCTGCCATGAGCCTTGGGACCGAGCTTTTCAGCTGCGCGGCGTCGTACATGCTTCCGCATGACTATTGGTTTGGCGGCAACACCACGCTTTACGGCGGCTGGTCCCGCGTCGAGATCGACGACATCATTCCTGCGCTGGATCTTGAAGGTACTGGATATTTCGTCGGACTACAGCATTCTGAAAACCTCTACAGTACCGACAGCCACCTCCTGGCGCTCTCCGCTGGTGTCCTCTGGCGCTATATCGAAGACCAGTACACCGTCTCCTCCAGGGCGCTCAACGAGCGCGGTACGCATATCCTGCCGCTCTCTCTTGCGCTCAGCTACACGGGGAAGAGGCCCGACGGGCTCAGCGGGCGCAACTTCGCGACGGTTCAGGGCGTCTATAACGTGATGAATGCGGGTGACGACATCGACAAGACCTGGACGGGCGCAGAGGAGAGCTATTGGCTATTCCGCTGGCAGGTGGCCCGTCTGCAGTCTATCTTTGGCACGGCGGATTCGAATGGACAGATCAGCCACAACTGGCAGCTGTTCATGAAGCTTGAAGGCCAATACACAGACCAGACGCTCATCCCGACGGAAAAACTCATGTTGGGCGGCTACAACTGCCTTCGCGGTTACCGTACGCGCGGTTATGTGGGTGACTATGGCCTTTACGGTACGTTTGAGTTCCGCACGCCGCTTTTGGTTGACCTCTTCGCATCGCTTGTCAGCGACCGCACGGACAAGGTGGCTTTCGACCGCCTTCAGTTCCTTGCGTTCTTTGACTACGGTTGGTCCTGCTACAACGACCTCCCGTCAGGCTATGAGGATGAGGGATTCCTGTGTTCGGCCGGCATAGGCGCACGTCTCGCCGTTACGCAGTACTCGAAGCTCTGCTGCGACATAGCGTTCCCGATGATTGATAGCGACGTTTCGAAGACGGACGACGACTACGACCGCACCATGGAGGTCTATTTCGGCTTCCAGCTTCAGTTCTAAGAAAGGAATTCCAGGTATGAAGACGACATTTCTCCTGATGTTGGCGACACTGGCCGTCCCCGCTTTTGCGGGAACCACCGTCCTTGGCGGTGACGCGACGATGACGGTTGCTACTGGCGCGAATCTCGCGCAGAACACGGACGCCTATGCGCAGTTCGTATCTTCTGGCGGTGCCTCAGCCGTCCTCGACTGGTCGAAGTTCAACATCGGGGCGGGCAAGGAGATGAACTTCAGTGGCGCGGGCACGACGTTCTTCAACCTCGTGGACGCGGCGGCCTCGAAGTCGCAGATCGACGGAATCATCAGCGGCAACGGTTCGGTGTGGGTGATCAACCCCAACGGTATCGCATTCGGCGCTTCGTCGCAGGTCAACGTCGGTGGACTCTTTGCCGCCGCCGCCGGGAACCTCTCTAACGCCGACGATCTCCGCAACGGCACGGCGACCATGCCAGAGTTCTCGTCGTTCGGCGGTGAAGTCTCGACGGCAGCTAATTCGACATTCTCCGCCGACCAGGTGGCACTTATGGGCAAGATGGTCTCGTCGGCAGGTGACTTCACGGGCGTGAAGTCCCTGACGATCAATGCGTCTAGTGGTACGATGACTGTTGATGACGTCGGCGGAGGAAAAGTATCGGTCAATTTCGGGGACTTCGCCGACGCGGACGCGGAAGTGTCGCTGGGAGACCTGGACGTTGGCGGATCGCTGTCCGTCAAATCGGCAGGCACCATCGTTTCCGTGCCTTCCCAGGCCTCATCGGGATCGGGAAAACCAGCGCTTCTTGGGACAACGAAGACCGGTTCGCTCGTCCTGGCTGGCGACATTGACATGACGGCATACGACGATCTGGAGGTTGACGGCAATCTGCAGTCAACAGCTGGGAACGTGTCGCTGCTGACGTATGGGGACCTTGACATCAATTCCGACGTGGACGCTTACGGTAGCGTTTCGGCAATGGCGTTGGGCAGTGTCGATATTTCGGCGGATGTGACAGCTGAGACGAGTGGCGTCATGGTTTGGTCAGGCGATGGAGACGTGACCGTGGACGGGAGTATCTCGGCCATGAACCCCGATTACGGCTATGCGTACGTCAATGCCGCGCAGCTGGAAGGTTCAGCCGGGAACATTGTGGTGAATGGCACTGTGCAGTCTGGGATTGAAACGCTGTTAGGTGCTGGATACGATTACAATGGGAGTCTCACCGGCGGGAAGGGTGGGGTGACCGTGAACGCAAGCGGAACGGTGCTGGGAGAGTATGGCAGCACTTATGTGTGGGCCGCTGGAGGTGCTGGGAAGGGCGTTGACATCGGTGGTGAAGTGTGCGGCTATCGTGTTGGGATTGGCAGCCGAGACGAATCCGGTATCGTGGCGCAAGATGGGGCGAAAATATCGGCTGGTTGGTTCTACGGCGGCGACATGATCTTCCCCGGAATGTTGTCCGTTGACGCCAAAAATGGCGATGTGGGATTGTCTAAGGCCGTCATCACGACGGGGACGGCAATGTTCAAGGCGTCGGGTGCCGTCGATGCGACTGGGGATGCTAATGTGTTTGCCGACCGTGTTGGTGCCGAAGGTTCGTCAGTATCGATCTCGACGCCAGGCGGTTTGGTGTTGGGTGATGTAAGCGCGACGGGTAACATAGACTTGGATGCCGGCGGCGATGTCTCGATTGCTCAAGGATTTACCATCCAGGGCACGGGAGCGGATTCTGAAGTTTCCATCGCTTCGGGTAACGGGGGCGTTTCGATAGGGGGCGATGTCCTGTCCTTGGGCGAAAGTGGCAGCGTGTCCATTACATCGGCTGGCAATGAAAGCGGAAATGGAGACATTGCCATCTCAGGAGGCGTTCTGGCGAATGGCAATGTCTTTGTCGGCGCGGGCTACACGCCGGAGGGTGTCCGCTCTGGCGGCAAGGGCGGAATAACGCTGGAAAAGACAGGGGGCGTGATTTCGTCCGACGATGTCGTATATCTCTATGCGGCCGGAGGAAATGGCAAAGGCCTTGACGTGAATGGATATGTGAATGGAGCGGGAGGCGTGGCGCTTGCCTCCCGTGACTCGAGCGGCATATATTCGTCAAAGGCTTCTGCTACGGTGGTTGCGGGTGTCGTCAACGAAAGTGGCGACGACATTCTGGTTGCGAGTCCGCTTCTTGTGCAGGCCTTCAACGGCGATGCGAATCTTGACAAAATGGCGATTGCCGCCGGCGATGCGAGCATCTATGCTGCTGGCGACGTCGATGCAATGAACAATAATGATTTCAAGGGAAGTGTTTCGGTCGTCGGCAGGTCTGTTGACCTCATCGACAACAGCGACCTTTCGCTTGGCGATGTCGCCGCAAATGACGGCGTCAGCGTGTACGCCTACGGAAAACTGACTGTGAACGAAGGTGCGACGATATCTGTTAGTGGTGATGGCGCAGAATTGGGACTCACGTCCGTCTATGATGACGTCGTGGTTGACGGAACCCTCATTACAGAAGGACAGTCGGCGCAAATTGCCGTAAATTCCGCATTGCTTGAGGGGGGCACCGGCGATGTTCGCGTTAATGGCGACATATACGCCCTTGGTAAGAATTCAAGAGTGGACTTGACCGCAGGTTCTGACGTGACTGTCGGCAACGTAATTGTGGATGGAACCGTTTTCGCGGCTGAGAAAGTCTTTCTGCAGGCGGGGCTCCCGGGCGGTGGTGTGACCATCGGCAAGGATGGCGTTGTTGGCGCAACCGGCGAACGCGTAGGAGTGAGAATCGCTTCAGGGTTCTCGTCTGGGACAGCCGATTCGGACATCGATATAAGGGGAACCGTCTTTGCCGAGAGCGACAATGCCGTGATTACCGTCGGAACTGGCGGCAAGGAAGGCGGGAGCGGAAATGTCAACATATCAGGCAACATCCTCGCTAAAGGCAAGGAAGCCGACGTATGGATCGAGACGGGGAACTCGGACAATGCTGTTGGCAACGTGTCGATATCCGGAACTGTCCGTGGCGAAGGCGAGGGGGTGCTCGTGACCGTTCGCACCGGCCTTGGGGAAGGTACCAAAGGCCGGCTTACTGTGGAAGAGGGAGGCGAGGTTTCTGCCAGCGGCAAGAATGCCATCATCGTGCTTAGATCGGCAGCGGGAAATAACGCCCAGGGCGACTTGACGGTGGACGGCCTCGTTGCGCTGAGCGGTGACGGGGGGGCTTTGTCCATTGGATCTGCGCACGGGGATAATGCCCAAGGCGAAACGACGGTAGGCGGACGTATCGTTGCCACCGGTGACAAGACGAGGGTAGAAGTAGGTTCTGGTCTTGGCACAGGATCGAAAGGCAGTGTAAGGTTTTCGGGCGATGTCGTATCTACGGGTAAGGATGCCACAATACTTGTATGGACTGGGTCTGGCGATGCCGCTGTTGGTTCAATTGATGTTTCTGGTTCGGTAAATGCCGTTGGGGACAATGCAGATGTGGAAATGGCGGCATCGCTTGGCAAGTCGGCAAAAGGGACGGTGAACATAACAGGGACAATTGCGGCAAATGGGAGGAACGGCCATGCGAGAGCGTACGCGGGTTATGGAGACGATGCGTCTGGCAATGTCAACGTGTCGGGGACGATCAGCGCGTCTGGCGACGAGAGCGAGACGCTTCTGGTCGTTGGATACGGATCAGATGCCCATGGCACTGTCAATGTGAACGGGACCGTTTCGGCGTCCGGGAACGGAGGTAATGCCACTATTATCGGCGGCTTCGGATCGGGAGCTTCCGGCAGCGTCAGCCTGGGCGGAAAAATGATGGCATCAAAAGATGCCCAGATCCGTGTCAGCGGCGGGAACGTGACGATGAACGGGAGTATGACGGCAGGGAACGCTGCGTCGGTTGTGGCGTCTGGCGACGGAAGCCTCGTGTTCGGCGATACGGGCGTGATAACGGCCGGGTCAACGGCGAATGTCCTCGTCGATGGCAATGTCACGCAAAGTGGAAACGCTATTGGGGTTAACGATGGTGCCGCTGGCGTGCAGGACGTGTCCGCAGCGATCACGGCTGACGCCATAAACCTTTCGGTCGGCGGCTCGATTGGTGGCGACGGCTATCTTGGCGTGGACGGCAAGGTGCGCGCTGTGGTAGGTGGCGACGCCCGTCTCGCGGCGGCGAACGGGACTGATTTCCAAGGCGGAGATTCGTCGGGGGCGCCTTCGTCCGTAAATGTTTCCGGCTTTGAACAAACGGTTAGCTCGATCGATAAGGAAGGAAAAGTGAGGGAAGATACGGTCAGTGTTGGTGGTATCGAGGCGAACTTCAGTGCTTTGGGCGACACTTCGGCGATCATCGCCGGTGGGGATCTCTCGATCTACACGGCCGGTAAGATGGAGGCGAACGGTCTCCTCAAGGCGGGCGGCGACATCACCGTGTCCGCATCGGACTTTGGCGACGTAAGCTATCTGCAGGCCAGCGGCACGCTTACGATCAACAACGTCGGCAATCCCGCACATCCGAAGATCGCGTACTTTGAGTCGGTTAACGGCTTGGAGCCGAAGATCAACAACCAGCCGAATGACACGGTTATTTTTATCGATGGCCGGCTGGCGGGCGGCAACCTCAAGATACTCAATCAGTTTGGTGCGAACGAGGCGTTCCTTGTCGAGACGCCGGAGCTGAAATCCATCCAGGGCATCTTCGGCAGCCCGACGTTCCTCCACAGCGACCTAGATGTCGCGAACCCGATGGAGGTCGGCATGATCGACTATCTGCTCCAAGAGACGCCGCGGTTGACACTCGACAAGGACTTCCCGAAGGAGGCCGACCAGCACGTCGATTCCGTCGTCATCCCGGAACGGGATTCGATCCAGTTCGGACGTGGCACCGCGAAGGCTGAGTCTGTGCCGCCATCCATGCCCGACGGCAGGGTCGTGATGGTGCGGTAAGGGAGAGCCGTGGCGATGAACACCGACGCCAGTCATACGAATGAATCGGTCGGCGGATTTAGGCTGCTGAATGTCATTGGCGTCGGTGCGCAGGGAAAGGTGTGGAAGGCGCAGTGCCTCGAGGACCTGCACGGCATCGTTTCCGTCGGGACGATTGTCGCCCTGAAGATAAAGTACGAGCACGGGGACAGCCTGGATGCGCAGTGGCGGAAGCTTGAATCGCGCATCAATGAGCTGAAGGCCATCGAGCATCCTAATGTCGTACGTTATCTGGGATGCTTTCGGGAGACGGCCATGGACCATGAGAAGCACGTTGTCGTGCAGGAGGTCCTCGAGGGCGAAACGCTGAAGGAGCGCCTTGACGCGCTCAACAGGTGGAATCCGATGAAGAACCGCCTGGGCATTGACGTCGACGAAGGAATCGATATCGTCTCCCAGGTCGCGGCGGGACTCGGCCATACGGCGAGCCTCGGAATCTTCCACCGGGACGTCAAGCCGGGAAACATCTTCCTGTGCCGCGACGGCGTTGTCAAGCTGATCGACTTTGGCGTTGCGCGGCAGAGCGACGGGACGATCACCGAGGAGGGGAACATACGCGGCTCCTGGAACTACCTCGCCCCGGACTTCACCGACGGCGTATTCCGCGGCGACCAGCAGAGCGACGTGTTTTCGGTGGGCGTCGTGCTGCATGAGATCATCACCGGGAGGCTCCCCTATCATGATTCCTGCGGCGACGACATGACCGCCTTTTTCGCCCGCTGGGCCAAGGTCGCGGAGGATTCGCCAATCCGCATCGTCAGCAACACGCGGCGGCTTCTCCTCGGAATTGACACCATTTTCGACAAGACCCTGACTCCTGACCGCAATGAGCGGTACAAGGACTTCGCCCAATTGCAGGATGCGTTCAGACGTGTGCGCTTCGTCGAGCAAAAGCATGACGGAAAGACGTTCCGTCGCCTGCAGTTCATCGGCGAAGGCGGTTTCGGAGAGGTGTTCAAGGCGCGATGGCTCGAGTGCAACCAGCCTGTTGCCGTCAAGATGCTCAAGAATGCAGATGCTGGCGAACGTTTCCATGCTGAGGCCGAGGTCATGAAAGAGCTTGACGACCCGTGCTTCACGCGCTTCATAGACTTCTTCGAGGAGGATGGTCGTTCGTTTCTCGTCATGTCTTTCCTGCCCGGCATGCCGGGCAGCTCGCTGCGAGACGCCATCAACAGGTCAAAAATCGAGGCGAGGCTGAGAAACGATGCATTGTCGCCAGGCGGTCTGCCGAAGGATATCGTCCTCGCAGCTTTTGAACGCTATGCGCGCGGCCTCGGCCTGATGCACAATCATCGCCCGATGATCATCCACCGGGACATCAAGCCCTCCAACCTGTACTATCCGGACGGATGTCCAGAGCGCGTGGCGATCATGGACTTCGGGATCGTCAAGACAGGCGATGCGAGTACGGTCAGCGGCATCACGCCGTGCACGTTCGACTACGCGCCGCCAGAGATTGTCACGACAAGGGATCGCGGCGGACCTGGCATGGACATCTTTGCTCTCGGGCTCTGCATGTACGAAGCGCTGACTGGCAAGATGGCCTATCCGCGCATCACCGGCGGACAGTCGGGAATGTTACAGTTTTTCGAGCGATGCAGACTGCGCAAGGCGCCCGTGTTCGACGATCCGCGAGTCGTGGACGACCGCGACTTGCTGCTGCTGCTCAGGCGCATGACCGATCCTGACGTCTCAAAGCGCATGACAAGCGCGGACGAGGTGGCGGTCGAGATACGCAAACTGTTCTACCGCGATGTCGAAAGCGGCACTTCCGAGACAAAGTTCTTTGATCGTGATACCGACAAGACGGTGGCCATCAACGACGATGGGCTTCTGGCCTGGTTCGAAGCCTGGAAGAAGGCGAATCCAGTTGACGAGAAGCGGTTGGTGGAACTGATGGAACATTACCGCGAGGAGTGGCAGAAGGAGCACGAGGGCGAGGAGTCGCAGTCGGTCCGCAAACTGCCGCGGCCCTCACGGTGGAAGACGCCGCTTCTTGTGCTTGCATCCGTGGTGATGACAGCCGCCGCCGTCATCGTCGCAAGGCCGTACATCGATCGTTACATCAACCCTGAGCCGCCTGTGTCCGCTTCCGCCCGACCGCCAGTCCCTCAGACTCCAGCTCCTGTCGATGTCGAAAGGGAGAAGCAGCTGGAAGAGGCTCGGCTCAAGCTGGCCCGAAACGAGTTCATGGCTGACTTCGACCGCTTGCTGGAAGCAGAGCCGATCAATACGCGGCGTACGCGCCTCGCGGAGGCCGAATCGAGGCTGAAACGCGCGATAGGGCCTCGGATAGACCTGCCGGCCGGGTGTCTTTACGAGACGGCGTCGGATGAATCCGCCAGCTTCAACGGGCGGCTTGCGAAGGCGCGTCAAGCGGCAATTGGAATTGTTGACAACCGGTGCGGCGACAAGGTCGAAATCGACGGAAGCGCCGTGTATGCCGGAGAGACGCGGCTATTTGAGTTTGAGGACGGGAAGCCGGCATCACGGAAAATCACTCTGTTCGGACATGAACCCAAGGCGGTCCCCGCTGACTTTGATGGAAGGACTCTGATTCTGACAAGCGGTGATTTCATCCCGTCGAACGTAAGGGTCGAGCTGCCGGAAGACCTTGATGCGTCGGTCCTCTGCCTTTTCGAGGACAGGCAGACTACGAAATCACTGTCTGTGAAGCCGCGAACGGCACCTTATCGCTGTGTGTTCAGGAAGCATGGATACGACGACAAGGTCCAGACGTTTGTCGTGGAGATCGGAAAGGGCATGCGTCTCGCGAAGTTGGGCGCATGGACGCCGTCGCCCGTTGAGGTGACGCTGGGGAAGCTGGAGGACCGCATCGTCTGCACGGTGGACGGGAAACCTGTCGCAGACAAGGCGATGCTCAGTCCGGGCGATCATGTAGTGAAGTATTCCCGGCACGGATATGAAGACGTTGCCTCCACTTTTAAGGTTGAGATCGGCGTCAGGCGCAAGGTGCCGGCGCCTTCTGAAATCGGCCAATGGAAAATGTCGCCCGTCAGGGTTTCCGTCCCTTATCTCGAGCCAGGGGTCAAGTGTCTTATTGACGGAAGCGAGGAGCCGAGGAAATTCCGCGACATGTTCCCTGGCGGACACGTCTGCCAATACGAGAGGGCGGGCTATGTGACGCAGTCGAACATTGCGTTCGCAGTCGCGCTGGCGACGCCGACGAATTTGCCTGCGCCGTCGAAATGGATGGCGGAAAAGGTCAGCGTTACGATTCCCAGCATCTCAAACGTCGTGGCGAAACTTGACGGAAAATGTGTTTCGGGAAAGCTTCTGCTCATGCCGACGAACGTGCCGTATTGGCTTGAATATGTTGAGAGCGGGACGGGCAGATATCAGCGAGTTCCTTTTATCGTCCAGATCAATACCCCGATGGCTGCCACGTCACCAACCAAAGAGGGCTGGATAGATCCACGCCCGGTGCCGGTCCCGGTTCAGATTCAAAAGCCGGAACCAAAGTCCGAGCCAAAACCTTCCTCGATTTCTGCGCAAGCGCAGAAGGAATACGGGGAGGCGGTCGACTATTATGATTTCCAGGAGTATGGCGAGGCATTTGAACATTATTACAGTGCCTTCAAGCAGGGTTACCCCCTGAACGAGCAGGATGCTCTCAAGGTCAAGCGGTCGTTTGAAGAGGTCCTCGCCGTCCTGAACGGCCACATCGAAGACTGGAAACGCCGCCCGGCGCACAAAGATTCACACCGCAACATCGAAGATTTGACTCGGCAGCGCGGTGACCTCATCAAGAGGCATCGTGAGATGACGGGCAGATGACTTGGCGCCCGACATCGAGGAGAAATTATGGACACGGTAGTGATAATCGGAGTTCGCGCAGAGGTCGCCAAGACCTTCTGGCAGCGTTTCAAGGGACTCATGGGGCGCAAGGCCCTTCCCAAAGGCGAAGGGTTGCTCATCCTCAAATGCAACGCCATCCACACGTGCTTCATGCGCTTTCCCATCGACGCGACGTTCCTCGACCGCGACGACAACGTCGTGAAGATCGTGCGCAACATCCGCCCGTGGCGTCTTTGCGTGTGGGGTGGTTGGCGTGCTGTGAAGGTGCTTGAGACCGCGGCGGAATAAGGTGAACCGACTGGACGATTTGCCACAGACGGCGGAATTGTAGTATACTGTCTGCAATGAGCAAGTAAGGATTCATGCGCACGGTCAGCATCTGGTCGTGCAACTGATGCAAGGAGTACGATGGAAAGCAACAATTCATTTCTGGTGCTGTTTCTGGCACCGGTGAGAGAGTACCTTGAGGACGATTCCATATCGGAAATCCTTATCAACGGTCCGCAACAGATATTCATCGAGCGCGGCGGCAAGCTGGAGGAGGTGCCAGCCAAGTTCGTCAGCGAACCAGCGCTGAAGGCCGCCGCCACGAATATCGCAAAGTCCGTCGGGCGAATCCTTGACGAGATGCATCCGCGCCTGGACGCGCGTCTGCCCGACGGCAGCCGCGTCCATGCGGTCATCCCGCCGCTTTCCCGCGTGGGGACCGTCATCGCCATCCGCAAGTTCAAGAAGGACACGCTCACCATCGACAAGATGCTTTCATTCGGCAGCATGGACGAGGATACGGTGAAGCTGATCCGCGCACTTGTCGCATTGCACAAGAACGTCATCGTTTCAGGCGCGACGAGTTCGGGCAAGACGTCAGTCCTCAACGCCGTAAGTTCCTTCATTACGGACCGTGAGCGGGTGCTGGTGATCGAGGACGCCTCTGAACTTCAGCTCCAGCAGCGGCACATTGTCTCATTCGAGACGCGCAAGGCGGACAAGAACGGACAGGGCGAGGTCACGATCCGCGACCTCATCCATTCTGCGTTGCGGCTTCGGCCAGACCGCCTCGTCATCGGCGAAATCCGCGGTGGAGAGGCGCTTGATCTCTTGCAGGCGCTCAACACTGGCCATGCGGGTTCCATGTCTACAATCCACGCCAACTCGCCGGAAGATTGCCTCCGGCGCATCGAGACGTGCGCGCTCCTGAGCGGCATCGACATCCCGCTCGCGGCGCTTCGCTCGCAGGTCGCCTCGGCGATCGATGCTGTCATCCACACGGCGCGTCTCTCGGACGGTTCGCGAAAGGTGGTCGCGATTGCCGAAGTGCTGCCGCTCGACAAGGGCGAATACCGCGTCCGCGAGCTTATGACATGGAAGACGGAGTCAGTCGCTGCAGACGGGACTGTCGCCGGACGGTTCGAGCCAGGCGAGCCGCCGACTTTCGCCAAGGAGGCGCATGTCGTAGGCGTGGAACTCCCGTTTGGATGGTAGATGCCGTAGGATCTTGGCTGAGGGAATTGCTATTGATGCGAGTGCTGGTCGATTGCGCATTCAGCCGCGTTCCGCCGCCTTGCGCGCCTCCGCCACCTGGTCGATGGCGCGAAGGTTCGGTGCCTCGAACTTCGGCAGCGTGAACACCCATGGCGCGGTGAGGTAACCGAGGAGGTGCTCCTTTGAGAGATGCTCCTCGCAGAACTTGACCGTGTTGCCGAAGTTCACGTCGTTGGACCAGTTCGAGCCGGTCGGAATCTGGTCGAAGCCGGCCTTGTCGAGGTCGATGTACGCCTGCACGCGGGTCTTGCTCTTGTTTGTGTCGTCGAGGGCGAAGGACTCGCCGTAGTACCAGTTGCTCTGCAGCACGCTCTTGGGCATGCGGGCCATGAAATCCTTCGGATGGTGCCAGTAGAAGTCGCTCCATATCCACGGACGGCTGCCGGTGGCCTCCACGGTCTTCACGAAGAAGAGGAAGTCGTTCCACCAGAGTTCGCCCTGCCGCACGATGGAGTAGGCGTACTTCCGCTGGTGGCCCGCGGTCTCCTCGTCGTAGCCGATGTGGAAGAAGCGAGGCTTGTCGAAGATGTCGACCACTTCGCGCACGAGGTCGGCGCAGACCTTGTAGTACGTGGGGGTGGACACCATGTGCCCGTATTCCTGGAGCCAGGCGTCGTGCGCAGTGGAGAAGTTGAGCTTAGGGATCGGCTCGAGGCCCATCTTGCGCAGGCGCGCCAGCTCGGCGCGGAAGCGGTCGATCTCCCACGACCCCTCTACGGAAAGCTCGGGATGGCTCGCGTACTTGAGCGCCTCGCCGAGGTCGATGACGACGAGGTTCATGCCGGCCTCTACCATGTGCGCGGTGATGTGCCGCCAAACGTCCTCGTTGAACCGGAGGTGGTTCTTCTGGCAGACGAGCTCAAGGTCCTCGCCCTTGTACGGGCCCCAGGAGTCGACGGGCTGGTCGCTCCACATGTTCACTCCCATGTGGAACAGTCCGCCCCAGATCTTGCCTTTTGCGATGAAGTTGCTTCCAGTGTTCTTGTTGTCCATGTTTTGTCTCCGTGCGACGATTATAGCATATCCCGACATCCTTGCGGGGCGCGATATGGTACAATGTCGGCATGGCTTCGTTACCCAGAAAAGTAAAATGCCGCACGACTTTCGCCGTGGGGGCGCGCGGCAGCATGCTCTCGCGCCTGCAGGCGGAGACCGCGCTCGAACTCCTGCGGCGCGAGTTTCCTGGCACCGTCTACCGCCTTACGGCGTTCTCCACGCCGGGCGACCGCGACCTGGCCACGCCCATCGAGCGGAGCGCGCCCGACTTCTTCACGCGCGACCTCGACGACGCAGTGCGCAGCGGCGAGATAGACTTCGCCATCCACTCCGCGAAGGACCTGCCGTCGCCCATGGCCGACGACCTCGACTGGTTCTGGCTGCCGAACCGCGAAGATCCGCGCGATTGCTGGGTGGTGCGGGCTGACGGTCGCAACAAGTTGCGCCCCTCCCGTATTGGCATCTCTAGCGAGCGGCGAGCTGCGTACGCCAGAAAGACTTTCCCGAAGGCGAAGCTGCTGCCGATGCGCGGCGCGGTGGATTCGCGGCTGGAGCAGGTGAGGAACGGGAAGTTCGATGCCGCGATCATGGCGATGGCTGGTCTGCGGCGCCTCTGCGGCGGCGGGTTGCCGGAAGGCGTGGAAGTGAAGCCGATCCCTCTCGACGAGCTCGCTCCGCCGGAGGCGCAAGGTTTCCTGGCCATCGTGTTCAAGGCCGGCGACGAGCGCCTCGTCGCGATGCGGCAGCGGTTCGTGAAGGCCGTGCGCTTCGTGAGCGCGGGCGTGGGCGACGCTGGACTCTGCACCATCGTCGGAATGCGCGACATCTCTTCCGCCGACATCGTCCTACACGACGCGCTTCTTGGCCACCTTTCACCTTTCACCTTTCACCCTTCACCTTTCACCTTCGTAGGGAAGCGTTGCGGGGCCCATTCGATGACGCAGGACGAAATCACGAGACGCATCTGCGACGAGGCGCGGAAGGGGAGGCGCGTGGTGCGTCTTAAGGGCGGCGACGCTGGGCTGTTCGGCCGTCTCGCGGAAGAGACGGACGCGCTTGCCGCGCTGGGCATACCGTTCGTCGTGCGGCCTGGTGTGAGCGCGCTCACCGCGGCGACGACCGGCACGGGGATGCTGCTCACGCGGCGTGGCGAGTCGCGCGGGTTCTCGGCGTACACGCCTCGTTCCACGGGCACGGAGATGCCGCAGGTGCTGTTCATGTCGTTGCGCGTCGCAGCGGACGAGGCAAAGCGTCTGCGGAAAGAAGGCTGGCCGGCGGATACGCCGTGCGCGTTCGTGTTCGACGCGGCAGGCCCGCGCGAGGAGGTGGTGCAGACCACGCTAGGCAAGGTGAGGTCCGTGACGGACGAGGACCGTCCGGGGATCCTTGTCGTCGGCCGGGTGGCGTCGCGTCTCTGGCCGCGCCTCGGCGAGCTTGGCGGACGCCGCGTTCTGCTCACTTGCTCGGAGGCAGTGCAGGAGAAGGCGGTGCGCGCGGTGGAGGACCGCGGCGGCAGGCCGATATGCTGGCCGCTGATCCGTCTGGTGCCCAGGTGGCGTGGCGACGACGCGCTGCCGATGTACGACGGCATCGTGCTGACGTCGCCCTCGGCTGTGCGCATCTTCTTCGAGTCGTGTCCGTGCGACCGGCGCCAGCTGCCGGAGTTCTTCACGTGCGGCGCGGGCACAGACGAGGAGCTGCGGAAGTACGGAGTGTGGAGCGACGTGATGCCGCAGTCGGACTTCTCGGCGGCGGGGCTCATAGAGGAGATACGCGGCATGGACCTGCGCGGGCGGCGGATCCTGCGCCTGCGGAGCGCGAAGGCCGGTCCGGCGGTGGCGCGTGCGCTCAAGCGGGCAGGGGCGCGCGTCGACGACGTCGTGCTCTACGACAACGAGTCCTGCGCACCTGACGGCGCTCTGCCGCCGTTCGACGACGTGTTCTTCGCGTCCGCGTCGGCCGTGGAATCTTTCCTTGCGCGCTACGGCGCCGCGGCGCTGCGCGGGAAGGGCGTGTTCGTGATGGGCGAGCCGACGCGCGCGGCGCTGCCGCCTTCGTGCCGCCGCCGCGCAGAGCGCCTGGCCATCACGTAGCCGCGCAAGAACCAGCTCAACTCCAGACCCCTTGCAAGAATCTTGCAGGGGGTTTCTTTTTTTCATCGGCAAGAAAAATGAATTTTTTCAAAAAGGGGGATTGACGGTCGGTGGGGCGATGTGGCATAATGTGTCGCGAAGTGTGGCAGCAGTATGTCTGCGGCCCAAAAAACTGGAATCGAAATGGCTGTTGAGGATAGAAAAGAAAGGAAAGAAATGGTCGGCGGGCTCGTCGACACTTTCTACCACACCCTCGACCCTAAGAAGCGCCTGACGATTCCGAGCGAGTGGCGTGACGCGATGGGAATGGAAGTGGGGGAGAAGGACGCGCACGAGTACGTATACGTTTTCCCGAACGAGTCAGAGGACTGCCTTGACCTCGTTCCCGTGCGCGAGATGCAGAATCTCCTCGCCGATCTTTCCCGCACCGACATCCTAGAGAACGATCCGATCGCGACGGCGCTTGCGCAGAGCGCGCAGATGCTCAAGGTGGACAGCGCGGGCCGCATCCGCATCGGCGACGATCTCCTGTCGTTCGCGGGAATCCGCGGCGACGTGACGCTCATCGGCGCGTACCGCAAGGCGCAGATCTGGGCCGGCGAGAAGAAGCCCAAGACGAAGAAGCTCGACGTTGCCGCTTTCCGTGCTGCGCTAGCACGGCGGAAGGAGGCGAAGAAGCAATGACGCACGTGCCGGTACTTCTTCGGGAAACGATTGACGCGCTCGCGATCAAGGCGGGCGGCACGTACGTGGACGGCACGCTCGGCAGGGGCGGCCACGCGCGAGAGATACTGCTGCGCGCGGGCACGGGCGCGAGGCTTGTCGGCATCGACCGCGACGAGCAGGCGCTGGCGGAAAGTTCCGAACGCCTTGGAGGCGTGCCGGGCGTGAGCATCACGCTGGTGCACGGCTGCCACGGGAACATCGCGAAGATCGTCCGCGACGAGGGGATCGATTCCGTGGACGGCGTGCTCCTCGACCTCGGCGTGTCGAGTCCGCAGCTCGACGAGGCGGAGCGCGGGTTCAGCTTCAGGGCGGAAGGTCCGCTCGACATGCGCATGGACAGGTCGCGCGGCGAGACGGCGGCCGACATCGTGGCGACGCGCGGCGAGGAAGAGCTGTCGACGCTGCTGCGCACTCTCGGCGAGGAGCCGGCCGCGCGCAGGATCGCGAAGGCGATAGTGCGCGCGCGCGCGGCGGGGCGCATCTCTACGACCGCGCAGCTTGCGGCGCTCGTGGAGAGCACGGTGGGGCGCACCGGCCCGCACCATCCCGCGACGCGGACGTTCCAGGCGCTGCGCATGGCGGTGAACGACGAGCTGGGCGAGCTCGAGCGCGCGCTGGAGGGCGGGCTTGGTCTGCTTAAGCCCGGCGGCAGGTTCGCGGTGATCACTTTCGAAAGCATTACCGACCGGATCGTGAAGCGGTTCTTTGCCGCGCACGCTGGCCGGATGGTGTCCCTCCAGTCGGGGGGCGAACGGTGGGAGGGTGACCTCCCGAAGGTGAATCTGGTAACACGACGCGCCGTCACGGCGGCGGAAGAAGAGAAATCGGGCAATCCACGCTCGCGCAGCGCGAAGCTGCGGGCGGCAGAAAGGATACGGTGATGAGAAAGAACAGAAGGCACGTCAAGAGGTTCTCGCGCTTCAAGTTCGGCGCGACCGGAATCGTCGCGCTCATCGTGACAAGCTTCATATGGCTGATGATCTACTGGATGCTTGACGCGCAGTGCACGTCGATCATGCGGGAGATCGGCAAGGCGGAGAACCAGGTCAAGCTGCTCGACGCCGAATACGGGCGCGAGGACGCCAAGTGGAACGCGATGAAGACGCGCGAGCGCCTTGACGAGAAGATCACGCGCTTCGGGCTGGCGATGCAGAGCCCGCAGCCTGACCAGGTCATAAGGATGATGGCGAACGGCAAGCCGGCCCCTGGCCAGATGGCCGTTGCGCGCGCCCAGGCCAGGGCGCGTACGGGTAACATGGCGTTGGCGGCCCCTCGCGGCAAGCGGCAGACCCGCCGTTGACGCGGCACATGCGGCAAACCACATGACCGGCGCGAATGAAAAGTTACGTTTCTACGCCCCTGTGGCGCTGCTCATAGTCGGCGCGATCGGCATCGGCGTGAGGCTCGTCCTCCTCCACCTGAACATGGTGATGGCGCACTCGAAGCAGCCGAACTACGGCTTCACCAGGAACACGCTCGGCGCAAGGGGGACGATCTACTGCTCGATCTACGGCACGAAGGACACGAGCGTGCTGGCCCAGACGAAGACGGTGTGGGACTACCACCTTGACGCGCAGGCCGCCACGAGAGATCCAACCAACCCGAAGAAGCCGATAAGCCCGGAGCTGCGCCGCGAGAAGATGCAGACGCTCTCCGACGTGCTGCAGATCCCTCTCGTGCAGGTGATGGACGCATACGCGAAACGCCTCTCGAGCACCTCCACCAACCTTGCGAAGTATGTCTACCTGGCGACGTCCGACGACGACGGGATCCATGCCGTGCTGTCCGATCCCAAGCGCAGGTTCAACGAGCTGGCTATCGACGAGAAGCAGGTGCGCGTCTATCCTCAGGGCAGGCGGCTCTCGCAGGTGCTTGGGTTCGTGAACAGGGACTCCGCCAGCGGCGTGGGCAGCGCTGGCATCGAGCAGGTCTACGAGAGGCTGCTGAAGGGGATGCCGGGCACGGTGCGCGGAACGCGCATCGCGACCGGCGGGGAGGCGCGCGTGCGCCGCGAGATCGACGTCGACGCGAGGCCCGGCAACGACGTGTACCTCACCGTGGACCCGAACATCCAGTACGAGGTGGAGCAGGCGCTGCGTGCGGGAGTGGCGTCGAACAAGGCCGCGCGCGCATGGTCGATCGTCCTCTCCGTCAAGACGGGCGCGGTGCTGGCGATGGCGAGCCTGCCCGACTACGATCCAAGCGAGTACAACAAGTCGTCCGCCGCCGAGCGGTTCAACGGGGCCATCTCTGAGAACTACGAGCCAGGCAGCGTGATGAAGACCATCACGGCGTGCGCGGTGCTGAACGAGGGGGTTGCCGGTCCGGACACGATGAAGAACACCGCACAGAACGACCCCAACTACTACAGGCTGCCAGGCGATGTGGGACACAAGTGGGAAGAGAGGATGAGCGTGCGCGACGCTCTCGTCCACTCTTCCAACATCGTCTTCGGCAAGCTGGGCGTGGACCTGGGGCCGAAGCGCCTGTGGACGTACATGACGGAGTTCGGCCTGGGGCGGCGGACCGGCATAGAGCTGCCGGGCGAGGAGACGGGACTGCTGCCGAACTGGAAGTCGTGGGACAAGGTGAAGTGGTCGCGCGCGCCGATAGGGCAGGGCGTGGCGGTGACGGCGATACAGCTGGCTAGCGCATACGCGGCGATCGGCAACGACGGCGAGCTGCTGCGTCCGTTCATCGTGAAGAAGGTCGTGGCGCCGGACGGTTCCGTGCTCAGCGAGCACCCCGAGAAGGAGGTGCTTGGCCATCCGATCAAGGCGTCGACCGCGCGCAAGGTGCGCGAGATGATGCTCGGCGTGGCGAAGAAGGGCGGCACCGCGCGGCGCGCGGCCGTGCAGGGATATTCCGTGGCGGGCAAGACCGGCACGGCGCAGATGAAGGAGGGGCGTGGATACTCGAAGACCGCGTACAACGCGTCGTTCATCGGCATCGTGCCCGCGTCGCGTCCGGAGATTGTCATCCTAGTGACATACCAGAAGCCGGCGTACTGCCGCTCGCGCAGCGGCTCCGAGGAGCTGGGCGTGCCGATCTTCAACCATCAGGGCGGCATCTGCGCCGCGCCAACTTTCAGCCGCATCGCGAGCAAGGTACTCAGGTACATGGCTGTGGAGCCGGACATCCCCGAGGAGATAGACCCCGAGCTGTACGAGGACATTCAGGAGGAGGGGGTGCCATGAGGATATACGGCATCACCGGCACGAACGGCAAGACGACGACGACGTGGATCCTCGACGAGTTCCTGGGCGGCGGCGGCTATGTCACCACGGTGGAGGCGTACACGGGACGCCGCCGCTTCTCCACCGGCTACACCACGCCGCCCCTGCCTGCTCTCAAGGAAATTTTCGCAGAGATGGAGGCGGCTGGCTGCGCGACGTGCGTGATGGAAGTATCGAGCCACGCCATACACCAGCGCCGCACGGGCGACACGGTCTTCGCCGGCGGCGGCTTCACGAACCTCACGGAGGACCATCTCGACTACCACAAGACGATGGAGGCGTACTTCCAGGTTAAGGCCGACTTCTTCCGTCGCCTGGCGGAGTCGACGCCAGGCGCGCCCGCGGCCATCTGCGTGGACGGCGAGTACGGTCGGCGGCTCGCCGACATCTGCCGCAGTCTGCCGCTCCGCACGATCGAGTGTGGCCTTTCTGTCGCAGGCGGCATTAAGGACCTTAAAGGCTTTAACGATCTTAATGACCTTAAGGACTTTATTGTCGCGAGGTGTCCGCTGGTGGGGCGGTACAACGTGCAGAACGTGCTCTTGGCGGCAGCGCTCGCGCATGGAGCCGGCGTGCCGCTCGCGGACATCGTGGCGAAGATACCTCTCCTTAAGCCTCGCTGGGGGCGGCTGGAGCGCGTGGCGACTCGAAGCGCGGCCGACGTGTTCGTTGACTACGCGCACACGGACGACGCGCTCGCCAACGTGCTTTCCACCGTGCGGGAGTTCACGAAGGGGAAGGTGTGGGCCGTGTTCGGCGCGGGCGGCGACCGTGATCGCGCGAAGCGTCCGCTCATGGGCGCCGCCGCGGCCGCGAACGCGGACCGGCTCGTGGTAACGAGCGACAACCCGCGCAGCGAGGAGCCGATGTCCATCATCGAGCAGATCGTGGCAGGCATCCCTGCTGGCACGGAAGTGACCATCGAGCCTGACCGCGCGAAGGCGATATGCTACGCGCTCGCCAACGTCGAGGCGGGCGACACGGTCGTCGTGTGCGGCAAGGGGCACGAGACCACACAGACGATCGGCGACAAGGTGATACACTTCGACGACAGGGAGACATGCGCACAGTTCTGACAGCCTTCTTTGCAGCCATTCTCTTTGTCCTCGGGTGCTGGACGCCCGGCGACGTGCAGGAGAACCTGCCGAAGCACCGCGACAAGTTCCCGAAGGAGACGGCGTTCTTCATAATGAAGACTGAGCCTCGCGTCATGAACGCGCTCTCGGACGCGCTGAAGGCGCGTGGCTTCAAGGTCACGGACGATCGCACGCTCGCGACGGTCGAGATTCGGACGAAGATCGTGTCCTGGGAATACAACGACGCGGGATTCAGCGGCTTCTACGACCGCGACGAGATGACGCTCTCGCTCACGTTGGAGCGTCCGTCGACAGGGTTCATCATTGCGCGGCACACTGTCAAGGTCCGTTCCGACTTCCGCATCCTCGCGAAATACGTTGATGAGCTCTGAGCGGATTTGTGGTACAATAGCGCCATGAAAAAGAATCTTGCTCTACTGCCAATGCTGGCGGGTTTCTTCGTGATGGGTTTCAGCGACATCATCGGCACGGTGATGAATCAGGTGAAAGCGGAATGCAAGCTTTCCGACGTGACGGCGGGCTTCCTGCCGTCAATGATATTCATCTGGTTCTTCCTCATATCCATCCCCACCGGGGTGCTGTGCGGGAAGATCGGAAGGAAGAACACCGTCCTCGTCTCGCTCGGCGTCACCATGTTCGCGATGCTCCTGCCGCTGGCGGCCAACGCGGAGCGCTTCTGGATCTACTTCGTGTCGTTCGCGCTTCTCGGCATCGGCAACACGATCATCCAGGCCGCTCTTCCCGCGCTCATGAGCAACGTGGTGCCGCCGGAACAGCTGACGAGCCGCATCTCGCTGGGGCAGTTCGTGAAGGCGATCTGCGCGGCGCTCACGCCCGTGTTCGTGTATCTCACGGCGACGGCGCTCGGCAACTGGAAGCTCCTCTTCCCGCTGTACGGCGCGCTCACGGTCGTGGCCGCACTCTGGCTGTGGTTCACGTCCATCCCCGACGAACGCGATAACTCTCAAACTTCCAAACCTTCAAACTCTCAAACATCTTTCAAGAGCTGTCTGGCGATGTTAAAGCATCCCTACGTGCTCGCGATGACGGTTGGCATCCTCTTCTCCGTGGGGGCAGACGTCGGCTTTGCGGTGGCGATACCGGAGTACCTCAAGAACGTCTACAAGATGGATCTCGACAAGGCCGGCATGGGGCCGACGGTCTACTTCGTGGCGAAGACACTTGCGGCGATCGGCGGGGCGGCGCTCTTTGCGAAGGTGTCGGCGGCGAAGTGCTTCCCGTGGTGCATGGGCTTGGGCATCCTCGCGACGGCTGGCATCTTCTTCGCGCCGACATGGATCGTGTTCCTAGCGTGCGTGTTCGTCGCGGCGCTCGCGACGGCGAACAGCTTCGGCATGTGCATGGGCCTCGCGCTCGACCGCGTGCCCGAGAAGGCGAACGAGATCACGTCGCTGATGGTGATGGCGATCGTCGGCGGCGGAATCGTGACGCCGATCCTCGGCATCGTGCAGGGGAGCCGCGCGGGTGCCGCGGGCGTCGTCGGCGTGCTGCTCGCGTGCCTCGGATATCTGCTGGCGCTGGGCGTCTTCGCAGGGCGCTCGACCGGCAAGGCGAACGTTGTCAAGAATTGAAATCAAGGAGAATAGAATGAACAGGAGAAACTTCATGAAGTCCGCCGCGCTGGCGCCGTTCTTCGGCGCGCTCGGCATGTGCGGTTCGTCGTCTGCGCAGGAGAAGTGCGCGCCGGCCTGCAGCGGGAAGGGGCATCCCCTCGCGGGCAAGAAGCTTCCGCCGTGGAAGCCGGGCGAGTTCCAGGTGCACTTCATCTACACGGGCGTGGCGGAGAGCATGTTCTGGATCATGCCCGACGGCACGACGATGCTCCTCGACTGCGGCGACCACAAGGCCTGGGCGCGCGGCAAGCTGGCCATCTGGGTCCTTCCCAACGGCTCGAAGAATGCCGGCGAGTGGATCGCCCGCTACGTGACGCGCGTCAACCCCGCGAAGACCGACGTCGACTACATGATGCTCTCCCACCACCACTCCGACCACGGCGGCGGCGAGACCTGGGGCGCCGGCACGCGCGAGTGGAACGGGCAGCAGATCTGCGTGAGCGGCTTCATGCAGGCGGCGGACACGCTCAAGTTCGGCACGGCCTTCGACCGCGGCTGGCCGGACTTCAACGACCCCATCCCCGACGAGCGGTGCGACCCCAACTGCTACGTCCTCATGCGCAAGGTCTACCCCTACCTCATGGAACGCGACGGCATGAAGATG
>CACXPT010000003.1 GCA_902769585.1 uncultured bacterium
GACCTGCCGGTTCTCCACGTTGTCCTGCAGGAACTTCGACACCTGCTCGCCGCCGAAGTACTTGCCGTTGCCCCACGGGTCGATCACGCACTTGAGCCCAAGCTCGTGCGCCTTCTCGACGATCTTCGGGATGTTGGGCCGCCAAAAGTCGAAGTCGAACTCCGTGACGGCGAGGATCACGCACGTCACGCCGTGCGCCTTCATCTCTGCGAAGTCCGCCTCCGCGTGCTCCACGTAGTTCAGCCCGTAGTAGCTGATCGATGTCTGCTTGATTGCCATTT
The DNA here is from genome assembly GCA_902769585.1 of uncultured bacterium. Classification (GTDB taxonomy): domain Bacteria; phylum Verrucomicrobiota; class Kiritimatiellia; order RFP12; family UBA1067; genus RUG572. The sequence continues at coordinate 282 of CACXPT010000003.1, forward strand.
ACCCGTTCCTTTTCCTTAAATAGGGTTATGAAAACGACTACGCCGCATATTTTACCAAGAAGCCCTACCGAATGGAATCTCTTTTCTACTCAAATTTCAAGCATTCGCGGTTTGACACAATCACACGTAAATGGTACGCCTCACGCCGCGAACGCGAGAAGATCGTGGCCACCGTGGCGGATGTTTAACTGATACCGCGACAGCATGACATGTCATTGAAAATATCGCTATTTGCGTTGATTTCGTCACAAGGATCTGGTATGATACTTCCAAAACATTGAACAAGGAGCAATATGGCAAGGATCATGGAACGCCCCGCGAAAGCAGGAATAAACTACAGTCTCCGGCTCAACAGCGACATCAAGACACAGAGCGAGAACCTCTATCGTTCGCTGGGGATGTCGCTTTCCACCGCCATACAGGTATTCTTGAAAAAGTCCCTACTAGTGGGCGGCTTCCCCTTTGAAGTCAGGCATTCGCCACCTCCTATACCCGACATGGCTGCCATGACCGGCGAAGATTTCGACAGGGAACTTGAACGCGGGTGGATCTCAATGGAGACTGGCAATGTCATTGACGCCAAGGAAGCGCGGTCACGTCTCATGGGAGAAATCGCATCATGGCATTCGACATCCAACTGACGCCAGAGGCAAATGCGGACTTCCGTTCAAGGAGAATCAAAATGGACAGTAAGGAACCTCTTGTTGGAATCGTGATGGGGTCGGACAGCGACTGGCCCCTCGTTCAGAAGGCATGCTCGACGCTCGATGGATTCGGCGTCCCGTACGAGACACGCGTGATCAGCGCGCACCGCACGCCCGACGTGGCGCTGGAGTATTCGAAAACCGCCGAGTCGCGCGGCATCAAGGTGATCATCGCCGCCGCAGGCGGCGCGGCGCACCTTGGCGGCGTTCTCGCAGCCGGCACCGTGCTTCCCGTTATCGGCATCCCCGTGGCGGGCGGTGCGCTGAATGGACTGGATGCGCTCTACGCGACGGTGCAGATGCCGTCCGGCGTGCCGGTGGCGACCGTCGCCGTGGGCAACGCAGGCCCGACCAACGCCGCGCTACTGGCAGTTCAGATCCTCGGCACGTCCGACGCGTCTCTTCGCGAGAAGTTCCGCGCCCACAAGGAGACCCTCCGCGCCAAGGTTGCCGCAGCCAACGAGAAGATACACGCATGAGGCTACGCGTTTTCGGGAGCGGATCAAAGGGCAACGCGCTCGCAATACGGTCAGGCGGAACGCTTCTTCTTCTGGATTGCGGATTCTCGTGCCGCGAGCTGGAGAAGCGCATGACCGCCTGCGGCGTGCGGGCGGACGACGTGACGGCCCTTCTCTTCACGCACGACCACGGCGACCACTGCAGGGGAATCGCCACCTTCCACAAGCGCCACCCGCTGGTGCCGCTCTATGCGAACGGCAACACGGCGGACGCCATCGCCACGCTGACTGGCGTGGACGACGGCTGGCGCATCTTCGAGATGGGAGAACCTTTCGCGATCGGCGACGTTTCCGTGTCCGCGTTCTCCATCACGCACGATGCCGCCGACGCGGTTGGATATCTCTTCTCCGACGAAACCGCCACTCTCTTCGTCGGGACGGACATAGGCGTGCCGACCTTGCCAGTGAAGTACGCGCTCGCACAAGCCACGTGCGCGGTGCTGGAGTCGAACCATGACCCGACGCTTCTCGCCTGCTCCGACCGTCCGGTCTCGCTCAAGCAGCGCATCGCCGGCCGTTGCGGGCATCTCTCGAACCAAGATGCCGCCGATCTCGTGCGCGAGGTGGCACCGCCGAACCTGAAGATGCTCCTGCTCGCCCACATTTCGCGCGCCTGCAACGCCCCGCACCTCGCGCTGGAGTCGATGCGCGAAGCGCTCAGAGAAATCAAGCGCGAAGACATCGCGCTAGCGGCCCTCGACCAGGACGAGCCTAGCGATCTCTACGAGCTCTGATCGCAGGCTTCATGGCGACTATTCCGTGCGGCGCTCGCCGGTGTGCCAGGTTATCAGGTGCCAGAAGAGGGAATGGCGCGTGCGGCCGTCCTTGCGGTCCCAGCACTCCCAGAACGTCCAGAACGGCGACCAGTTGCGGTCGAAGCCTTCCGAGTGGCGGATTGGGTTCAGCTCCAGGACACGCTGGCGCGAGCGGCCCTTTACCGTAGTCGAGCTCCAGAACGGCCAGACTCGCGTGTAGGACGCGACCTCCGTGCGCGTTCCGTCCTTCGCCTTCGAGAACCGCCGCTCGCTCGTCCAGAACGGAAACACCGTGAAACGCGTCTCGAGCGTCCTGTCGGACTCCAGCTCCGAATCCTCCACCAGATACCAGCCGTAGCGGCGCGTGCGCTCCTCCACCTTCTCCTTGCGTCCCTTGTCGGCGTACGGATAGCCGTCGATCGTCTCGTAGAACGGCCAGACGGAGATGCGGTCGCGTACGGAGGAATGCAGGACATCCACTAGCGGCCACGGCATCCGCCAGCGAGTGGCCTTGTCGGTCCGCGCGTAGGAGAAGAACGGCGGCAGCACGAGCGTCTGCGACTCCCTTGCGCGGCGGACCTGCCCGTAAAGCGGCAAGAACATCCAGGAAGATCCGGCACCGGACGTGTCTCGGTCCTCCAGGTAGCTCGCCCACGTGACGAGCGGCCACAGCACGTAGCCGTGCTCTGACTCGCGCTGCGTTGCGGTCCCGTAGAACGGCCAAACGCCCACGCCCGCGCGCGGCTCGTCGCGCCAGGTGACGAGCGGCCACAGGATCGCGCGGCTGCGCACGTCCTTCACGGAGTACGACTGCCATATCGGCCACAGGATGAAGTCCCAGTCGTCCATGAAGAAGAAGTGCGGATGATGTCCGTAGATCGGGAAGAATCCCCAATAGCCGTCGTCCTTCCTGTCGCAGCCGCTGAACCAGATCGGAAACACGTTGAAGCTCCACGTGGGATCGTCATCGCGCGCATCCCCGTAGGCAATGAGAGCGCGCCACCAGTCGGCCTTGTTGTGGTAGTGATAGGTGCCGAGCGGCCACAGGACATCGCACGCGAAGGTGTCGGAGGCCGGCGCGTCGACATGGGAATAGAACGGGCGGACTGCCCAGAACGACGACGGCCCTGGGGCGGCGCGCCGATACTCGAACAGCGGCCCGAAGTTCCAGTGCGACTTTGTGCTCCCGCCGATGCGTGCCTTCTCCGCCTCGATGTCGGCGGCAAGTGAGTGCAATGGCAAAATGGCAAACAGACTGCCAAAGGTCATTAAGGTCGTTAAAGTCTTTAAGGTTTTTAAGGGTCTTAAGGTCATTAAAGTCCCTAAGGTTTTTAAGGTCATTAGGGTCTTTAACGTCCTTAAGGTCTTTAATGTCGTTAAACTCATTAACTCCTTAAACCTCATTAATGACCTTAAACTCCTTAAAGACCCTAAGACCTTATGCTGGTCACCTCTTCACCTGGACGGCCTTCTGCAGCTTCTCGAATTCGCCAAGGTCGTACTTGGAAAGCTCTGACTGGCGCTTTTGGATTTTCTTAAGCGTGCCACGCGCCTGTGCCCGGCTTTGATCGTCGCCCTTGGCGAGTTGCACGCGGGCGAGCGTAATGTACATGCGAACATCCTCGACCTGGCTCTTGCCCGACTTCGAGAGCTTGATGGCCTGGTTTACGCAGGTCTCCGCCTCGTCCAGGTTCTTCTTCTGGTCTAGCAGCGCGGATCCGAGCGTTTCCCAGGCCACGTACAGGCCGGGATCGGTCTTGGTGGCGTCCCTCGCGAACTTCTCGGCCTCTTCAGGACGCTGGAGGCGGCGCAGCACCTCCGCGAGGTCGTTCTGCGCGGCGGCCAGCGGCCGCTCGGCGCTGACGGAGAGGCGGAGGAACGTCTCGGCGATGCTGTATTCGCCGGCCCTCAGGCGCAGCGACCCCATCACGTAGTTGGCGAGCTTGTTTGAACGGTCCTGGCGCAGAAGCTGGCGCGCGTGCGTCTCCGCGCTCTCGCCGTCGTCGAGCGCGATGTCGAGATTGAGGATCATGTCGCCGACGGAGATGACGTCGGGCCGCGACCTCGAGGCCACGACCAGAGCGTCGCGCGCCTGCTTCTGGTGAGCCTTGCCCTTGCGCATCCACACGAGCGCGCGCGTCATCTGCAGTTCTTCGCGGCATCGTCCTTCGCCTGGTCTATCTCCTGAAGCAGCACTCCGGCAAGCAGCGCCCATGCCTGGAGGCTCTTTGGCTGGAGGTCCGTCACCTTCTGCAACGCCATTCTCGCAGCGCCGAGGTCGTTGTTCATCAGGTGGAGGAGCGCCCAGTCGAAGGAGGTGGTCGCCACGTTGTCCGTTGCGGACTTCACGGCCTTCGAAAGGAATCCCTTCGCCTTCTCCATGTCGCCCGACTGCATCGCGAGGCGCATCATGCCCATGAGTGCGTCGTGGTTGTTCTCGTCCTTCTCGAGCACCTTTTCGTACACCGCCTTGGAGTGCTTTGCCTGGTTGCCGCTGGCATAGATTGCGGCCATCATGTTGAGCAGGCCTGTCTGCCTGTCCGGCGGGACGAAGTTGATCGCGCGCTGCACCTGCGCGATGGCGTTGCCGGTCTGCCCGGAGCGCGCCCACTCGTAGCCCATGCGCGCGAAGATCTCCGGGGAACGGATGTAGCCGTAGTAGCGGGAAAGCGACCACAGCCTGTAGCGCCGCTTGGAGTCGTCCACGATCGCCTTCAGCTTCTTCTCGATCTCCTTCTTGTGCGGCACCGCCACCTTCACGCCGGCGCGGACCATCTCGAATTCGTTGAAGAGGGCGCAGATGTTGTCGCTGTCGATCTTCCCGAGCACGAGGTCGTATAGCTCGAACGCGTCGTTGTCCATCCCGATGTCCTGCAGGACGACACCGAGGTTGTTCGCTATGAATCCGACGTGGCGGCGCATCTGCAGGCGCATGCGGTCCACGGGATCCTCGATCTCGAATATGCCGCGGGAACCCTTTCTGGTGCCGGGGGCCAGGATCGGGTCGATCTCCTTCCAGAACGAGAGGAACTCCGCCTTCGCCTTCGCGCCGTCCACCTTCTTGACGTCCTTGACGCCGCCGAAGAAGAGGCACTCCGGCACGGGCACGCGCTCCGACATGTACCACAGGTCGGGCACGCCGAAGATGGCCACCTGGGACTCAACGTTCGTGTCGCCCGCGAACCAGTCCTGCAGGAACGAGAGGACGCCGAGCTGGATGGATATCGACAGATCCGCGCTTCCTGCCGAGAGCCCCTTCTCGCGCACCGTCTCGCCCAGCTCCTTGAGGTAGGCGTCGTCCATGTCGCGGTGGAGGCATATGAGGTTGAGCTCGCGGCCGCGCGATGCCGCCGCCGCGCGCAGCTGGTCGTCGATCATTCCGTCGGTTACGATCCACTTCCGATCCCCGAGCCTGTCTATGATCGCGTTCGCGCACACGTCCGCGAACGCGCCGCGGTCGCGCGAGAAGGAGGCCGCGTTCACGATGGCCGACAGGACCAGAATCAGCACGAACGCCCCTGCGACGAACGGCGCCATCCGGTGCCCGACCGTAAGGGCGGCGTCGAGCTTGTCGAACTCCACCGGCGGCAACGGCGCGCGCGCCAGCAGGTACCAGTAGGCGAGCAGATAGCCGCAGGCCATAGCCACGAGGACTGATGTCGCAACAGGCGAGATGCCGAACTGGCGCATGACGCCCTCAGGCGACAGCTTCGTCGCGGTCGCCAGGATCATGCAGATCGTCATCGCCCCGTGGAACGTGTATTGGCTCCACGTGCGCTCGTTGTTGAGGCCGCGCACCGACGCGAAGGAGCACACCACGAACGGCGCCACGGCCAGCACGAAGATGTACAGCCATCCCGGCCGCGATATCCACTGGCGCATCTCGTGCGCGTATGCCGTCCATATGCTCTTCCACACGTCGCCAGAGCTCGCCACGCCCGCCGTCTTCGCCTCTGGCAACAGCACGAAGCCGTTCGCGACCTTGTTCATCGTCACGATGTAGAATACCGTGAAGAACACGAGGAAGATGGCCATAGGCAGGTAGAACTTGCGGCCTGTCTTCACGGACGCCACCACTACGAGGAGCATGCAGAGGGGAAGCAACGGCAGGAACATCACGCTTTCGGCAAGACCGATCCCGCATCCCATCGCGATCACACCTGTGCAGTACGGCATTGCCTTCGGCCAGTGAATCGCCGGAATGAAGACGGCAAACACCGCCAGCGCAAAGAACACATCGAACATGCCGTACTCGAGATGGGTTGACGACTGCCAGATCGCCGTCGAGAAAATGAAGACAAAGGAGGCCCCAATGCCAGACAGCAGCGAGGCGCCGCGCGCCAGCTTGATGGTGTCCTCGTTGTGTGTAGACTGGTGGACAAAGTATCCCACGAGACCGCACAGGAGTCCCGCCGAAAGCACGCCGCACACCATCGAAAGGAGGTTCAGCCGAAGCCCCATGGATCCGCCCCCTAAGACCTTCACGAGCCCGCCCCATATCGGGTGGAGCGGCACCTTCAGCGCGTCCATCCCCATCCACTGCGTCGCAAGGCTTGTCGACGAACCAGGGAACATGTATCCAGCCAGCGTCAGCGAGTAGACCGCAAGCGCCACTAGCGAAGCTCCCAATGCCGCCAGCCACAGACTCCATCCCAGCGTCACGGGTACGCCCTGGGTGTTCTTGCTATCAGACATTCCGTAATCCTTTCTTTCTGCTTTTCCGTCCCACCAACTTGTGCGGGAATCGGCGTAAATTATACCTTAAATCCTTCACTTGCGGAAGCGCAAAGTTTCTACCGGCCGCCGACAGTGGTGTTTTCTGGTCCAGAGACGCCCTGCTCTGACACCTTCAGCCACTTGCGCACGGTGTTCTCGGAACATCCGAGCCGCCTTGCTATCTCCTTCACGGGACAGGCCTTGTGCCTGTCCGCCACCATGCGGACGTGCCTGGCCACGGCCGCGTCGAGCGACTCGTCATCCGGCAGCGGTTCATGGCTCGCGTCGCGGCGAAGCCCTGCGTTCTCGCGCTTCCAGTGTTCCACCAGCTCTCCGAAGTCCGTCACTTTCATGACACGCGCGTATATCAGCATGTTCTCGAGCTCGCGCGCGTTGCCAGGGAAGTCGTATCGGCAAAGCGCGGCGCGCTGCTCGCGGCTGAGCGACTTCCCCGTCTCGCGGTACCAGATGGTCTTCGCGATCTCCGGAATGTCCTCCGGCCGCTCCGCGAGCGACTTCATCCTGATCTGGATGACGTTCAGGCGATAGTAGAGGTCCTCGCGGAAGCGCCCCTCGTTCACGAGCCGCACTATGTCCTTGTTCGTCGCGGCGATGATGCGCACGTTCTGGATCCTGCGCGGCACCGACTCGCCCACCTTCAGGAAGTCGCCGTCCTGGAGCACGCGCAGGAGCTGTCCCTGCATCTCAAGGTCAAGCTCCGCCACCTCGTCAAGGAACAGCGTTCCGTTCGCCGCCGCCTCGAGGAGTCCCCGGCTGTCGCGCGCGTCCGTGAAAGCGCCCTTCACGCTGCCGAAGAGCTTGCTCTCGAATAGGCTCGCCGTCGTGCATGCGCAGTTGAACGTGAGGAATGCGCCGTTCGCGCGGCTCTTCGACTTGCGGTGGATCAGCTGCGCAACGGTCTCCTTGCCCGTGCCGCTCGGCCCGGTGATGAGCACGCGGACGACAGGGTCGTCGCACTCAGCCGCCTTCTCCGCCATCTGCCGCACCTCCAGCATGTGCGGACTCACGCCTATCAGCTCGCGCTTCCCCCACTTGTTGTAGTAGTCGACTATCTTGTGCAGATCCGACTCGAGCGCCTCGTAGCGCACGCCGTTCGCGAGTCCGAATATCGCCCTCGGGTAGTACCCCATCTCCCGGTCGTTCTTGTGCTTCCAGTCCGCCGCCGTGAACAGATGCCGGTACCGCCCTTCCTCGGAGTCGCCCTTCGTCCTGCCAAACGCGAAGCGCCTGAACGCCTCCACGTCCTTTGGCGTCACCTGGCGCGGAAACGCCTTCTGCACGGCATCGAAGAGGTCGCCTTCCGCGATCACGATCTTGTCGAACACCGACCCGCCATCCTTCATCATGAACTCGATGGCGACCTCCGACGGCATCTCCCTCGCGCTGATCCACCAGACCTTTACGCCTGCCTCCTTGAGTGCCCGCAGCTCGGCAGCAATAGCCTTCGGATCCTTCGTGAGGCCAACTCCCAGCACATACACCTCGGAGCAGGTCTCTGCGCAGTGCTTAAGCGCCGTCGGCAGGTACTGCTGCGAGGACCCTATGACCTCCGCAGAGCACTTGAACGCGCACCGCAGCAGCATCGCCGCCGCCGGCGCGTACTCCGGCAGCCCCCATCCAGTCATTATCATTCTCTTTGCCATGGCGCCCCTCAGATCACGTATAGCGTCTTGATGTACGGCAGCAGCACGCGCGTGACGACCAGCGCGTTCATCCTGTGCCCACCCTGGAAGACTTGCGACATGCCCGGATAATGCTGCTCGAACATGGGACGAGTCTCGGCGGCCATCGGGTCCTCGTCGCCGAAGAGACCATGGCAGAGCGGACGGTCCTCATCCGTCACGCCGTCGAACTGGTGCGCCTCCAGCTCCTGGTAGTGCGCGATGATCTCCTTCGTGACGTGGAACTCGGTCGCGCCGTCCCTGCGCGCGTTGAGCCACTTGTGCTTCCCGACGAACAGCACGTCGTACTTCTTAGAGAGCGTGAACGACGGATTCACGCAGATGCGCGTGAACCCGTGCAGCTGCTGCGCGTACCAGCCGCCCATCGACGTGCCGATCACGAGGTTCGGCCGCTCCTTCGCCGCAAGCTCCCTCAGCATCGGCAGCGCCACGGCCGGATCCACCGGAATGTCCGGCGCCACGACCGCCGCGCGGTGCGCCGCGTCCGTCTCCCAGAACGACTTCCTCAGCAGCTCCACCGTTCCGCTCGCGCCCGACGACCCGAACCCATGCAGGTAAAGTATCTTCTTCATTTCGGCTCCTTCCGATTCACAACCTTCTGTCCTATCCTCTTGCACAGGCGCAATGCGTCACACGGCGATGAAGACGATTCCGGGATTTGGCGCGCGCCGGTACGGCGGCGGAATCTGCGACGAGTCCGGGAACGCGAGGCATTCAGCAGAAAACACGTCGCCCGCGAATTCGCCGTCAAGAAATCCCCGGATGTGGTTCTGCGCCCGGTAGCGGCGGCAGGCCGCCAGCACCCCCTCCTTGATGAGCGCAGTGCCGCCCGACGAGCCGTAGCCGGTGATGACCGCGAAGAGCGACGGCCCGGACGCGCGCGCCGCGCTGACGATCTGCTCGAGCCGCGCGAGCGCCATGTCGACGTTCGTGCCGCGCGGGTGCAGGTCGTACTCGACCAGACCGCGTCCGCGCCTCACCACGCACCTCCGTCCCTGAGACGCGACTGGACGGACACCACGGCCGCGCGCGCCGTCGCGAACGCCAGGGTCAGGTTGTATCCGCCCGTCGGCCCGTCCACGTCCAGCACCTCGCCGGCGAAGTAGAGTCCCGGCACCTTCCGCGACATCATCGTCGCCGGATCCACATCCTCGCGCGACACGCCGCCGACCGTCACGATCGCCTCCTTGAGCGGACGCGGCAGCAGCTGCCGCAGCATCACGGACTGTCCGCCGAAAGACACTTCCATCGACATCCCCGCGTAGCCGTGGCGCGCCACCCAGCGCTGGCAGTTGTACACCGCGGCGCCGCTCAGCCCCCATGCCTCGCAGTCCACCTCCCCGGCAGACGTGAAGACCGTCCGTCCCGTCGCGTCCAGCACGCGAGCCTCCCCGTCGTCGAACCGAGCTCCCGCCTGCGCCGCCACCGCGCGGTCGCGCACCTCAAGTCCTGTCAGTCCGGCGCGGCACGGCTCGATGCGGTGTCCGAGACGGCGCGCGAAGTCCTGTCCGTCGCCAACGGATCCCGTCTTCGGGAACGACAGCCCGCCCGTCGCAATCAGCACGTTCTTCGCCCACACGGTAAAGCGCTCCGTCGCGACTATGAAGCCGTTCTTCATCGGCTGTATGCCGGTCACGGGACAGTTCACGCAGAGCGGCACGCCCTCGTCGCGCAGCAGATCGCCAAACGCATGCACAACTGTCGCCGCCTGTCCAGAATCCGGGAACATCCGCCCGTCGGGCATGCGGCGCAGTTTAACGCCTAGGCTTCGCACGCCGCGGACGATGGACTGCGGCGGACAGCTCCGCAAGGCGGGAGCAGCCCACTCGGCGACGGGATCGCCCAAGTCGCGCAGGAACGCCTCCGGAGAGATGTCCTTCGTGAAGTTACAGCGCCCGTTAGCCGTCATCAGCATCTTCGCGCCAAGCCGCACCTTCCGCTCGAAGACGAGGCAGTCGACCTTGCGCTCAGCCGCCACAGCGGCGGCGAACATCCCGGCCGCACCGCCGCCGACGATCGCCAGCGGCACCGGTTCGTGCTTCAGGTTCTGGTTACTGCGCTCTTTCATCTCGCTCTACTTTATCGCCGTGACCTTTGCTCCCGGCAAGGCCGCAAGGAGCGCGTTGAGCTTCGGGTCGTCCATCATCTTCCGCTGCTCTTCCGGCGTCAGCTGCGGACGGGCGGCTGGCTTGGCGGCGCTACTGACTGAGACATCCGCCATCTTGGCGGCTCCACTGACTGGGACAGCCGCCATCTTGGCGGCTCCACTGACTGGGACAGCCGCCATCTTGGCGGCTCCATCATCAGCCCGCTGGAAGCGGGCTTTCCCAGTCAGATCGCCGTCCCCGCTCGCCCCTGCACCACTGACTGGGACAGCCGCCATCTTGGCGGCTCCACCACCAGCCGCCAGCGCGCGGACTGCCCGCATCAGCTCCTCGATGCTCGCCACCGTGGCGATGCGCGAGGCGCGCAGAAGCGTCATCTCGATGAGCGTGCGCACGCTGAGCGCGTAGCGCAGCTTGTCCTCCATCGCGGCCAGCTGGTCGGCTATGCGGAAGATGCGGGAGGCGTCGCAGAGCTTCGCCTGCTCCGAGAGCGTCTTCACCTGGTCGGGCGTGGCCTCCAGGACGGCGGTCTGCCCGCCCAGCGACTGGTACACGATCAGGTTGCGGAAATGCCGCAGCAGCTCGCCCGCTAGGCGGCGCATGTTCTTGCCCGCCGAGTCGAACGCCTCCACGGACTGCAGGATCGCCGCCGCGTCGCCCTTCAGGATCGCTCCGGCGAGGTCTTCGAGCGCCTTGCGCGAGACGAGCCCGAACACGCTCAGGGCGTCCTCTTCCGTGATGGTGGTGCCCTTGAACGCGATCAGCTGGTCGAGGGACGAGAGCGCGTCGCGCATGCCGCCCTCCGCGCCGCGCGCGATGGCGAGGAGCGCGTCCTGGTCGGCCGTGATGCCTTCCTTGCCGCAGATGTACTGCAGGCGGGCTGCTATCTGGTGCGTCTGGATGCGACGCAGGTCGAACCGCTGGCAGCGCGAGACGATGGTCGCTAGAACCTTGTCGCCCTCCGTCGTGGCGAAGACGAACTTCACGTACGGCGGCGGCTCCTCAAGCGTCTTGAGGAGCGCGTTCCACGCCGAAGGCGTGAGCATGTGGCATTCGTCGATGATGAAGATCTTGTACTTCGAGGTCGTCGGCTTGAACTGGACGGCCTCTATGATCGGGCGCACGTCCTCCACCTTGTTGTGGCTGGCGGCGTCGAGCTCCGTGACGTCAAGCGACCTGCCTGCGGCGATCTGCTTGCAGTTGTCGCACTCCCCGCACGGCTCCACGCCCTTCGGGCTTGTGCAGTTGAGCGCCTTCGCGAAGATGCGCGAGAGCGTGGTCTTGCCGATGCCGCGCGGGCCGACGAAGAGGTAGGCGTTGGCGATGCGCCCCGATTCCAGGGCGTTCCTGAGCGTGCGCGTGACGTGCTCCTGCCCCACGACGTCGTCGAACGTCATCGGACGATACTTCAGCGGCAACGCCACATGGACTTGTTCTGTCTCCTGCATAGGCTAGATTATACCATATCTCGCCGCGGCGCGTGTCACCCCAGCGAAATGCTCATGCCGAAACCTGGCGGTATGTCGTCAGGGCGATGCGCCACGCAGATCGCCGTGCAATCCGGACGTGACGAAAGGTAGCGCGCAACGCGCGAGCGCAGGCGGCGTGCCGCCGCCGCGTCCAGGTTCAGGCAAGGCTCGTCCAGGAGGAGCAGGTCCGGTTTCTTGCGCAGCGCCATTTCGAGGAGCTCGTCCGCGCCTAGGCCAAGATAGGCCTGCTGCTCCGGCGACACCATGCCGATGCGCCGCCGCACCTTCGCAAGCTCCGTGCCAGGCGCGCGGCGCACACCGAACACGGTCACGTCGTTGGCGTAGGCCAAGGGACTGTCCCCCGTGATGAGCGCAAGGAGCGTTGTCTTGCCGCTGCCGTTCGGACCTTGCAACACCCAATGCTCGCCGCGCCGAACCGTCCACGAGAAACCGTCGAAGAGCTTCCTCCGACCAAAGCTAATGCGAATGTCATGCAGCTCGACCACCGGAGGCGCCGAGAGCGATGGAGGCGCATCCGCGGATCGCGCTGGGTGGCAGGTTGTACGCTGATGCATATCTGGTAGGGGCACGCGTCCCGCGTGCCCGAATTCAGTGACACAGGAAGGAATCTCGTCCTCGTGCCGCACGGAAAGAAGGAGCGACGTTCCTTGCGCGGCCAGCGCATCCAGAAGACGCTTGAGCTCGTCGCGGCGATCAGGGTCCAGTCCCGCGCACGGGTCGTCCAGCACCAGCAGGGCTGGGTCCGAAAGAAGCGCATGCGCGAGCAGCACGCGGCGCGTCTCGCCGTTGGAGAGCGCGAGGAATGGCCGATCCATCAGCTCGCGGAGACGAAGGAGCGGCATGATCCTGCGGCGTGCCGCGGCGTAGGCGCGACGTTCCGCGCGGCGCGACCGCCCGACCTCGAACGGGTTGACGTCGAACACGCGGTTGAAGGAGAGGACATCGGCCACGGTATCGCCAGGGCCGGCGTCATCCACAAGCGAATAGTAGCGCGCCTGCAGGAATCCCCCCTTCCGCGCGGCCGCGCGCTGCTGCGCGAAGGAGACGAGCCGCACGCGCCCTTCCATTCCTTCGTCCATCTCCACGGACATCCCGCGCGGCACCGGCTCCTCGCCGGCAACGATCCTGCACAGGCGCGACTTCGCCGCGCCGTCGTCGCCTAGAAGCGCCCAGCAGCGTCCGCGCTCGAACCGCCAGGTTCCACCTATAGAAATTGCCTTTGTCATTTCCCCGTATTTTACCAAACAATCCGCCCCGCCCCAATATTAATGGTATAATGTGGCGATGAAACGCTTTCTTCTAGGAGCAACCATACTTGCGGCGCTGGTCGGTCTACTGTATGCGCCGACAGGTTCGTTCGGATTTCTGCATCTCGACGACCACGACTACACTTTCCTCTGCCCGTTCGTGCACGGCGGGCTGTCATGGGGCAACATAAAGGAAGCTTTCACGAACCTGAGCCATGGCGGCGTATGGATGCCGCTCACATACATTTCCTACATGTGCGACATCTCGATGTTCGGGCCAGGCGCAGGGCCGCACCACCTCGTGAACGTGGCTCTCCACATGGTCAACACCATTCTGCTGCTGGCGCTCGCCTGGCGGCTCGCGCGCAGCAGAATAAGCTTCTGGATTGTGCTTGCCGTTGCATTCTGGGCTTTCCATCCGCAGCGCGTGGAGGCCGTGGCGTGGATAGCCAGCCGCAAGGAGCTGCTGTGGGCCGCATTCGCGCTCGCGGGCCTGCTGTTCTGGGGATCGGCCGATCGCAGATCGGCCATCAGATCTATCGCGGCGTATCTGTGCTGCGCGCTCGCGTGCATGAGCAAGCCTACGGCGATGTGCTTCCCGGCATTGGCGCTTTGCGTAGATCTTGCGATGCGCCGGGGCATTTGCCCAAGCGACAGCGAGGACAATGGCATAGTTGAGGCCGAGCACATGAATGAGGCCAAGCGCGTAGTCTTGATGCGCGAACTGCGTTCGCGCATATTCTCCTACCTGCCGCTCGTGCTTATGGCCATCGCCACGGGCGCGCTCGCCATGTATTCGCAGACCCACCCTGCCGGCCACGAGGTGCGCGCGCTCTTCAGCGCATCCCTGCCATGGCGGCTCCTCAATGCCGTTGTGGCGATCGGCCTCTCGCTGTTCCAGATGGTCGTGCCCGTAGGCATCCACATCGACTACCGCGCCGTCCCCGGCCAGTGGCCTATCCACGGGCTTCTAGGTTGCCTGACATTCGCTTTGTGCCTAGTGCCTAGTGCTTGGTGCCTAGTGTGTTGCTTTCGTGCCAGTATCTTGTCCGCAAGGCCCGCACCAAGCACCAAGCACCAGGCACTAGGCACCAAGCACCAAGCACTAACCACCATCCTCTGGTTCCTGGCGGCCCTCCTGCCGACGCTCGGCATCTTCGGCAGCTTCGGCGAACATGCGCGCGCCGACCGCTTCCTCTACGTGCCAATGATGGCCGTGGCGTTCGCGGTGAGAGTGCTTGGTGCTTGGTGCCTGGTGCCTGGTGCGAGCCTTGCGGACAAGATACTGGCGCGAAAGCAACGCACCAAGCACCAAGCACCAAGCACCAAGCACCAAGCACTAATCCTCCTCCAGTCCATCCTTGTCCTTGCCCTGCTAGCCCTGGCAGCAAGCGCCTGGCCCGTGATCGATTCCTACAGAAACGACGAGTCCGTCTTCAGGCGCGCACTACGCTTCGATCCCGACAACGGCCGCGCGCTCGCGCACGTAGGCCAGGCGGAATGCGCACAGCGCAACGGCATCGACCGCGGCATAGAACATCTCCGCCGAAGCCAGGCAGTACGTCCGCGCGACGACACCTCCGCCCAGCTGGCCTACGCGCTCGCCATGCGCGGCCATTCCGGCGACTTCGGCGAGATCCGCCGCCTATGCAGCAAGTTCGCCTGCGACCATACGCTCGACAGGAAGGGACAGGCCCTCGAGGCGCTTGGCATGACGGCCATGCGCCAGCGACGGTGGAGCGAGGCCATCGGCTGCCTCTACGACTCTATCCGCGCACCGAATCGCTTCTACTCGAACGAGGACGCCATGCTGAAGCTCGCGGCATGCCTATGCAACGCAGGCCGACAGGATGAAGCCACGAAGTGGCTGGAGCAGCTGACGCGCTCGAAGCGAAACGACATCAGAGGGAAGGCCATCCAGTCGCTGGAGACGCTCAAGCGCAATCCACGGACGGTGCTCTTCCTCGATTAGGTTAAACCACAGAATAGGTTAACCACGAAATACACGAAACACACGAAAGAGTACCGAGACGCCTTTCGTGTATTTCGTGTGTTTCGTGGTTCAATAAGACTCAGATGTTCTTCAAGTCCAAGGAAAGCAGGAACTCCGGGTTCGACTTGAACTTCTTCATTCCTGCCAGCACGCTCTGCATGGCTCGTTCGGGACCGGCGTCGGAAAGGACGCGGCGAAGAGCCCACGTCTTCTCCAGCTCGAGCGGAGCGAGAAGCAGGTCCTCCTTGCGCGTTCCGGACTTGTCGATGTCGATTGCCGGGAAGATGCGCTTGTCGGCCATGGCTCGGTCAAGCACCAGTTCCATGTTGCCCGTGCCCTTGAACTCCTCGAAGATCACCTCGTCCATGCGCGATCCGGTGTCGATGAGCGCCGTCGCGATGATCGTGAGCGAGCCGCCGTTCTCGATGTTGCGCGCCGCGCCGAAGAAACGCTTCGGACGATGGAGCGCGAGCGCGTCCACGCCGCCCGTCAGGATCTTGCCGGAATGAGGCTGAACTGTGTTGTAGGCGCGCGCCAGGCGCGTGATCGAATCAAGGAGGATGATCACGTCCTTGCCGTTCTCCGCCTGCCTGCGCGACATCTCGATCACCATCTCGGCGACGTTGACGTGGTGCTGCGGCTCCTCGTCGAACGTCGAAGAGAGAACCATCGCCTTCGTGTTGCGCTGCATGTCCGTCACTTCCTCAGGACGCTCGTCGACGAGCAGCACGATCAGCACGGCCTCCGGATGGTTGGCCGTGATGGCGTTCGCCATCTTCTGGAGAAGGACGGTCTTGCCCACGCGGGGCGGCGCCACGATGAGTCCGCGCTGCCCAAAGCCGATAGGCGTGAAGAGATCTACGACGCGCATCGAGAACTCGGTTGGCTTCGTCTCCAGCACGATGCGACGTGTCGGGAACGTTGGAGTCAGGTTCTCGAAGTGGACTATGCGGGCCGCCTCGCTGGGCGTCTTGCCGTTCACGGTGAGCACGTTGCCGAGCGCAAAGAAGCGGTCGCGGTCGCGCGGATCGCGGATAGGCCCCTCGATCGTGTCGCCCGTGCGCAACGCGTGGCGACGAATCTGCTGCTGCGGGATGAACACGTCCTCGGGACACGCGAGGAAGTTCGTCTTCGCGGAACGCAGGAAACCGTAGCCCTCCTTCACCACCTCCAGGCAGCCGCTCGCCAGGACGGCGCCGCCGTGGTTGAGGTAGCGGCGGATGGCGTGGAAGATGATCTCGTGCCGCTTCATCGCGCCAAGCTCTTCCGCGTTGGCGTCTGGCCACATCTTCTCGACGATCGTGGCATTGTCCCAGGAGTGGATGTCCGCAAGCTTGTATTCGGGGAGATCGGGATTGCGAGGAACGGTCGGCTCCGGCGGCTGGTAGTTCTGCTGCGGCGGGGGTTCCGGCGGACGGCGGTTCCCCTGCACGCTCTGGCCGTTGCGCATCTTGTTGCGACGCTCGAACCACTGGCGTCGCTTCAGCTGGCGATTGGAGAGCGGCTGTTCGCTATGGGCAGGGGAAGGCGGGATTTGGGAGATTGAAGATTGAGGATTGGAGATTGAGGATTGAGGGGCTGGCGGTTCAACGGGCGGGACGCCCGTTGTCCCAGTGTCGGGGAGCTTGGCATCCGCTGGGGAAGCTGTGTCCTTGCCGCTTTCGGTCGCAACAAGTTGCGACCCTCCCGCTTGAGGGATCGGCGTATCGGCGGCGGTCGCGCAGGAGCGCGACCCTCCCGTGTGGGGAGCCGGCGTATCGGCGGCGGTCGCGCAGGAGCGCGACCCTCCCGCTTGGGGTGCTGGGGTTTCTGCGGCGGAAGTTGTCTCCATTGCGGCGGCCTTGGCCGCTGCTCGGGCGGCACGCTCGGCGTTGGTGGGGCGTCCGCGCTTCTTCTTCGGCTTCGCCTCGGCCGATGCATCCGCAGGAGCGGATGCTGCAGGACCTGCTTCTGACGCGACACTATCTTCTGTATTCATTCTGCCTTTTCCATTCTGCCGATAAGCCATGCAACGCAACGCTGCACTTCTGCCTTCAGCTCTTCTACAGTCGAATTGTTTTGGATTGTCCAGTCGGCGCGAGCGGCCTTTTCGGCCACGGGCATCTGCGCCGCGAGACGAGCCTCCGCCTGCTCCCGCGTGTAGCCACGCGTGCGCATCATACGGTCGATCTGCCGATCTTCCGTGGAGGAGACGCAGAGTATTGTATCATAATCTGATTCGAAATGCGATTCGAAAAGAAGGGGGATGATGGAAAGTTTAAAGTTGAGAGTTAAGAGTTGAGAGTTGAGAGCTGGGAGTCGAGAGTCGGAAGGTCGAGCGGGATGTCGGTTGTCGAGTGTAGAATGTCGAGAATCAAAGGATGGCCCGGTTGTGACAAAGGCCAGCAAGCGTTGGCGCACCAGCGGATGAAGAATGGCCTCGAGGTCGCGTCTGGCGGCGGTCGCAACAAGTTGCGACCCTCCCGTGGGGAATGTTCCGGTCGCGCAGGAGCGCGACCCTCCCGAGAAGACAATCTCCGCGAGCTTGGAGCGGTCGATGCCGCCATCGGGGGCGAGAACGGCCTGGCCGAAGCGAGAGACAATGGCAGGGACGGCCGCGCCGCCAGGCGCTTCCAGCTCGTGAACGACATCGTCCGCGTCTAATGTCTGAACGCCAAGTTCCCGAAAGAACTTGGCGACCAGACTTTTCCCGCAGGCGATGCCACCTGTCAGGGCGAGTTTCATGGTGCTTAGTGCCTAGTGCTTAGTGCTTGGTGCTTGGTGCTTGGTGCGTTGCTTTCGCGCAAGTATCAGGCCCGAGAGGCCCGCACTAAGCACTAAGCCCTAGGCACTAAGCACTAGGCACTAGGCACTAAGCACTCAAATCACTTCTCTTCTGCCGCAGGCGCAGGAGCAGGCGCGGCAGACTCGGTCTCCGCCGGCGCTGTGGTCGTGCCGGTGCTGTTCTGGATCATGCGGCCGTCAGGTCCAACCAGGCGGGCCGTCACGAACAGGAGCAGGTTGCGCTTGTTCGACCATTCGCTGCGGCTGCGGAAGAGACGCCCGATGAACGGGATGTCGCCAAGGAACGGAATCTTGTCCTCCATCGACTTGCGCTCTTCCGTGATCAGTCCGCCCATGACCACCGTAGCGCCGTTGTAGAGCGTGACGACGGTATCGATCGAACGCTCCTTGAAGAACGGCTGCTCCATCGGAACCGTGAACCACTGCATGTCCTCGTTGCCGCTCGCGAGGGCCATCGCCTGCGCGGTGGAGCTCATCACGGAGGACATAGGCACCTTCATGCCGTAGTCCTTCCATGTCGGCTCCGAGACGACCTTCGGGTTGAGCTTGAGGTTGATGAAGTTGCCCTCGGCGGAAAGCTCAGGCGTAACGGTGAGGATCACGCCCACTTCCTGAGTCTCGAAGTTCTGCGGCTCCACCATCGGGAGGATCTTGCCGTCGCCGCCGGAACCGCCGCCAGTCGTAACCGATGACGAAGACGAACTGGTCGACTGGATCGTAACATCGTAGTCCTGCGGGTAACGATAGATGGTGACAACCTTGATCGTCGCTTCTTGACCGGACTTGGTTACGACCTTGGGCGCGGAGAGGAGATCCGTGTCGCTGCGCTGCGAGAGCATGTGCAGGATCATCGAAAGATCCGCGCTGCCGAGGAACGCATTCACGCGCATGAACTGGTCGTTCTTCGACGCACCCTTGCCGGAAATATGGTTGTCCTGCGTGGAGAGGTAACGCATTCCCGAAGAATAGTCCGTGCCGTTGACAGCGTTGATGCCCACGTTCTTGCCGGTGCGCTTTTGATCCACATTATAAACAGGTTTGCCATGGGTGTCGAAAACAGGCTCTGGCTGAGTCCCTGGTAACGATCCTGGAGGTACTTCAGTCTTCTGCGTTGCAGTAGCGTTAGCCCACTTGCCATAGTTATAGCCCAAAAAATTTCCTGCACTATCATAGAGTGCATTTCCTGACATAGCCCCAGAATCCATACCCCGATGATAGGGTTCCCATCTGCCGGCGGTGGTTACAGACTTCGTAATATCAGCCGCACCAACCACATTTTCGCCAGATGCGGATACAGCAGTTCCCACCGTTTCGTCCACCGGACCCGCATTGTACCACGTACCCTCCCGCAGCTTCAGCACCTTGGCGAGCTTGCCGCCGACGTTGAAGGAATAGTCGGAATTGAGGAGCCACTCGAAGCCGAGGGAGTTCAGGTCTTCCTGGGCGACCTCGACGAAGCGCGTCTCGACCTCGATCATCTTCGGCGTCGCGTTCAGGTCGTTGAGGGCATCTTCGAGGATGGCGAGCTGCTCTTCGGTGTTCGTGACGCGGAGCTTGCCGAGCGCCTTGATGTACTTGATCTTCGCGCCGTTAGGCCAGGTGACGCCGAGATCGGAGAAGAACGCCTTCCAGGAATCTTCGGGGTTGTCTTCGTCGCCACTGTTGTTGTTGCCGCCGAACTCTCCCGCTCCCTGGTTCTTCAGGTCGCTGGAAGCGTTGTTCATGCGGTCCACGAAGTCTTCGACCACGTTGTAGGAGCGCGTCACCATCTCGTCCGTCGTCATTGTCTTGGGCATCACCATGATCACGTTGCCCTGAACCTTGAACTTGTAGGCAGGCTTGATGACCTTGCAGACGAGGTTGAGCGCTTCCCACAGCGAGACGTTTGAGGCGTTGACGTTCGGGATCACAGGCACGTCGCCGGCGGCCGCGTCATCCTCCGCGGCTGCGCCAAACGCATTGGCGTTGCCGCCCTGCTGCTGCGCGGCTCCGCCGTCAGCACCACCTGCGGTCAACGTCTTGTCGAGCTGAAGCACGAAGTTGAAGCCGCGCTGGTCGACTGGGATCTCCGGGCGGTCGAAGTCCTTTGACGCCTGAGTGAAGAACTCGACGGCGTCTATGATCGTGGCCGGCGGACGGAAGGAGATAGACGGGAGGATCATCTCCTGCATGCGCTTCTCGATCGACTGCTCCACGGACACGCCGCCCTGTCCGCCGGTCGGTGTCTTGACAGTGCCGCCGTCGATGGCCTTCAGCTCGCCGGAATTAACGGCATAGACCGGACGCCACGCGGCGCCGATGTCGGCGATCATGCCGCGCCTTGTCGCCTCGCGCTCGTTCGCGATCACCAGGTCGCGGCGACGCTGGATGCGCGCGCGGAGCGCAATGGCCTCGGTGTTGTAGGGATCATAGCGAAGGACGAGATCCACCTGCTCAACCGCCTTGTCGAGGTCAAGCACGGAAAGGTACTGCGAGGCCAAGCGGAGACGGCGGCGGATCGTGTCGCGGTCTTCCTTGTACTCCTTGTCGTTCCTGCGATGGGAAATGGCAGAGACATCGGTGACGGCCTCGGTGACGGCCTCCGTCTCGAGCGCATCGATCAATGCGGCCGCGCGCGGATGACGCAGCTTCTGCGCCTCCCTTGCGTATGCCTTCGCGGCTTCGCGGTCGCCATCCTTCAGCGCCTGCTTGCCGGACTGGTACTGGGCCTCGGCCATGCCCGTGACGCACTCCTTGCGCAGATCGCCAGTGTTGGCGCGGTCGGAAATGTGCGCATATGCAAGACGATACATCTTGTAGGCGGTCTCCCAGTCTCGCGCGACCATCGCCTCGCGAGCTGCGCCCAATTCGGCAGCAGCCTGCTGCTCAAGCGCTTCGCGGCGCAACTGCTCCGTCGCAATGATGTCCTTGAGAAGATCGTCTTCAGGAAGCGCCTCGGCAGCGGGCTTCTCCTCCGCAGGTGCAGCTGCTGGCGCTTCCGCGACTGCTGGTGCAGGCGCAGGCGTCTCCGCAACTGCTGGTGCCGGTTCAGCGGGCTTCTCCTCCGCCGGCTTCTCGGCAGGAGCGGGAGCCTCCGCGACTGCAGGTGCAGGCGCAGGCGTCTCCGCAACTGCTGGCGCAGGTTCAAGAGCCGGCTCGACAGCGGGCTTCTCCTCCGCAGGCTTCTCCGCGGGAGCAGCGGCTGGCGCTTCCGCGACCGCTGGTGCAGGCGCTGGCGTCTCCGCAACTGTTGGCGCCGGTTCTGGAGCCGGTTCCGCAGCGGGCTTCTCCTCCGCAGGCTTCTCCGCGGGAGCAGCGGCTGGCGCTTCCGCGACCGCCGGTGCAGGCGCTGGCGTTTCCGCGACTGCAGGAGCCGCTTCAGGAGCCGGTTCCGCAGCGGGCTTCTCCTCCGCAGGCTTCTCCGCAGGAGCAGCTGCCGGCGCTTCCGCGACTGCTGGTGCAGGCGCAGGAGCAGGGGCCGGAGCCTCGGCGGCAGGGGCTGGAGGTGCGGCAGGCACTTCCACCTCTGGCGTGGCAGGCTTCGCCTCGGCAGGCTTTTCCGCAGGCGCCTCTGGTGCCGCGGGGGCAGCCGGGGCTTGGGCGGCGGGCTTCTTGTCCGCGCCCAGTTCCTGCAAGAGATTGTCAAGGTCGTCTTGGGCAAAGACAACCATGGCTAGCGACGCACACGCGGCGCCGAGCACGGCAAACTTAGCTTTGACACTCATGGATTTTGCACTCATTGAAGATGCTCCTCTGTCAGCGTCCGTACATGATACAGTATTCCGTTCGCAGAATCAAGTCTCTACCTGAGGACTTTTTGTTTTTTTGTTTTAAGGCTTTCGACCTTGACCTCGCACCCGTTCTCGACGGCGCGGAGGCTGACCACCCGGAATTTCTCCCCGTTGAGGTCAAGTTCCGTGCCGACGGAAGCCGTTTTCTTCCAGCTGTGCTTGCCGCGGTCGTACGAAAGTTCCACCTGCGTCTCGACGGGAACCTTGCGCACACCGATCGCAGCCGTGAGCTTCTTCCCGTCCGCAGCACGCGTCAGTTCAAGCACGGACACGTCCTGGTTCTTCTTGTTGCCGGCCTTGGATCCCGCGATGACACGCAGCTCCGACTTCTTCTCGAACCCGGTCACTGAATATCCCGTCTTTCCGATCGGCTCGCCCTTCTTCACGGACCAGGTGGAGTTGTAGCCCGCGAGATCCTGTCCGTTCTGGTCGAGCTGGCGGAGCGTGAAGCGATGGCCGCCCGGAATCGGGGAGTAGTTCTGGAACCAGAAAGGCAGAAAGGTCTGCTGGAGCGCACCCGCCACCGAGAGCGAGTCAATATAGTCCGGATGCGACTTGGGATCGGTCGGGTCTGTACCGGCCTCGAACTCCTCCTTGTTGGTGAAGCCGTCGCCGTCCTTGTCCAGATCCGCGTCCGCGGCATCGTTCGCGTTCAGCCCGTACTTCTTCTCCCACTCGTTCGGAAGGCCATCCTGGTCGTTGTCGACCTGGACCTTGACGACATGCTGCTTCATCCCGCAGAACGGGCACACCTCAAGGTCGGCGGGAATCGGGCGACCGCACGCCTCCTTCTTGCTGTCGGCCCCGTCGCCCTTCTGGCAGAACGCGCGACGCTCGCTGGCGAGGAAGCTCTTGGACTTCGCGTCGACGGCCCGCAGCTGCGGAGGCGTCTTGAGCTGCGCGGAAACCTTCTGCAGGTCTCCCAGGTCAACAGCCTCCACGCCCTTGTGGGTCTTGCGCAGCTCGGCGTCCATCCACGCCCTGCACTCGGCCTCGGCATCCTCGGGGGACTGCCCGATCGCGCTAAAGAGGTAGACCACTGCCAATCCCAGCGCCACCACGCCTCCCAGCGCGACAAGCCAGTCCCAGTGGGCCTTGAAGAAATTCTCTTTAGAAGCTACCATCACTTGGCCTCCTTTCCTTCCTTAGGCGCCGCACCGTCGGGCGGGGCGGCATTCTTGCCGCCCTCCTCTCCGGCCTTTGCGCTGGCGAAGCCGAAATCGTACACGGCCAACGTGAACTCTACGTCGAACGGCGCGTCAAGCTCGGGATCGACCACGAGCCGACTGCTCTTCTTGGGCGCGGTCTCCTCCTCGCCGAGCTTCGGCTGCTCGAGAGCGGCACCGCGGCGGCGGCGGCGACCTGACGAAGAGGACGAAGACTTGGCCTCGTCCGACTCCTTCGCGGACATGCTTGTGAGAATCATGTCTGCCGCCTCCGGCCTGCGGAAGGAGAAGTTCTTCGCGACCATGAAACGCGTGTCGGACGAAATGCTGTTCAACATCTGCACGAGCGCTGCAGGACGCGCCGAGATCGAGAACTTGTACTCCAGGCACGTCCATTCGAGCGGCTTCGCTACACCCTTCCCCTTCTGCTTTGACGGCTTTTTCTCCTCGTCGTCCTTTCCAGCATCCTCCTTCGGCTCGATACGCTGGATCGACTTGACCTCGAACACGCCCGATGTGGCGAAGATGTCCACCACGCGGACAATCGCCGCCAACTGCTCCGACAGGCGCGGTACCGCAGCAGAGGGCGGCAGTATGCCGTTCTCGCCAAGATACTGCTCGAACCCGAATAGGCAAGTCGGCGCGGCTATGTGTCCGCTCACGCCGCCAGGCAACTCTCCCATCCGGCGGACCTCCGACTGCAGGCGCTGCTTGAACACGGAAGGCTCCTCCGCAGCCGGCGGAGGGCAGTCGCCCTTCGCGGCCAGCTCCAGCGCCGCAGTGCGCCAGGCGACATACTGGCTCTTGTTCGACTCGACGGATTTTATGGAACCATCAGAGGGGAAGATAGGCGACTGGTTGTACTGGACGAATGTCGCCTTCGCCTCCTCAAGCCCAGGATCTCCGCTCTCTTCGTCGCCAGTCTCGACCTTGCTGCGGGCCGATGCCGCGTCGAAGAGCATGTATCCCAGAAATCCCGCAACGGCAAGGAACGCGCATCCGCATCCCAACCCGACCATCTGCTGCTTAGACAGGCTCATTTCCGGGCCGCCTTTCCTTTGCGGTCGGCGTCCTGCCGGACAATCGTCGGCGCCGGCGCGAACACGACCTTGATCTTGTATTCCATCAGGCAGCCCTTCAGCTCCTTCCATCCCTCAGGCTTGACCTCGGAGAACAGCGCCTTCGCGTTCTTCAGCGAGTCGACTACAATCACGTCCGCGGTCAGCTTCTGGCCGTTGTTCCGCTTCGCCCACTCGTCCTCCGCCTTCGCGACGACGTCCTTCCAGCCCCTAATCGTGATCTGGGCGCCTTCCTTGGGCTGCGCATCATCCCTGCCGGAACCGGACTCGCCGCTATTCAGCGGTTGCCACGCCGTGATCCATAGCCCGTCAATCTGCTTCAGGCTCTCGCGGACAGCCCGCATGCGCAGAACGGCTGCGGAACGCTGCCAGAGCAGCTGCTGGAACTTGTCGCATTCCTCCACCTCGGCGCTTACCGCGGCTTGCGCCACCTTGAGCGCAGTCTCCTTCGCCTTGAGCTGTCCGTTCTTCGCCTGCACGGCCTCGAACTGCGCGGTCGCAACTTCCTTCAGGTGGCTCTCGGCGTACCACGCGGCGCCGAGCGCCGCGAGGAACGTCAGCGCACCCACGGCGATGAAAGGTATGCGCCGGATCGTGCGAGCCTGCTCCACAAGCTCGGGCGGCATCAGGTTGAGCTGGATCGACGCAAGGTCGGTCTCGCGCAGCGCGAGACCCACGGACTCGGCCATCGTAAAGGCGTCGTTCTCCAGCTCGTCCGCGTTCACGCGCGGCCCGACGGCCACGCCCGCAAACGGATTCAGGAAATCGACCGACACCTGCAGCGACTCGGTGAAGAACTCCGCGAGCTGCGGCAACCGCACCGTACCGCCCGTAAGGAACAGGCGGTTAGGCGCGGAGCCTCCCTGCTGCGAACGGTAGAAGTTGATGGAGCGCGAGACCTCCACATGAAGGCGCGTAAGGACGTTTCGCACGATCTTCGACACCTGGTCGGAAACCTCGTCCTCGTCCTCCGTCACGCCGCCCAGCGACACGTATCCGCGCTCAATCTTCAGCTGTTCTGCCTCTTCCAGGGAACAGCCGAACGCCTGCGCGATGTCCTTCGTGATGGCGTTCCCCGCCACAGGAATGGACCTGTTGTAGATCTTCTCGCCCTCGAGGATGATCAGGTTCGTAGTCTTCGCGCCGATGTCCAGCACCACCGTGCAGCCGTCAAGCCTGGGATTCGAGAAGCGCAGCGCGTTGCAGACCGCGATCGGCGAGACGTCGACGATGGTCGGCTTCAAGCCGGCGGATTGCGCGGTCTCCGTCACGGCCCGTACGCCTTCCAGCTTGGCCGCGACGATCAGCGCCGCCTTGTCACCTTCCGGCGTCGTGCCCAGGAACTGGCAGTCGCTCACGATCTCGTCGATCGGGAACGGCACGTTCTGCTCGATCTCGTAGCCGACCAGCTGGTCAAGCTTCGCCGCATCGCCCACTGCCGGGAACTTCGCGAATCTCGGGAAGACGGTCTGCCCGCTCAGGGACAGCACCAGTGGACCGGGCTTGATGCCCTTGGAGCGCAGTATCTCGTGCAGGACGGGCGGCAGGGCCGCCGACAGGGCTGCAGGATCGTTGACGTCGATCCCCGAAAGGTCACCGTTGCCGTACGCCGTGAGCGTGAGCTTTCGCTTCCCGCTCAAGGAGTACTCGGCAAGCGTGGCTTTCGACGCGCCGATGTTTAGTGTTAGGAATCTCATGTTGGTGCCTAGTGCCTAGTGCTTAGTGCTTGGTGCTTAGTGCTTGGTGCGTTGCTTTCGCGTCAGTGTCTTGCCCGTAAGGCTCGCACTAAGCACTAAGCACTAAGCACCAAGCACTTATTGATTACTGGATCGTCTCGTAGTCCGCGTTGTTGACAAGGTAGAAGGGAGACTTGGAACGGTCGACAAGACCCTGCCGGATCTCGATCATCGCCTCGCCGTTCTTGTCCTTGGCGTTGATGATCGAATCGTTGTTCCACCACTCCATCTTCTCCTTCGACTCCTCGTTGAACTGGCCGGCCTGCGCGTAGGAGAACCCGTTCACCACGGTCATTCCGTCAAGCAGCTTGCCCTCGGCCGTCACGAGCTCGCAGGAGATCACCACCGGCTCGCCGTAGCGCTCGATGAAGGACGGCGGCAGGCAGACGCAGGAACGGTGGGGGCCATCCGGGACGTTGACATAGCGCGAGGCGAGCGTGTAGTACACGTACGGTGGCAGACGAGCTGCCGTCTTCGAGCGGTCAATCTTCTTGGCCTTCTTCGTGTCGCAGAGGACGAACCAGTTGACAGTAAGATCCTCCGTCCACTTTTGCTCCGTCTGGTACGTCATCTCGTACACGCCCCACAAGCGGCGACTCTTGGTGATTGGCTGGCTACCACCTTGCGCCGGGAGATTTGGCGCAAGAATCAGGCACTGCGGCCCGGGGTTCGGCATCTGGGTGATTCTCACCTTCGCGTCCATCTTCTCCTGCGCGGCCTCTCGCGCAGTCTTGGCGCCCCCGCTCCGAGAGGAGGAACGGCGCTGGGCCGACACGGACAACGCGCACACCAGCGCGAGGGAACAACAGAGCAACATTTTGATCTTCATGACTATTCTCCTTGTTTGCGGTAAGATTGTATCATAAAACCTTGACCTTGGGCAAATCCTGAATGTCGACGAGCCCGACGACCTTTCCGGCATCGTCGCACACTGGCAGGTCGTCCACGCGCTTCTTCTCGAAGATGCGCAAGAGATCCACGGCGTAGGCCGTGTCGCGCACGAAGAGCGGATGGCGCGTCATGTGGTCGGCGACAGGGGCCGCGAGGAGGGCCGATGCGGCCGACGGAGCGGCCGCGGCGAAACCCCTGCGGAAATCGCCGTCGGTGAAGATGCCGGCGAGCGTGCCGTCGCCGTTCACCACCACGGCAGAGCCGCCCTGGGCCTTCGTCATCGCGAGCAGCGTGTCGAGCACCGTCGTCTCCGGGGAGACGAGCGCGCAGCGATCGCCGACGCGCATCACGTCGGAGACGCGCATCACGAGCGCGCGGCCGATCGCGCCGGCCGGATGGTTGAGCGCGTAGCTCTCCTTGTCGAACTGCCTCGCGTCGATCATCACCATCGCGAGCGCGTCGCCCATCGCCATCGTCGCCGTAGTCGAGTTCGTCGGGGCCATGCCGAACGGACACGCCTCCGGCCCGCACGGGATCTCAAGCACGATGTCCGCCAGGCCTGCAAGCGTGGAATCGGTGCGCCCGGTGAGCGCCACCACCTTCAGGCCGTGGCGGCGGATCGCGGGAATGAGGCGGATCACCTCCTCGGACTCGCCGCTGAACGAGAGCGCGAGCAGGACGTCCTTCGGACCGGTCATCCCCAGGTCGCCATGCATCGCCTGCACCGGGTTGAGGACGATCGAGCACGTGCCGGTGGAGGCGAGGATCGCGCTGATCTTCTCCGCCACGTGCAGATTCTTGCCTACGCCGGTGACCACCACCTTCCCGCCAGCGTCCATGCAGCCCTGCATCAGCGCGATCGTGCGCGTGAAGGATTCGCCGAGCGAATCGCGCGTGCGCCGCAGGCCTTCGAGCTCGATGTCGAAGACCTCACGTGCACGGGCCAGCTGCTGGGATGGTTGCATGTGGATTGAAGATTGAAGATTGAGGATTGAGGATTGTGGATTGTGGATTGAGACTAGCACTAGGCACTAAGCACCAAGCACCAGGCACTAAGCACCGACCTTGGCCTGTGACTGCAGAAGGGTCACGCAAATGGTGCCCACGATGTCCTCTGCGGAGCAGCCGCGCGAGAGGTCGTTCATCGCCTTCGCGAGCCCCTGGAGGTTCGGACCGATCGCCACTGCGCCGCCGAGGCGCTGCGCGATCTTGTAGCCGATGTTGCCGGCCTGGAGATCGGGGAAGATGAACACGTTCGCGTTCCCCTGTATCGCGCCGTTCGGGTTCTTGAGCTGGCCGACCGACGGAGCGATCGCAGCATCGAACTGCAGCTCGCCGTCCATCGCGATGCCCTTCTCGGCAAACACCGGCTTCGCCAGCTCTACCGCCTTCTGCACCTTCTCGACGAGCTCGCCTGCGGCGGATCCCTTCGTGGAGAAGCTGAGGAACGCCACGCGCGGCTCGTTGCCGGTGAGGTCGCGGTACGTCTGCGCCGTCGAGAGGCCGATGTCCACGAGCTGCTCGGCGGTCGGGTTGGGAATGACGGCGCAGTCGCCGAACGCAAGCACGCTGTCACCAGAGGGCGTCGGCTCGCGAAGATCCATGATGAAGCAGCTGGAGGCCGTCTTCACGCCCTTCTGCGTGCCGAGCGTGTGGAACGCCGCGCGGAGCATGTCGCCGGTCGAGGCGATGGAGCCGGCGACGAGACCGTTCACCATCCCCTTGCGAACCATCATGCCGCCGAAATAGATACGCTTCGTGCGCATCGTCTTTACGGCTGCCGCGAGATCGATGATCTTCTGCTTCTCCGGCGGCTTGCGCGATTCCTTCGCATTCCACGCCTCAAGGTAGGCCGCGGCAAGCTCGTCGCCGAGCGGGTCGGCCGTGTAGTCGATGACCTTGATGCCGCGCTCGGCCAAGCTCAGACCGGCCTTCGATTCTGCCGCGGAGATCTCCTCCGGCGTGCCGAGCACGACAGGCGTACAGATCTTGCGGTCGACGCAGGCACATGCTGCGGTGATCACGCGGGCATCCATGCCCTCGGGCAGAACGACCGTGCCATTCAGCTGCGAGGCCCTTTCAATGATCTTTTCAATTGCTTTCATGGGTGGGGTTGAGATGTTGAGGGGGTTGAGAGGTTGAGGGGTTGAGATGTTGAGGGGTTGAGAGGTTGAGGGGTTGAGGATCCTTTTACCAAGCACCAAGCACTAAGCACCAAGCACTAAGCACTAGGCACTAAGCACTAGGC
Organism: uncultured bacterium; assembly: GCA_902769585.1. Lineage (GTDB taxonomy): Bacteria > Verrucomicrobiota > Kiritimatiellia > RFP12 > UBA1067 > RUG572. The sequence continues at coordinate 29,187 of CACXPT010000003.1, forward strand.
ACTTAAAGTGGCCACCGTTTCCCGGGCGATCATGAGCTCCTCGTTGGTGGGGATCACGATCACGGGGATCTTCGAGTCCTTGGTGGAGATGAGGCCGCTCTTGCCGCCGCGGATGGCCTTGTTGGCCTTCTTGTCGAGCTTCACGCCGAGCGCGCCAAGGCGCTTGACGATCTGCTCGCGCAGCTCGGCGGCGTTCTCGCCGATGCCGCCGGCCATGACTATCGCGTCCGCCCCGCCGACGAGCGTGTTGTAGCCGCCGATGTAGAGCGCCGCCCGATGGCCGAACGCCTCAAGCGCCTCGATCGCGTCGAGGTCGCCCGCTTCGGCCTTCGCCACCACGTCGCGCGTGTCGCCGCCGAACGCGCCGGTGAGTCCCTGGAACCCGCTCTCCTTGTTGAGGAGCTTGTCCATCTGCTCGAGCGTGTAGCCGTTCTTCCCGAGGAAGAAGAGGACAGCAGGGTCGATCGTGCCGGAACGCGTGCCCATGATGAGGCCGTCTAGGGGCGTGAAGCCCATCGTCGTGTCCATGCACTGGCCGTTCTTGACGGCGGCGAGCGACGAGCCGTTGCCGAGGTGGCACGTCACGAGGTTCACCTTCTTGAGCGGCTTCTTGAGCCACGCGGCGGCGGCCTGCGTGATGAACTTGTGCGAGGTGCCGTGGAACCCGTACTTGCGGATGCCGTACTTGCGCGCCAGCTTGCGCGGGATCGCGTAGGTGTATGCGCAGCCGGGCATGGTCTGGTGAAAGGCCGTGTCGAACACCGCCACGTTTGGCACGCCGGGGCAAGCCTTCTCGCAAGCCATGATTCCGTCGAGGTTAGGCGGATTGTGCAAGGGCGCAAGCGGCGAGCACTTGGCGATGGCCTTCTTCGTGGCGGCGGTGATCTTCACCGGCGCCGCGAAGAGGGACGCGCCGTGGACCACGCGGTGGCCGATGGCATCCACCTCCTTGAGGGACTTCACGACGCCGCACGCGGCGTCGCACAGGACTTCCATCACGGCCTTGATCGCGGCCACATGGTTGGCGATCGGCATTTCCTTCACGACCTTCTCGGCGCCCGCCTTTGAATACACGAGACGGGAACCGGCGATGCCGATGCGCTCCACTAGACCCTTGCAGAGCATCTTCTCGCCCTGCATGTCGAACAGCATGTACTTGAGCGACGACGAACCGGCGTTTACTACTAGGACTTTTTTCATTGTAGATTGAGGATTGTAGATTGAGGATTGTAGATTGATTGTTAATACTAACCACTAACCACTAGCCACTAACCACTAAGCACTAAGCACTAGGCACTAAGCACTAGGCACTACTGCTCCAGCCTCACCTTGAAGAAGGCGGCGTCGCCGAACCCGGCCGCGTCGATGGCGGCGCGAAGCTCCTCGGCGGACACTCCCTCCTTCGTCTCGGCATTGGCCTTGATCGTAATGGTCTTGACAACCGTTTCCTTCGCGTTGGCGAAGTCCGGCGAATCGGACGCAACCAAGATGACCTTCACATTCGCGGAATCGGTCGTCACGAAGAACGACAGGTCGCCTGCTTCCGTCGCCGGCACGTCGGACGTGATGGACATCGCGAGACCATCGGTCAGCGAGAAGGAGTCGATCTTCACGGCCACGTTCTCCCTACCCGCCGAACTGTCGGTGAGGAAGTCGATTCCAGCAGCCAGCACCGCCGGATCGGAACCGGAGATTATCGAGCTCATAAGCGTGATAGGAGCGTATGTCTTCCCCACGGACGAGGCGTTCAGATTAAGGTATGCCTCTACTTTCGCCGCGAGATTCGTGTTGACCCGCGTGAAGAACGTGTTTCCGGTCGGCGTGCTGCGCGCGGTGAGCGACCCCTCCGTATCGTACTCGTAGATGTCCGGCAGGTGATCGGCATCAGAATCCATGTCCTCGATGTAGATATCAACCACAGGCGGCTCCTCGCCCACTGCCACAGTGTATGGACGAGGCGTGAACACGTATGCGGAACCTGCCGCCGCCCCAGCCACCTGGCCGCGAGACACGGACTCGAGCGCGGCATCCCAAGCGCCCACGAAGTTGCCATAGCCCCACGATTCCCACTTGGACCATTTCGCGTCGCCGTCCGAGTCGATGAACGCGCGGACATAGTACTTGCCGGGCTTTATGCCGAGAATGACGGCATTCACGTCGATATTGGTTACGGCGGAGATCTGCGACACATCCGTAACATACGCCTCGCCAGCGGGCATGCCCGTAAAGTCAGGCGAGGTGAACGCCTGGACATGGATGAGCCGGTTGACATTGTCCGTCGCGACGGTTCCCGGCCCGAAATAGCGGACCTTTGCCTTCAGCATGCCATAATCGCTGATCTTGCCGAGCTGCCCAGAAGCCTCCTGACGGAATTCCTGGCGCGGCTGCGTACCCGATGGTCCCGTGAACTTGGCATCGAGCATGGAGACTTCCCAGAAATAGTTGTTCGTCGTCGAGAAGATCTGTCCGTTTGGCGTCATCATCTCCGGATAGATCGGCGCCGTCCAGGAGTAGTTGCCGTCCATATCCCTGACAGGTGCGCGCCTGGCTCCGGAATCATAGATGAGAGTACCGCCGGTCCTGGCAGTATACAAGCGCAGCTGGAAGGCAGGATACGACTTGCCGATCGGGCTGTCGCATCTCCAGGTGAACGTCGGCTGCGAGAAGACCGCCCCCTGCGAAGACAGGAGCGTGCATGTCGGCTGGGTCACGTCAAACGCATTGACGAATCCAACCGCAAGCGTGTTATTGGTTTTAGACGACTGGATCGGCCCGTTGCCAAGCACAACACGGTAGACCGCCTGCGTGACATTGGCAGGCGTCAACCCGATCCTAGACGCCTGCGCGCCGAGAGTTCCCCACTCAAGATCCAACTTGCCCGTTGCCAGCAGGTTCTTCTCCGTGAGAAGCGGATTTACCGCAAGATTGAGGCGCTGGTCAAATACAACATCATCAGTATAGACATAATTGTACGACCGTCGTCCGTTAATGGTGTCCAACGCTATGCGCACACGGACATCCGTCATGGTCTGCAACGGCATGTTCGTGCCGGCAGGCATGGCGACGTTGGCCGGCACAGAACCGCCACCTAGCAACCCACGATCCGTAAACTTGTTTTGCGTCTCGAAATCCTCGGCGGCAACAGCGTCTCGAAGGTTGATGCGCACCATCTCAGGAGTAGTGCGGGTCAGCTCGATCTTGAAGGACGTGCCGGCCCAGCTGACATCCACATTCGGCACGACGCCGTAAGGCTCGCCGGGCGACCAGGTGCCGTCGCTGTTCAAGTCGAGGAACGCCACGAACGTGTTCAAGCCTTCGCGCACCGCCCCCTTTGAAGGATGCTTGTTCTTGCTTTCTTCCCAAATCCCGCCGCTGGCTTCGGCATAGGCAGGCAACGGATCGCGCAGATGCACCGTGAGCGCGGTACTTGAGTTCGGCACAACACCATCCCACTTTATCACGAAGAACGACTCGTCAGGGAAATATGTGATGTGGCTCCCGCTTTGGCCGACCACGAACTCGCCACGGCACTTCGAGAAGTCGATCACCACCTCGCCAGAGGAGTAGTTGATCGATCCCACTGTGTTTTCAAGAGAGCCGAAGAAGAGCACGCCTTTCTTCTCGCCGGGCACAGAGGTGTCTACCGTATCATGGATGTAGTCCACCCACGCGGCGTCTGACAGGTAATGGATGTATCCTTCGTTGTCGATCCAGTGCGAGCTCTTGAGCTGGACAATGACGGAACCGGGCCGGACAGAACCGGATCCCAGCGTAAAGCTCATCACGCTGTTGGGATTCATCCCAAGATACTTCGTCTGCTTTTCGCTGGAACCGATCTGCCAGACGGCATCCGGCATGCCGGACGTGTCAGAGGACGGATATGCCTGCACGTAGATGGGCGCGTCAAGCGTCGTATCGCCACCGCAGACGATCATGGCCGTGAGATCGGGCACGGGATACTTCACCAACGTATAGCCGTCGACCGCGGCAATGCTCTGCAACGTCGGATCCGTGTCAGCGCGGCACTCGGCCCAGTTGCTCCACCCGTCATTGTCGGGGTCATTCCAGGCATCGAACTTGAAGCGGGAGACGAAGTCGGGATCAAACAGGTCTTCCCACGCATCCTCCATGAAGTCGTGGTCCGCAAGCATTTCACCGAGGTAGGGCTTGCATACCTTCAGGAAGTAGTCGGGCACCTTCTGGTCCAACTCGTCGAAATACGTTTTGTCCATGATCGGACTCAAGCGACGTGTGAGGGTCTTTTCATTGTATTTCTTAAGCATTCCGTGGTTGAAGAAGCACTCGCCGATCAGGTACTCCGCATAGTTGGAGAGCTGGTCGTTGTCCGCGTCGTCGAGGCCGTTCTGGCTACGGATGCCATAGAGATCCTCCCACCAGTCCGGCAAGCCGTCGTTGTCCGAGTCGGCTATGTTCTCAAACGCCGGGTCAGGAACGCCGAACGAAGTGCTAGTCGGCATCATCCCTCGCTGGAGATCGCGGATATACGCTTCGCGCGCCGACATCGTGCGGCCTTCCCATGTCAAGTCGGTATCCCAACCAAAGCCTGCCGTCGCTCCATAATTGGCGATGGCGACATTCTCCCACCAGTCGGGAATGCCGTTCGCGTCGGTATCGCGAAGTGTCATGGTCCACGCATCCATCGGTCCGTTATCATCCCACATGTCTGTGCAGCGTTTCGCGAAAGCGCCGCCCAGCGGCACCAGGTCGGAGCCACCTACGAAATTCGAACGCAGCTCAAAGAGATAGTTCGTAAGCGCCATGTGGCTGCCTGCCAGGTTCATGTTCGCCATCCGCTCGAGACGATCCTTGTGGTAGTACCGCTCGGTGGTGTAGAAATAGTAGGGATATGGATTCGCGACATTCGGGAACAGGATCTTCGCCACGTCCACTTCATTGGAGATCGTAAGGCCTCCGGCAAACTCGCTCCAGTAGCGAGAATCGACAGCAGAGCCGTCCAGCGACGGCAGGTGGGCCACGGTGTTCTGGATCCATGGCACCAGACGCCAGTTCTTGTAGACGGTGCTGCGGACGGCCGCCGCGCCGTACCACCAGCCGCAGTAGATGTCGCCAGGCACGCTCCAGCCGTCGACACGCCCGTTGTCCTTCACGTTCTTCGTGAAGCCGCTCGGTTCCCACGCCACGTATTTCGGATCGGTCGCGCCCGGAATCGACTGGAAGTTGTAGTGCATGACGAGCTCGGCCGGCAGAGTCGGCTTGCCGTCGTTGTCGTTGCGCGTGGCACCAGCCGCCCAAGCGGAGTGCACATTGTCGCGAAGCGCGGAAACGTCGGCGAACGAGAACCGCTTGTCCTTGCCTTCGAGAATGCCGCGCATCGACTGCGCGCCGTCCCACACGCGCACTTCGTCGATGTAGCCCTTGTAGAATTCAGCGTAGTCAGCCCAAGTCGATTTTTCAGTCACGCCCAGGCCGGTTCTGCCTACTACCCGCGCACCAATCACCATTGCGCTCGGCACGGTCGAATAGCCGTTCCCGACAACCGGGAACAAAACCATTCCAGGATAGGCATCAGGCTGCAAAGCGACGATGCCGTTCGCGGGGATTGCCGATGTCGGCTCCGACGCCACGACCGCCCCGTCCATGTAGAGCTTCAGCGTCACACCATCGTAAGTGAGGGCCACATGAGTCCACCTGTCGGTGGGCACCGCGAGTCCCAGCACCCTGGAAACACTCTCGGCCGTGCCCGACGGAACAGCGTCGCTCGTGTCGTACTGACCGTAGAGACGAAGAGTATTATTTGTTTCCGCGCGTAAACCGAGCAGGAAGTTCGCCCGTATCTGCGCCAGACTGTTGGAGAGCGTTGATGCGCCGTACCAGCAAGCGCGCTCGAGAATAACCTGATCATTGGTGCCATCGGCATCAGGCTTGATCCACGCCTCGATGGTGAACTGGCGGAGGAAGTCGTAGGATGCGTAGTTGAGGCGACGGATATCGTCCGAGCGCGACACTGCGGCAGACTTGTCTCCGGGGAACCAGAGGGCCTGACGGCGGTCGGGATCGGTGAAATCGAGAGGCTCCGTGCGCGTGGTCGCTGTCACGCGCTGCTCTTCGCCGTCGCTGATCCAGTCGTGGTCCGTATCGTATCCCTCGTTCTCCTCGAACGAGAAGAGGTATCCGGAAGAAGCTCCATCGCTTGCCTGGCCAGAAGCCTCCTTCCACTTCCATGGGTAGAACGAGTCTAGCTCCGCCGGCCGCAGGTAGTACTGCGCGACGTAGCTTGCCTTGTTCTGCGCAGTGGAATCGGTCAGCCACAGCGGCGTCGGGTCGGTGTGCGTAGGCTGCGGGCTGGACATGTTCGGAATCAGGGCCTCTTCTGCGTTGCGGATGCCGTCGCCGTCGGCGTCAGCCTCTGCCGCACCCATCATCCACGGGTAGCGAATGGGGTCGAAGAGCGTATACGTGCCTGTTCCAAGCCACTCGTAGTCTGCCTTGCCGCTATCTCCCGGCCATCCGAGCCAGGCGTTGTTCCAGAACGACATTAGCCAGCAGCTGCTGCCAAGCAGATATGTCGAATAGGACTCGCAGATCACGTCTCCTTTGCGTAGCGACAGCGTTATTGTCCCCTGCACGTCATCATGCATGTCCGTGACCGAGCCGAGCAAGGGATTGAGGCCATGGAACAGCTCGTAGTAGTCGTCCATGCCGTCGAAGTCGGAGTCCCACAGGCGCGGATCCGTGGAAACGTACTTGACGTTGCTCATGCGCGCGCCGTCCGGACCGAGGCCATGGGGCGGCAAAAGGAACTTGTACTGACGAAGTGCTGCAGGATCCCACTCGCGGGGTGGAGGCGCAAAGTAACCGAGCTCGCGGAACTGCCATCCGCCGTTGCCTACGAACCCTTTCTTCTTCGTAGTCGCGAAGAAGTCGTCACCATCCATGACGTTCATCGGCAGGAAGCCGACGAAGGTCTCAGTATCTGGCGAACCGCTAGGCATCCAGCGGCCCATCAGGGGCGTCTCGCTGTCGTCGAAACGGAGGTGGCGGAGCACCTGCACGAGGTATTCCTGGAAGTTCTGGAGGCCGTCATGGTCGAAATCGTAGTCGCGGCAGGTGCCAGTACGTTCGTCAGAGTTGTCTGGATCCGTAAACACATCGCCATATCGCGTAGAGCCGATGTTCCAGCCAAGGGTGCCATCCATGCCGCCAGACACGTAGTAGCCTTTCGCGGTGTCGCCATCCTTCAATCCGTCGCTCCGGCGCATCAGCGTTATCCATTCATCGTCCAATGGCACGCCATCAGGCAACCCGGCAGGGGTGAACAAGACACCGGCGTACTGCATTTCCCATTTGTCGGGCAGATTGTCGAAGTCAGTGTCTATCGAGCAGGGATTCAAGCCGCCGCCGCGGAAGCAGAGCGTCTTGCCGTCGTTCGCGAGGTCGTCATCCTCGTTTACAGGATAGCAGAACGAGTGCGCATAGATCACGTCCTCCGAGCCGTGGACACGGTGATAAATGACGGCCTGGCCAAAGTTGCGCGCCCTTTCCCCGCCATCGCCGACATGGTCGCCGTCCGTATCCCCGTCCCATGGGTCGGTGGGGAAGAACTTGTTGAACCAGCCGTAGGCGCGGTCGTCGTTTGCGGAATCCGGACGCACGCCGGGATGGTTCTCGAAGACGGTTGCCACGAGTTCGGTGTCGTCCTCCGAATCAAGATCCTGCCGGTTGATGACAGAAACGGCATTGGAGTACATGTTGCAGGAATCCGTACCGGCATACTCGTTGACAAGGGAAAGACCGTCGTCGTCCAGGACATCCTCCGCCTCGGTCATGTCGCCCCAGCCGTTCCGCCGGTCGTTAGGATCGAAACCGACATAGAGTTCCCAGCCATCCGGCACGCCATCGCAATCGGAGTCCGCGCCATGTATCCTGCTCGAGAACTGTATGAGATTTTCTTCTGAAGAGCTCTCCTCGGAATCGGACGGCTTAGAGTAGTTGCCGTACGTCTTGCCGGTGTAGCGGAGGTTCGGATTCGTGGTCCCCTCAAGGAAGATTTTCGCGATCGTGAGTTCGTCCGACTTCGCCGTGCGGAGCGCGACGATGTGATCGAGGTCGTACTTCAGGCTGCGCGTGATCGCATCGACCCTGGAAATCGACCCGGTCGGCTTGCTTGGCTTCTCCCCGCTGAACGAGCCCGTCGTCATATAGCGGTACTTCAGGAGCAGATACTCGTCCTTGTTGCGGAACGGACGCGTGTTGACCGACAGGCCGCCGTCTGGAAGATTTGCGGCGGACCTGTTGGCAGACGGATCCCAGCGAGGCGAGACGTACCCGGTCTTCGTGCAGTACCAGCCTGTCCTAGGATCGAAACCGAACTGCGCGCGTACCTGTTCGTGCACGAGCTTCAGGGTCTGCTTTGTCAAAACCGTCACGTCAGACGGCGCCACGTCGCCAAGCTCCACAGCCTCCATCGCGAGCGGACGGCAGTCGAATCTCTCCGGACGCAGATCCTCGCACTTGAACTTGTAGCTGCGGCTTAGCTCTACGCGATTCGTCCAGATGCCCCTGTTCAATGGCACTACGGCAGAGGAGGCATCGCCGTAGCGATATACCGGTATGGCACTGAAGCCATTCGTGATGGATGCCTTGAGCGCTCCCGTACTGGAATCGATCAGGTCGCTGCCGTTGTCAGGCACAGCGTACATGGGATGGATTCCGAGGCTGTCCGCTGGAAACACCAGCACGGCGTAATCGCTGCCGATCACGCATTCCGCCATGTAGTCGTCGTCGGGATTCGATTCGGAATCCACGCTATCGCGCTCAGCATATACCGGGTTCAGGCCACGCATGACCTCCCAGTAGTCGCTGATGCCGTCACCGTCGGTGTCCCAGTGGATCGGATTCGTACCCATCGCGAACTCCTCAAGGTCGGTGAGGCCGTCGTTGTCCGTATCGCGGGAGATGACATCCGAGACATAGACGTTCGGGTTGAAAGCCTCTGCGATTTCATCTGCTGTGATCGGCGTACCCTCGGCGATATCCTGGAGGCGGAAGCGGGAACCGTTGAGGCGTTTGTAGACGTTCGTGCCGCCCACGCTGTCATACTCGAAGTAGCCGACGTAGGCACGGTACCAGAAATAGTACTCGTAGCCGTCAGGCATGCCGTCGCCGTCGGTATCGCTGATCGTCGGGTCGGTACGGTTCTCCGGCGACCAGTCGGTGAAGGCCTCAAAGTTGCCAGGAGAACCGGCCGCAATCCATGCGTTCGAGCATGCGACCATCTCCAACGGGCTGAAATCCCTCTCCGAGATCCAGTTTCCTAAAGTATTTCGCCCACGGTCGCTAGAATTATCCTCGCGATAGTTGAGTCCGTCGCCCCAACCGCGCAACTCAAGATATGCGTTGAACGGGTCGCCATACGTCGCCCAGTCAGATTGGATTCCGGGTATGAGCGTCCCGCCGCTACTCGTCTTGGACGGGAGATAGTCGTTGTCGTCGTTGTAACCCCTGAGGTCCTTCAGATCGCCTGCCGACTCGCTCGTGTAGCCGGCGATCTCGAAGAGACGCGCACCAGCCGTTTCGCCATTAGACCGACCACCGTTCATGCCAGTCTCCGCCTGTCCGCTCCACGCGACTCCGGATGCGTAGATGTCAGGGATGCCGTCTTGGTTGATGTCGCCGACATTGTCCTTCGGTAAGTACTCCCTGGAGAAGACGCCTTCAACGTAGCGACGATCGTACTGCACCGTATCCGTGTCATAGTCGGGAAGAATGACCGGCTGCGCGGCGAAGTCTGACGTGTTTGTGCCAACTGCAGGCTGGATGGCGCCCAGATGCGCACCGATCCAGTTCCCGCTTTCGTCTTTCGTGTCAAGAATCCAGCAGTAGAAGAAGCTGTCGTACAGTTGGTTCTCATACGCGTATAGCGCAACAGCGGCATTGTTCGTCACAAGATTGCCGTTAACGTCAAGACGGAAGTCGCGCCCCGGCGCGAGAGTGCCGGTGGCCGATTCGCCGACACGATAGCCGTACCCGTAGACGTTAATCGTATCCAGAGCCGGCGCGAGCGTCCACCGTTGCTCGAAGCCGCTGATCTTGGGATCCAGATTTTCGACCCACACGCGGCCCGCGCCGCGACCTGCCGCGGAGAAGTAGTAGCTGCTGAAGGACGATACCGCTCTCTTCCTCGGCCCCAGCGGATAGAGGTACAGGTCCTTGGACGGCTCGACATTGAAATAGTAATAGCGAACGTCGTATCCGCCGTTCTTGTCGGTAACTCTGAGCGTCACCGTCTTGGGGCCGGCGCTCGTGAACAACGGGCTGTACGTGCCGCTAACCGTGCCAAGGCCGATGCCAGCTGTATTCGTAACCGTGATAGGCACGTCCTCTGTTGCGCCTTCCACAGTCCAGCTCACGGTCATGCCCTCGCGGACGTCAGGCAAGACGTCCTTTGCCGACCACTTTATCGTATATCCCCGCACGTCAATGCTAGCCGGAATGGCGTTCGTGTCAACCACACCTTGGATGACCGGGCTGACGTTATCCACCGTCATGGGATATCCACCTTCTTCCTCCAGGTGGTAGAACTCTGCCCAGGTCTTGTTCGGGTCGACGCTCTGAGTCTCGGTGATCACCCGCGCTTTCACAAAGAAGCTTGCGTCGCCGTCAAGTTCCGTGAAATAGAAGTACCGGCTTGTCGTTCCGGTTGTGAACGTGAGAAGGTTCGTGTTCAGCACCGGATCCCTGGTAAGGCCGTCGCTGGCGCCCGCACGCTCGATTTCGATCTTGACGACAATCGTCTCTGTAGGAGCGATGTTGAGCTTGACATCCACTCGCCCGTTTAGACTCCCGAAGTTCTCTTCCGTAAGATAGAAAGACCCGTGGTACGGCATAAGGGAGATAGTGGGTTCGTCGAGAGTCTCGACGAAGAAGGTGAATCCCGCGGACTGCTTGAACTGCTGCTGCGTCATGTCCTTGTCCATCACCTTCACGGTCACCTTGTTCGTGCCGGAGTTGTGGAAGGCGTAAGGAACTTCGGCAAGGTACGGATTGCCGTAGACGTTGGTGGTGAACAGCACGGCGCCGCCCTCGTAGAACTTCCACTCGGTCAGGAAGTTCATGTCATCGAGGTCGACTGTCTCGCTCGGCTCGTTCACGCTTTCGATCTTGAAGATCTTTGTCACGTCCTTCGCGGCCTTCGCCTCCATCGTGCCGTTGTTCGTGAAGAGCGGCGTGTCGCTCATGGAGACGCCCTCCACCGTCGGCATCACGTTCTCGACGTAGAGGGTGATCTCGCCGCTGGCGTAGCCGTCGGTGCCCGTTCCGATGCGCACGGCGCCCGCTTCTGTCTTGGTGGGCGTGCTCCAGATTTCGAACTCGTAGCGCAGCTCGGTGTTGGCAGCGCCGTCGAGCAGCTGCAGCGACGCCTGCCGATCCGTGGTAGACTGGCCGCGCACGATGCGGATGCCCTGCTCGAACGCCGTCGTGTCCACGAGGTTTGACGACGCGTCCGTCTGCGGCACCAGGAAGATGTAGCCCGCATCGGCCAGCGCGAAAGGCGTGTCGAGCGTGAATGTCAGCTTCGCGATGTCACCCTCGTCGTACGTGCGCGACGGATTATCGTCTGAACCCACGTGGTCGTATGGCGTCGCGTTGATGAGCGGCTTCGAGAACACGTTGACAGTCAGGTGGATCGGGTCCGACACGTGGTCGTCCTGGTTCCTCACGCGGACAAGGATGTTCGACGAGGTCGTGTTGAAGATGAGGTTGGTGGTAAGGGTGTTGTCCGACCCGCTCGGCACGCCAAGATCGAGCGTCTTGGTGTTCATCGACGACCAGATGCCGGTGAGCGTGTACTCCAGCGTATAATGGCCGGAAAGCTCGCCGTACGCATCGGACACGTTGAACGACATCTCATACTCTTCGCCAGCAGGCACGTCGTCGTATACCGTATCTGTTGCAGGAGCCGTGATCTTCGGCTTCGCGGCCTGGATGTGAAGCGTGCCGGCGTGGATGCCGCCCGCGAAATACGATATTGCCGCAGGATCCGTTACGGTGGCCTTCAGCGAAATGCCCTTCGTGGCATCCGACGTCTCGCTGCTCGCACGCTTCACGTATGCGTAGATGAAAGCAGACGACGAATTCGCGGGAATGGTCACGGTCGCGCTCGCACCGTATGAATTGGGATCGTTGCTGTTCGTCCTAGAAAGCCCGACGAACTCCACGGTGTCAGCGGCAGAGTTGATCATCTCGGCGGTGACCGTCACATCGATCGGGCTCGTGTAGCTCTCCACCCCCTCAAAACCAATGGTAATCGGCAACACGGGATCATAGTCGTCAGGCGATCCGGCAACAGCAGTGTAATCAGACTGGTCGTTGATCGTCACGACGATCGACGGCGGCTCCGGGGCGCCGACGAGAACCGTCTTCGTGACGAAGTTCGTGACCAACACTCCTGACCTGAAGATGTTCGTGGGGGTGGCGGAGAGGAATATCCTTGTCGTCTTGTTGGTCGCATCTTCCTTGGCTAAGATGCCGCCTGGAATCTCCTTGATCTCGCCGTCTGCCGGCTCAATCGTGATGTGAGCCACATGGCGCGTGACGGTCACGCCGTTGGTCACGAAGTCCTTTTCCACTCCGTTCTTCAAGTACGCCACGCTTTCGTCCTCAGCCCAGGCGTATAGCGTAACGGTGTGGTCCGTGGCCACGGCACCAGGAATGGAGAGTGCCGGCGCGCGCTTTGCGTTTCCATTGCTGACGTAGGCGGACGTGCCGCCTGCGGCAATCCGACGCCAGACGTCATCGTTGAATTTCGAGTCGTCGAAGTCGATCGTCTTGATGTAGATGCCGGCCTGCGACATGTCGCGATCCTGAACCCACCTTGGCGTGTCGTCCGCCGGGAACGTCACATAGGCGGAGACATCCGATTCCTGAAGGCTCGTCAACCACAGATTGCAGGCGTTCGTCTTCGTCATCGCGTCGAAGAAGCCCCAATAGCGGCTGTTCTTGAGAAGATAGGAGTATGCGCCAGTACCTTCGGTCGCCGCCTCCACAGGCTGCGCCTCGGTGCCTGCGGCGAGCGTCAGCAGGCCGAAGTCGCCCGGCTGTGCCGTGTAGGAGCAGACGATATCCGAGAAATCGTAGTTGTCTGTCACAAGATCCACGCGTTCGATGTCCGCCCACTGGCAGCGGCCGCTCACCCACACGCCAACCTTCGCGGGGAAGTTGGTGGCGTTCACCATGTCGACCAGGTTGGTGGCGACCTTGCCGCTGGCAGGATTCTTTGCGAGCAGCTGCCACATGTTGTTCCAGGTGTCAGGCCCCGCATGCGCCGCATTTGGGGAGATGCCGTATGCGGCGGCATACGCCTCGATGTTCGCCTTCGGGTCCTTGTTGAGGAGACGGAACTTGAAGTTGACCTTTTGCCCAGCCGTCAACGGATTGTCAGACATCGAGGGATTAGGCGTAAGCAACCCGTAGTCGCCACCCGAGGCGCGCCGGATAGACCATATGTCGCCCTCTGCTGCCGTCGCAGTCACGGCCACCGTGCACACAAGCGCAGCCCATGCGGCTGCGGCGATTCCGTATTTCTTGCATGTCTTCATTTTGCACCGCCTCTCTTGGAAATGTCGTTCTGTTCCTTCATTATGCGCGCCGCCACCAGGCGCCGCGACTCCTCAAGTTCCTTCTCCGCCCTTGCGTTCTCCTCGCGAAGCATGCGCGAAAGCGCGCTCCATCCTGGATACTTCCGGGGATGGTTCAGAAGCTCGTCGCGAATCTGATCTTCAGTCGCGCCCTCAGGCAACGCCTTGCGCGCGCGCGCCACGAGCGCCTCCATCTGCTCCACAACCTCGCGGCGACGCGAAGCGATCGCGTTGCGCTTTGCCTGCACGTCCTGGAGCTCCTTCTTGTACGAGGCGTCCTGCGTGCGGGGCACGAAAGGCTTCGGCTGCGGAGCAGGCTGCTCCTTGCCGCAGCCGCAGACGACCGCTAGAGCGGCCGCCAGGGCAATGCTTCTCAAAAACGTCATGGCGCGTCCTCCTCGACCGTCACCTTGTAGAAGCGCTTCTCTTCAGTCGGCGCAAAAGTGGTGCTAAGCTCAAGCGCTCCGTCCGCATCGGCCAGCTTCACGCACTCGGCTCCGTCTGCCTTCGCGTACGGTCCGGCCAGGTCGGCCGCAGTCTTCAGCACGTACCACCAGCCCTTCACCGCGTTGCCTATGGTCGCTTTCACCGTGAGCGTCCCGTCGGTGTTCGCGTAGATCGTCAGCGGCGAGGTCTGAAGAGACTCGTCAGCGTAGGGTATCTTCGCCGGCTGGCGATCCTCCGGCCCTTCCGGAGGAACCACCTTCTCCCACTTCCAAGTAAGGGTCGCATCGCCTTCCAGCGTCACGCCGGCGACCGAACCCACGCCTTCCTTGCCGCCCAGCGTCCACCCCGTGCAACGCCACTCCACGCCGTCACCGTTGGCGGCATTGGTGACGACAGTAATGACATCCGACGAAAGGCTCACCGCCACGGTCACGGCAGGCAGCTTCACCGAGTCTCCGATTGCAAACGTCTGGCTGCTGCCGTCATGGACGACGACAGCCGTTACGGACGGCATTGTCGGCAGGACCGCATTTTCCAGCCCGTTTGTCATATCGTCTAAAGTAGGATCGCTGACGACCGTCAACGTGTTGGTCGTCATGAGGGCAGCCTCGAACGAAGCGCGCTCGCCACTGCCCATTGGCTGATAATTCGCGGTGATGACCATCGGGCGCGTAGCCATGAACGTCAACACCTGTTCCGTCAAGCTGGCTTCGGGCGGAGTCGCGATGCCACGGCCGGACGGATACTCGCAGAACGACCAATGATCGAACCTGTAGCCATCTTCCGGCTTCGCGACGATCGACGATGCCCCATACGGGTGCCAGCCGCTTTCCGGCGTGGTCGTACCAAGATCGTCCGCATTCACGACCTCGATCCACACCGCGTTTGTCACCGCGAGCCACGTGAGGGTCAGGTTGTCGCCGGGCGCTACCGCGACGGACGAGGTGTTGGTGCCCGTTCCCTTCTGGAATGCGCCTGTGGTCTCGTTCGTAAGCGTCCATCCCTTGAATTCCAGCACGATCCCTTCCGCCTCATTCGTAACCACTTCGGCAGGCGCATACGCGGCAAGCGCATCGTCGCCGGCGTAGAGATAGTTCTCGTGGAAGCCGTATGCGGGGGTCGGAGTCCCTATCTCGCCAGCCGACGACGTCACGGTCAGCGTAACGCCTTGGGTATGGCGACAGAACTCCGCCCAGCCTTCGTCCAGCACGAGCTGGGTCATGGCCGTCAACGCCGTCAGGCCATCGGCAGCAGTATCGTAGTGCATGTTAGTCACCCCGTATATCTCCGTTCCCGGCTGACCCCATGTCAAGACATACGCCTGGTTCGTCACATACTCGTAAGCCGCAGGCTCGGAAGCCTCCGGATCCTCGGCGTAGGCGTAGTCGTTCGTAGTGATCTGCAAGATGGTGGAATAGCCGTATCCGTACGCAAGGCGCCCGTTCGTGTACTGCCACCGGCCGCTCTGCTCGGCCTCGCTCGGCAGGAACACGCCGAGCGACGGATTGCCGTCAGGGATATCGAGGTTGGAAGACTTCGCCGAAGAAAACAGGTAGACGAACTTGTTCGTGAAATCGCCCGTGTTCTGTTTGTCCATGTCATAGATGCAGGCCAGGAGATTCGTCGTCGGCTCCGTGCCGGTCACGCCGCTGATGCGAAGGATAGCCTTGCCTTCCGCAAGCGCCATCTCCTTCGCCTTCGTGAAAGTGTAGGCGACCGAGCTGTTCAGGAGGACGAACTCGACATATTCCGGCAAGGCATCGCAGAAATCGCTCACATCACCTTCATCGATCATGTACACATCCGCCTCCATGGCGGCTTTCGCGCCAATCTCGAACTGCGCCTCCTTCCCGTTGCAAAGCAGACGGCAGTCGGTTGTGCCTGGCGACACACGCGCCCCGAAGTAGCCGGCCTCGTTCGCGTATGTGGTGCAAGGCACGCCCGGAACGTCGATCGCCACGCCTGGCGCATCGACGTGGCCCACCACCGGCACCGTCTCGTCGGAATCATACCCGATCATCGTTATGACGCCAGCGACAACATCGTAAAGGTAGCTGCCGCTCTGCGACGGCAGGCTCTTCGTGTTGATGTATGGAAGCGCGTACCAGCCGTCGCCAGTACCGCCCCACCCGGTGAAAATGCGCGTACGCGGAACACCTTCTTCGTCCTCGCCATAGCCGACGGCAACGACAGCATGGCCGCCGGATCCGCCATCGGTGTGGATGCTCAACCCCACCGGCGCGCCTGCCATGCACTGGTGATAGATGAGCTTGTCGTACTGATCCTCCGTAGGTTCCGATACGGAGCGCGCGTCCTTGAAGCCAAATACCTTGCGAAACGCCTCCGCGACTTTTAAGGTGATGGCACCCGACTCGTCGTCCGTCCACGCCATGCCTATCGCGACGCCGGCATCGTATGTCACGTGCCCGAGGAACTCCCGCTGCGTCTCCGTGAGCGAATTGTAGTCCGCTCTGGTCGTCTTGACGGTTCCATCGGAATTTGTCAGGCATCCCCAGTCGTACGTGCCGCCGAGCGTCACGAACGGATTGCCGTTTGCGTCCTTGTCGGAATTGTTGTAAGTCGCGGGCAACACGCCGGTGACACCGGACGGGCACCCGGTGACGGCGAAATGCTGCATGATCGCCGACATCATCGTCGCGACGCACCCGCAGACGGCATGGTTCGGCGTATGGTAGTTGTAGCAGTACCCTCCGCCGGCAGAGCCCTGGTTCCAGTGCGTGAACCGACCGCCTTTCTCGAAGCCGTCCACGATGCCCATCAGGACAGCGATTTCTGTGACGCCTTTCTCCTTCGCCGCCATCAGCTGAGCCCCCCCACCTACAAGACGCTCCCATTTGGCTTTGCCTTCCTCCGCCCATGCGGCCATGACGGGATCCTCGGGCGTCGCCGACAACGGCGACGCACCCATGAGCGTGGGGCCGGTCGGGGCAGGCAAGTAAAGGCCGAGCTTCTTCAGGCGGTCTGCCATGTCGCGCTCCAGCATCGCACGCATCGGGTGGCCGGAAGGCAGCCCCTCGGCAGACACGTTTTCGAGGCACGCAATGACAGGCTCCAGTTCCGTCACGGGAGAGACGACAAGGCATGAGCCGTTGCTCATGGCCACGCGATGCCAGAGCACAACACCATCCGCATTCGTGACGGCCACTGCCGACAAGCTGGCGCCAATGGCGTCCTCCCCGACAAACGCCGCATTCCTCTGCGCCCACGCCCGCGCCGCCTGTTTCGCCTGCGAAGACGACACTGGCGTCGCTTGCGCGATGAGCGCCAGCGCAGCAGCCAACATGCATAAAATGCTCTTCATCATCTCGTTCTCCGTCTGTTTGCAACACGGATCAGTTGCGGAAGTGTACACTTCCCCATCAAAATCTGTCCATAGTATACACTATTTGCAGTAGGAAAGACAATCATGAAAATGAAAAAAAAGAATGGCAAAAAGTAGGACAAAAGACATAGGACAAAGGACAAACTTGTCCTTAACTCAGCCTAACAGGGCCTTGCGGCGGCCATCGAAGGCCGCGCGGCGCTCGGCCACGGATCGGGCTAGAGCCTCCATCCGCGACGCGTAGAAGCCCCAGTCGAGGCCTGCCGTAGCCCCCGCGTGCGTCTTCGCGGCCACTGCCGCGTCGGGGTCCTCGGACGAAAGCGCCTCCAGGTTGTCGCGCACCTGGTGGTACGCCTCGCGCCACGGCGTGCCGGCCGCCACCTTGCGGAGCGCCACGTCCGTAGCGAACACGCCGGGGATGAACCCGCGCCTGAGCGCGTCCTCGTCGATGGACATCCCTGCCACCACCTTCGCGAGGATGCGGAGCGTGGTGCGCGCGATGGAGAGTCCCTTCATGTAGAGGCCCTTGCAGTCCTGCAGGTCGCGGTTGTATCCGCCGGGCATCGCGTGGAGGAGCGAGAGCGAGGCCGTCGCGAGGCCAAGCACCTGCGCCGTCTTCGAGCGCACCAGCTCCAGCACATCAGGATTGTACTTCTGCGGCATGATCGAGCTGCCGGTGCAGTAGGCGCGCGGCAGCTTGAAGTAGCCGAACTCCGGCATGGAGAAGAGGATCATGTCCTCCGCGAGGCGCGAGAGGACGGACATCAGCTGCGCGAGCGCGGAGAGAAGCGCCGCCTCATTCTCGCCGCGCGCCATCGACGCGCCGAACACGTTGTGGAGCGGACGCGCGAAGCCGAGGAGGTCGCTCGTGCGCTTGCGGTCGAGCGGGAGCGGCACGCCGTACCCGGCGGCCGAGCCGAGCGGACAGAGGTCGTTCAGCCGATATGCGGCCTCGAGGTTCTCGGTCTGGTCGAGGAGCATCTCGGCGTGTCCCGTCGCCCACACGCCCACCGACGACGGCATGGCGGGCTGCAGGTGCGTGCGCCCGACGAGCGGCACGCGGTCGTGCGCCTTGCCGAAATCCACGAGCGCCTTGGCGAGCGCGCCCAGCTCGTCCTCAAGCCCGAGCAGCTGATCCTTGACGTGCAGTCGCACGTCCACGGCCACCTGGTCGTTGCGGCTGCGGCCGGTGTGGATCTTCTTCCCGAGATCGCCCAGCGTCTCGGTGAGACGCCGCTCCACGGCCATGTGGACGTCCTGGTCGGACTCCTCGATGGTGAAGTCGCCCGCCTGCGCGGCGGCGATCACCTTCGCGAGCTCCGCGCGCACGCGCGCTGCCTCGTCCTTCGTCACGACGGGCGGCTCCACCGGCATCTCCGAAAGCATCGTCACGTGCGCCGCCGTGCCCATGCAGTCCCACGTCGTCAGCTCCCTGTCCAGCACAGGGTCGTCCCCCACCGTGTAGGCGAGGATGTCAGGGTCTACCGCCCTGTCCGTAATCGTCTCTTCCGTCTTCATTGCTTTCGCTCCTCCAGTATCGCGTTCATCTTACTGTCTGCCGCTTCAAGGAGCGGCTTAAGCTCTTCGGCGGGCTTTCCCTGGGCCGCCGCCACCAGGAACGTCCTGTAGCTCATCGCCACGTCGGCCAGCGCATCGCCGCGCCCGATGGCACAGAACGGCATCTCGCGCGCCTTCTGCCATGCCGCCTCACGGACATTCTTCCGTTCAGCCGCCAAATCGACCGCATCCCGGAACGTGTAGGCAAGTCCATGCCTCCTGTCGAAGACCGGAGGATAAAGCAGAAGCCGAGATGTGAAGACCAGCAGGTCCCAGTCGCTGGCGTAGCCCGGAGACAACACCGCACGCGTCAAGCGAGCGAACCGCTCATCCGAGGCGCGGTCCTGGAGGAATGGCTCTGTCTCTCCCGTCAGATCCTCCGCGAGATGCCTGCCGTCCCACGGCTTGCCGGCCGCGAGGTTGTCCAACGTCGGCTTCACGAGATGCTTCTCCTTCATCCACGCCACTAGGTAGCCGGACAGGGCCGCACCCGCCCCCTTCGCCTTGCGCATGTCGGTGCAGAGCGCCGGGAAATACGGCAGGCGCGCCTGGCTCCACAGCCCAAGCACGAAGCGCGTGTCGTCATGCGCCGTCTCCGCGTTCGCCGCGCGGACAGCGCCCTGCGCCACCCACTCCGGCAATTCGTTCGTCGAACCGCCGTTGCGGAATATCCACGTGCGGAAGTACGCTTGCGCCACGGCGAACCGCAGCTCGTCGAGATCGGAGAAGCCCGGCGACGGCAGGACGATGCGCGTCTGCACGTCGCCGCCCGGACGGCGCGTCCTGCGCACGACAACGCGCGTGTCGTTCGTGCGCCCGTCGCCCACGTTGACGAAGATGCCTATCCCCTCGCGCCTCGGCATCTGGAGCTTGTAGGCGCGCTCAAGGTCGCGCACCTGGCTCGAGACGAACTGCAGGATCGGAAGACGGAAGCCAACCGCATCGCCGGGCACGTCCGCCGCCAGCACGCCCACCAACCCGTCGCACGCGGTCGCGAGCTTCGGCAGACTCCGCAAGCGCTCTGCGGCCGACATCTTTCGCTCCCCTTCTTCCTGCGCAAACGCCGCCCCCGCCAGCATGGCGGCGACGGCGAACGCATGCAGGATGTGGGAGCGGCACGTCATCTGCACAAGGTGTAGAGGACGCCGGCCACGACGGCCGAGCCGATCACGCCTGAGACGTTCGGCCCCATCGCCTGCATCAGGATGAAGTTCGTGGGATCGTTGCCGAGCGACACCTTGTTAGAGACGCGCGCGGCCATCGGCACCGCCGAGACGCCCGCCGAGCCGATGAGCGGGTTCACCTTCTCCTTCGAGACGAGGTTCATGAGCTTCGCCATCAGGACGCCCGCCGCCGTGCCCACGCAGAACGCGCAGAGGCCTAGAGCGAGAATCGCGAGCGTCGTGCCGGAGAGGAACTTCTCGCACGCAAGCTTCGAGCCCACGGAGAGGCCGAGCATGATCGTGACGATGTTGATGAGCGCGTTGGACATCGTGTCCGAGATGCGCGCCACCGAGGGGCCCGCCTCCTTCGCGAGGTTGCCCAGCATCAGCGCGCCGATGAGCGGCACGGCGCTCGGCAGCAGAGTCGCGCAGAGAAGCAGCACGATCAGCGGGAAGCAGATCTTCTCGATCTTCTTCACCTCGCGGAGCGGCGGCATCTTGATGAGACGCTCCTTCTTCGTGGTGAGCGCGTTCATGATCGGCGGCTGGATGATCGGGACGAGCGCCATGTAGCTGTACGCCGCCACCGCGATCGCGCCGAGCAGGTCCGGGGCGAGGCGCGACGTGAGCCAGATGGCCGTCGGGCCGTCGGCTCCGCCGATGATGCCGATGGACGCCGCCGCCTTGATCGGGTCCGCGCCCATGAAGAAGTCCGCGCCGAACAGGGCCGCCAAGCCGAGGGCCCCGAAGAGCGCGAAGAAGATGCCGAACTGCGCGGCGCCGCCGAGAAGCGCCATCTTCGGGTTCGCGATCAGCGGACCGAAGTCGGTCATCGCGCCCACGCCCATGAAGATCATGATCGGGAACACGCCCGTGTCGATGCCGAACCTGAAGAAGTAGTAGAGGAAGCCGCCCGGCTCGACGATGCCGCCCTGCATCACGGGAAGTCCCGAGGCGAGGAACGAGATTAGGCCGTCGTGCATCATCGCAGGCGCCGTCACGCCGCCGAGCGGACAGTTCGCGAGCAGCCCGCCGAAGCCGATCGGCAGCAGGAGGAGCGGCTCGAAGCCCTTCACGATCGCGAGGTAGATCATCACGAGGCAGAGCGGAATCATGATCAGCTGGCCGACGCCATAGGGAAGGCCGCCCAGCACCTTCACTTCGTGCCCCTTCACGAACGCGCCCGAATCGTCGAAGTAGCCGCCGATCCAGTCACCCTTCTTTACAGGATGCTTTTCAGAGGACAGCTTCGCGGCCTGCTCGTCGCTCACGACCCAGAAGCCGTTCTTGTTCGCGTATGCCGCCGGACTGCCGACAGGCTTCGTGAAGTCCGGCGCCGACGGACGGTCCTTGTCGGCAAAGTTGCCGGTGATGTATGCCGGCGCCTCCTTGCGCATAAACCCGGCGACACCAGTGTCGCCCGAAAGGTCCTTCACCTTCCCGAGCGTGTCTCTCCAGTCGCCGTCGGCCTGCGCGCCCAGCGCGCAAGCGGCTGCGATAAGGGCCAGTATAAAACGTTTCATTTCGTAGTGTCCTTGCCTGTTTGAGAGTTTGAAAGTTTGAGGGTTTGAGAGTTTGAGAGTTGTTTCTATCCTCATCTAATTCCGCACCAAGCACTAAGCACCAAGCACCAAGCACTTACCCTATCACCGCCAACGTATCGCCGGTCGCCACCTTGTCCGTGGCGGCCACATTCAGCGTCACCGTGCCGTCGCACGGCGCCGTGACGGGCGTCTCCATCTTCATCACGTCCATGACGAGGATCTCGTCGCCCTTCGCCACCTTCGTGCCGGTCTGCGCCGTGATGCGCAGCACCGTGCCCGGCACCGGCGCCTTCACCTCGGTGCCGCCCGCAGGCGCGGCCGATATCGGAGCGGCGGACTTTAGTCCGCTCTCCGCCTTGAACTCCACGGGCTTGCCGTTGACAACGGCCTTGCCGTCGCCCTTGATCTCCACGCCGTAAGCCTTGCCGTTGATGGTGACGGTAATTGCGGGCTGAAGCCCGCCGCTCCGAGAAGGTTTCTCCGCTTCGGCGAAGCGGCAGCCCATCGGCGCCTTCGAGGGATCCTTGAGGAAGAGGATGCCCTTCTCCTTGCATGCGGCGGCGATGAAGATGTTCTCGTCGGTTACCGGCAGGCCTTCCTTCTCGAGCATGGCCTTGGCGACCTTGCCGCCCTTGTTGGGATCGGCGTCGTTGAGTTCGAGCACGGTCTTTGTCGTCGGAGTGGAGTACGGCTTCGTGAGCTCGTTCGAGGCCATGAACTCGGCGGCCTTCTTGACGATCTCCGGATCCGGCGGGACGGGCGTCTTGCCGAAGTAGCCGAGCACCATCTTCGCGTAACCGGGCGCGAACTTCTTGAACTTGCCGAACATGACGTTCTGGATCGCCTGCTGCGCATAGAACTGAGATACGGGCGTGACGGACGTGCCGAAACCGCCGAGGCGCACGCAGTCGTACATCTCCGCGATCATGTCGTCGTACTTGTCCATCATGTTGTTGTCGCGCAGCATCTGCGTGTTGGCCGTGAGCGCGCCGCCCGGCATCGGGCTCCACACGATCTGC
>CACXPT010000004.1 GCA_902769585.1 uncultured bacterium
CCGTTCTGGGCGATGAACCTCATGAACACGCCGCCGACCGCGGTGACGATGGAGGACATGAGCTACGTGTGCCCCGAGTCGTGGCCGACGCGCGAGACGCTCACCTACGAGTTCCCGGCGCGTCCCGGCATGGAGCCGTTCAGGCTCCACTGGACGGACGGCATCCACGACGACGTGCCGATCGACGAGGACGTGCAGTACCACTACGCGAAGCGCGAGTGGATGAACTTCCCGCCGATCGTCCTTGAGCTCGAGAAGAAGTACAACGTGAAGCTCGGCAACATCGGCACGATCTTCATGGGCGAGAAGGGCATCCTGTGGGCGGGCCAGTTCGGCAACGCGTTCCAGTTCGTGCCGCTCTCGCTCAAGAAGCAGATTCCCGTGCCGCCTCAGAAGTTCCGCCGCATCGCGAAGGGCAAGAGCCACGTGCACGAGTTCTTCGACGCGATCCGCGAGGGGCGCAAGGCGAACGCGGACTTCGTGGAGTACGCCGTGCCGCTCGTCAAGACGGTCCTTCTCGGCAACGTGGTGGCGCTCGCCGCGCGCGACGGCAAGCCGCGCATCGAGTGGGACGGCACGCGCGTGACCAACAACGAGGCGGCCAACGCCTACTGCAAGACCACCTACCGCAAGGGGTGGGAGATCGAGTCGTAGGTCACGACGCGAGGGCCTTGCGAAGGACCGTCTCGGAGTCGGAGAGCGAAGGATCGGCAGCCAACACCTGCTGGACCTTCGCTCTCGCGACGTCTTCGCTGAAGCCGAGCGCCGTGAGGGCTAGCATGGCGTCGCGCAGGAGCGTGCCCTGCTCGGGCGAAGTGGTGGCGGCCGCGTTGGCGAACGCCTCGATCGGGTTGATCTTGTCGCGCAGCTCCACGACTATTCGCTCGGCCGTCTTGCGTCCGATGCCCTTGATGGTGGCGAGGCGCTTCGCGTCGCCCTGCGAGATGGCGAGCTGAAGGTCGCCGACGGTGAGGCCGGAGAGGACCGCAAGCGCGAGCTTGGGGCCGACGCCGGAGACCGACGTGACGAGCGCGAACGCCTCGCGCTCGGCTGCCGAGGCGAAGCCGAACAGCATCTGCGCGTCCTCGCGCACCTCGTGGTGGGTGAAGAGCTTGACATTCCCGCCCTCGGCCGGCAGGCGGTCGAAAGTGGAGAGGGGAATGAACACCTCATAGCCGACGCCGCCGCATTCGACGACGACGCGGGTGATGTCCTTTTCGGCGAGAATTCCGTTCAGATAAGCTATCATGGAGGGAAGGTTAAAAGGTTAAAGGGTTAAAAGGTTAAAGGGTTAAGAGGGAGATGTCTCATTTTAAGGGCTCTCGATATCGGAAGGGAGTGATTGATGTGGCCTTGCGGCTGGTGGAATCGAACGTGATCACGGCGCCTTCCAGCGTGGCCGGGCCGGTGGCGACCTCGAAGCGGGCGGGGATGCCTGTCATCAGCTTCTGCGTTACGGGCTCGAATTGGCGGCCGATGGACGAGTACCACGGACCGGTCATGCCGAGGTCGGAAATGAAGGCGGTGCCGCCGGGGAGGACGATGGCGTCGGAGGTCTGCACGTGGGTGTGGGTGCCGACAACTGCGGTGACGCGTCCGTCGAGGTAGTGGGCGAGGGTGATCTTCTCGCTCGTCGCCTCGGCGTGGAAGTCCACGAACACCGGCACGTCCTTGGGAATCTCGCGCAGCGCGGCGTCGGCGGCGTGGAAGGGGCAGTCGACCGGCTGCATGAACACGCGTCCGTGCAGGTTGAGTACGGCGAAGCGGCAGATCGGGGTGGTGATCAGCCGCCAGCCCTTGCCGGGAGCCTCGGGAGCGAAGTTGGCGGGGCGCACCAGGTTCTGGAGCTGCCCGATGGTAGGCGCGAACTCCTTCTGTCCCCAAGTGTGGTCGCCCATCGTGATGGCGTCGACGCCGGCGGCGGAAAGCTCGTTCGCGATGGCGACGGTGATGCCGGATCCGGCGGCGGCGTTCTCGGCGTTGGCGATGACGGCGGCAAGGCCAAGCTCCTTACGGATCCCCGCGAGCTTCTCCTTGATGATGCGTCGGCCGGGGCTGCCGACCACGTCGCCTAGCATGAGAATCTTCATGTGAGACCGCATGCTGAAAGGGCCACGAACAGTCCGCCTACGGCGGTGCAGATCGCTCCTGCGGCGCGGACGCGCGCGGGCGACGAGGCGAGCCAGGCGAGCGCCTGGCGGATGCGCCACGGGTAGAACATGCCGTACATGCCGACCACGATGCACACGTATGCGAACACCACGAGGGTGAGGCGCCACTGCGTGTCGCAGAGGCGGATGACGGGAAACATCTCTGCCGGGAAGAGCATGAAGAGCGCGCACACGCCGCGTATCGGCAGCAGGTTCGGCATCCACCAGCACGTCAGGATGGTGAGGACGATGGCGAGGATGGGAAGTTCCATGGGAAACGCCTTGAGGAACTTGTCGAACACGTCGATGCCGATGGTGTGGCACTCGTATGCGGTCCATATCCAGCCCACGGCGCAGAGGATCCAGCCTGCGATGACGTTCCGGGGAAATGTGCGGCAGAGATCCCCCGCGCGTGCGGTGAAGACGAGAGCGAACAACCCCGCCGCTAGGGTGGGCAAACCGAGAATTAGAAACCAAGCTGTCATGGCGGCTATTCTACCATATTTTCCCGTGGGTTGCGGAAACATTTGCCGTCGGCCGAAAAATCGCGTAAGATTTCCGGGCTCGGCGCGAGTAACGTATGAGACCAGGTATGCAAAAGACCACGAAACGGCTGCTAATTGCGGGCGGCGTCCTTGCGGGCGCGGTCGCGGCGGCGCTTTGCGCTGCGTGGTTCGGCATAGACTGGACGGACGAGGGGTCCGACGACTATGCCGGCGGAGTGGTGCTGCGCGACGCGGGAGGGGAGGTGCTGCGCGTGTCCTTGGGCGAGAACGACGTGGACTGCCGCCCGTACTATGTGGCCGATCTCGACGACTGGATCGTCAAGGCGCTCGTGGCGTCCGAGGACGGGACGTTCTGGGAGCATTGCGGGGTCCGTCCGCTCAGCATTCTCCGCGCGACATTGCAGAACCTCTTCTACCGGCGGCGAATCTCCGGGGCGTCCACCATCACTATGCAGGCCGTGCGGCTGATCCGTCCGCATCGCAAGACGCTGTGGTGGAAGTTCAAGGAGGCGGTGATGGCGCTCAAGATGGAGCGGGCGAAGGACAAGAGGTGGATACTTTCCCAGTACCTCAACCGCGCGCCGTACGGGTCCAACTTCATCGGCATAGAGGCGGCGGCGAACGGCTGGTTCGGGAAGGGCGCGAAGCAGCTGGGGCTTGGCGAGGCGGCGATGCTGGCGGGGATGGTGCAGGCACCGAGCCGGTTCCGGCCGGACCGCGGCTTCGAGCGGGCCATCAGGCGGCGCGACTACGTGCTGGGGCGCATGAAGGCGCTCGGCATGATAACCGACGACCAGATGCGCGGGGCGCAGTCGGTCCGCCCGGTCGTATGCCGCGCGCCTCGTCCGTTCCGGCATCCCTACTTCTGCGACTGGGCGTTGCGCCATCTCGGTCGCGACCGCGCCGCGCAGCGGCATGGCGGCGACTACGTGACGACACTGGACGCCGACGTTCAGGAAATCTGCGACAAGGCCGTGGCCGAGGCGGCTGAGAAGGGCGGCTACTCGGTGGCAGCAGTCGTGATGCGTGTCGACACAGGCGCGGTGACGGCTCTCGCCTGCAGCGGCGACTACCTTGGCGGCGAGGCGGGACAGGTGAACACGGCGCTCGCGCCTCGTCCGGCGGGATCCACGCTCAAGCCGTTCCTCGTGGCGCTCGCGCTCGATCGCGGCTTCGTGACGCCGGAGGAGCGCCTTGCCGACGTTCCGACTGCCTTCAAGGGGTATCGCCCAGCGAACTTCGACGCGAGGCACCGTGGCATGGTGACGGCCCGCGACGCGCTCGTCCTCTCGCTCAACATCCCGTTCGTGCGCCTGCTGAAGGATGTGGGGATCGAGCTTTTCGGGAGCACGCTGCGCGACCTCGGCCTCTCGAACATGCACGAGCCGGACGGCGCGTTCGGTCTGGGCATGGCCATCGGCAACGTGGAGGTGACGCTCATGGAGCTGGTGACGGCGTACGCGGCGGTGGCACGCGGGGGGATATGGAAGCATCCGTGCGCCTTCGTGCGCGAGGCTGAGGCGGGGCAGGAAGGCAGGCGCGTATTCTCCGGCGGCGCGTGCTATCTCGTGAGCGACATGCTCTCGGGAGACGAGCGCAGCGCGGCGGCGCTGGGGCATGTGGCGGACGTGGCGGCTTCGCGGTTCGCGTGGAAGACCGGTACGAGCGCCGCGTATCGGGATGCGTGGACGGTGGCCTGGAACCCGGACTACGTGGTGGGCGTGTGGTGCGGACACGTGTCGGGAGGTTTCGGGGACACGACGCTCGTGGGCGTGAAGGCGGCCGCGCCGCTCGCGTGGCGCATCGCGCGAGCACTCTATCCGCGCAACGACGGGCCGTGGTTCGTGGAGCCGGGCGAGGTGATCCACAGGCGCGTCTGCTCGGTGACGGGCCTTCCGGCGAACGCGGACTGTCCGGCGACGGAGGACGGGCGGGCGCTCGCTGCGCGGAGCGGTACGGCGCTCTGCGGGGTCCATTACCGCGATTTGGACGGGAACGTGAAGGAAAGGCCGCGGGCTGGGTCTGCGCTTGCCATCTCCAGGCCGGAGGACGGGGCCGTGTTCAAGGTGGTGCCGGGCGGGATCCGCCAGAGGATCGTATGCCAGGTGGCTGGCAATCAGGCCGGTTCGCGACTCTGGTGGTTCGTGGACGGACAGCCGGCAGGCGAGAGCGTCGGTTCCGAGCCGTTCGCTGTGGAGCCGACGCCCGGCCGGCACGCCGTCACTTGCACCACCGCGTCCGGCGACAGCGCCACTGTGACCATCCAGGTCGGCGACACACTGTGAAAAACGCATGCGCCCCGTCTCCGCCAGTGCTGACCGGATCGGTGCGCAAGCATTCTGGAAATTTGATATACTTTGCCGTGGAGACAAGGCATGAGTCAACGTATTTTCATCAGTAGCGTCCAACGCGAGTTCGCAAAGGAACGCAAAGCGCTCGCCGAGTATGTGCGCAAGGACGCGATACTCGGGCGATTCTTTGACGTGTTCCTTTTCGAGGAAGTCCCGGCGCAAGAGCGCAAGGCTGACGGCGTCTATTTGGCGGAAGTTGACGCATGCGACATCTATCTCGGCATTTTCGGCCACACGTACGGCAACGTTGATTCATCCGGCGTCTCGGCTACCGAGCGTGAATATCTGCGGGCGGCGAAGCGCCACAAGACACGGGCGATGTATCTCAAGGGCTACATTGAGAAGTCCGGTACTGGTGACATGATTGCGAAGTGTGCCAGTTGGGGAGTTCCGGCGCCCGAATGGTACGAGGACGACCCCGACGACTTTCGCGTTGTCCTGAAACGCCCTGTTCCCGAAGTCGGGGCGGAAAAAATGGAACAGGAAAGTAGGGTGAAAAGTTCGGTGAAAACTAGGGTGAAAAGCAGAGGCGAGAATTGCAAGAAAGTCTTTGGAAATAACGGCGAACGCACGCAATGTGGAAAACGGGGCGGTGGAAAAAGTTCGGTGAAAAGTTCGGTGAAAAAGTTGTCGAGCGCAGAGAAGATAGTGGCATATCTTCGCACTACTCCAACTGCATCAGCACATGAACTGTCGATAGTTGTTAATCTCACAGTTAGGGCAGTCGAGAAGAATCTAAGGACGTTAAGAGAATCTGGTCGTCTCCGCCGCGTCGGCCCCGACAAAGGCGGCCATTGGGAGGTGATCGGATGAAATCCGCCAATCGCACAATATTTATCGCGCCGAAGTGCACTGCACGAAGGCGGATCGCGGGCATGGGCACGTCCCCGTCGGAGCTGACGGAGACGGAATTTAAAGAGGGACTTGCATGAAGAAGGTAACGCGAACGAAAAGCTCGACTCTGGTGAAGAGCAGCGGAGAGGCGCAATCCTATTCCTCGTGGATTGCCGACCTCAAGCGCAGGTACCGCGCAACGCAGATCAAGGCGGCGGTTGCCGTCAATTCTGCGTTGATCGAATTCTACTGGAACCTCGGTAAGGACATTAGTGAGAAGTATCCTGGAAAGAAAAGGAATATCGCTTTCTTCGCAAATCTGAGTAGAGACCTTTGTTCTGGAATGTCCGACATCAGTGGTTTGTCCGAGAGAAATATTCGGTATTCGCTTGCCTTTTACGAGTTGTATGGTTATCTGCCACAACTTGTGGCAGATAAGAAAACTGGTGTTTATCGTCCGCAAGTTGTTGACGATAGCGGACATGAGGCTTATCTGCCACAAGCTGTGGCAGATAATGAATTAATTGTGCAGCAACTTGTTGCACAATTGGTATCTGTTCCATGGGGGCATCATCGTACAATCATCGACAAGTGCAAGAGGAATCGCGACAAGGCGCTTTTCTATGTGCGGCGCACGATCCAGAACGGGTGGAGCCGAAACTCGCTCTTGAACTGGCTTTCAACCGACCTCTACGAGCGTGAGGGCAAGGCGCAGACGAACTTTGACCTGACGATGCCGTCCGACGACTGCGACCTTGCGCGGCAGCTCGTGAAGGATCCGCAGAAATTCGAGGTTTTCGGATTGAGCGAGGAGTATTCGGAGAAGGAGCTCAAGGCCGCCATCGTCGCCAACATCGAGTCCACGCTCCTTTCATTCGGCAAGGGCGTCGCGTTTCTTGGGAAAGAGTACCCTGTTGAAGTTGGCGGCGAGACAAAGAACATCGATCTGCTCTTCTACATCGTGCCGTTGCATCGCTATCTCGTCGTGGAGGTCAAGACCGGCAAGTACGAGCCTGCCGATCTCGGACAGCTGAGCGGCTACATGGCGATTGCGAAGCATGTCTTGAACACGCCGGTCGACAACCAGCCCGTCGGGCTTCTCATCTGCAGGGAACACAACCGCATCCTCGCCAAGTACCATTTGGAGGAACTTGGCCTGCCGATGGGCATCACCGACTACGAGCTCAAGAAGGTACTCCCCACCAAGGCGCAGTTGGCCAAGTGCGTCGCCGACGCAGAACGGCAAATCGCCGCAACGAAAGGCGTGTAAGATTTGCACGGTTTATCCGAGTAACAATTAGGACACCGAAACGTTATGGCATCTTGGAGCAAAGAAGAAATCAAAATCTCGGGCGGTACGGAAGTACTGGCTCAGATGTCTGACATCTTCCAAAGGCGTTCCGCAGTCCGTGTTTGTTGCGAGGTGTCATTGAATGGATCTCTCGCTGCGAAAAGGGCGCTGAGGCCGGGGCGTTTAAATGTGCAAAGTACGAGAAAGGATAATTAAACTATGGCTTTAAAAGTCTGGATAGGTGAGAATCTTGATCGAAGACACGAACAGGAGCAGATGAAGGAATTCCTGTCGTTGATGCATGCCTATTACGATAATCAACCGGCAACTGTTCATGTGTTGTGCAATTTTATATGTGGGGGGAGTCAGATTGATGCCGCTGTTGTAAAGACCGATGCTTTTATTCCAATAGAGTTCAAGACGGCAGGGGGGCCAGTCTATGGTTCTGAGAACGGGAAGTGGAAGTTTGAAGATCCCGATACGTGTCGTGAAATCCAACTTGGCGGCGGGTCGCATGCGTCCAATCCATACAACCAGGTTGCTAATGCGCGAACTGCGGTAGCGCAAAAATTGGAGGTAAACGAGAATGTGTTTTTCCGTCGTCATGAATGTGATCGTGTTGCGGATTGGCGGCATTTCGTTCATGGGCTTGTAGTCCTCGCGCCAAATCTTGATCAGGGACTTGAGGACGAGATTGATGTCGACTTCTACGCGAAACCTTGGTTCGACTGCTGTCGAATGAAGGATGTTGCTGAGGTGGTGTCAAAGACGACAACTCGTGACGGGGATTTGTCGAACAAAAATATTCTCAAGATTATAAGTCAAGTTCTGCATCTTGAGAGTGCAGAGATGCGTGACGGGGTGCCCGTGCTTCAAGGAACCATGGATTTCGAGGGCGAGTCTGAATCTGATGCGCCGTTGACTAAGTCTGCTGACAATTTTGGACAGACATTGGGAGATCTGTTTCCAGGACAGCCTCAATCGGATGCGAAGGAACCGGCTTCGCCGAAACCCTTGCCGAAGAAGCAGGTTATCAAGGCTCCCACTCCTGTAGAAACAAAATCGTTGCTGTCAGTAAAGCCGGGAGCGAAGCCGTTACAGCCACCACCGCCGCCGCCAGGAACCACTCCTGCGGCCGTGACGAGGAAACTGCCGATTGACGATCCGCAAGTGACGACGTCCTTGGAGAATATCAAAGGG
Source organism: uncultured bacterium (assembly GCA_902769585.1). Classification (GTDB taxonomy): domain Bacteria; phylum Verrucomicrobiota; class Kiritimatiellia; order RFP12; family UBA1067; genus RUG572. The sequence continues at coordinate 8,333 of CACXPT010000004.1, forward strand.
TTCGTGTGCGAGGATTTGCCAGAATATGTTGAAAACAATGTCGTTGCATGTGCCAAGCCGAATGCTGCCGATCTTCCTGTTCCGATCGAGGGTGATTGGGATTATGTGATTGAATTGAAGTTCAAGGGCGATGCAAAGCGTGCTTTAGCGGAGGTGAACAAGTATTGGGCTTGTCCATATACGCATCCGTATATTGCTGATGATGTCATTGTGTGGAGATTCCCCGAGGCGAGTAGTGTTGAGAGCAAGGAGAATGATGAAATACGAAGTGTGGCACTACAGGGAATCGGCTTTCTGCCGCCGATTATAGAAGATTTTATATCCGAACATCCCAATGCTCGGTATAGCCCAGATGCTTTGACGGCATCGTCTAATCTGACGGCTGACGCACAGCGAGCCGAATGGTACCTCGGGACTTATTTCCCGCGGAGCTTCTGTGAGACGTTTGCGATTTTCGATTACATTTTTGCTAAAAAGTATGATGAATTGAAGATCAGCGATAGACTTTCCATCTTGGATGTCGGAATCGGATCGGGTGGAGCGACATATGGCTTGATTTGGGCCCTGCGGAAGTGGTTTAAGAATCAGATAAAAGAGGTCAACGTTATTGGTTATGATGGCAATGATCACGCGCTAGAATTGTGCGGAGATATTGCGTGCGTATTGGCATCGAGCTGGGAGGCGCCTTTGAACGTCAGCATATCTAATGTACAGATCACCTGGGACGCTATGAACGTTATTGGAAATCAGAAGTTTGATTTCGTCCTCGCATCAAAAGCCATTCAAGAGATGACCGGAAGGTTTGTGTACGATGATTATGTGTCGCTCTCGAAATCCGTTTTAAAGCCTACCGGTGTAGCCATGTTGTTGGAGATTTTCAGTGAGGTTCGGCAGTCTCAGATCAGGGCATCGTTGAAAGCGCTTAATACCGATTTTCGACTTTTGCTATCGTCACTAGAGGCCCCGGCTGGTGCTACTTTTGGCGTGATTTCAAATCTTACGACACAGATTATGGAGGAGGCGATTTCGTTTGCCGCATGGGGGGGCAGCGAACTTTCCGCCGAAGAAAAGTCTGAAATCGAAGTGGTGTGTCGCAAACCGCGGAAGAAAGCTGGTAAGCGTAAATCAAACATCCCGTCAATCATTCCGTCAGTATAACAAACAAGGAGACAATCAATGAAGCCTATCTATGTTCCCGAATCGAAACTTGATAAAAATCAGCAAACTGTGTACGATCTGAAACTTGATGCCAGCTTCATCGTCCAAGGCTGTGCCGGTAGTGGGAAAACCTCGCTGGCCATGTTGAGGATGCAGCAGAAGCTTGCGGAGGATAGAGCATCCGATGTGACAAAGTTCTATTACATCGCGTTCGTCCGCGAGTTGGTAGAGTGCATTCGTCGAGACATTCGCAACTGTCCTCAGCTTCGGGATGTTGCGCAGAAAGATGATTTCTTGATTACCTACAGCAATTGGGAAGACGGAGTAATTTCAGATTGGATGAGAAAGAAATTCAATATTAATCCCCGAGATGGCATGCGCCGGGCCCGCGAGCGTGAATGGAGGGGGCGTATTTACCAGAATGTGGATATCGCTATTAATAAACAACCTGATTATCTCTTTGTCGATGAGTGTCAGGATTTGGAGATGAATGATATTCAGGACCTCGTGAATAGTGTTAGGGTCGGTATTGCATTTTATGGCGATGACGCGCAGCACATTATGAACTGGACGGATCGTACCCCGGTACTGCTTGAAGACATTAAGAGAGCGTATCCAGATAAGTTTCCCGTGATTCATCAATTACTGAGAAACTATCGACTGCCCAAGGAGATTGCGGCATTTGCCCAGGAGATCGGGGGTAAGAGTAATCTGGCGGCGCACTGCAGGAGTCCATACCATGAAAAGCCGGTGCTGAAGTGCATGCCGTCTCCGGATGCGGCTGTAGAATATATGGTGGAGCGCATACGCAATCTTGATTTACAAGATGTGGCTGTTGTCGTGCCGACCAATGAGGATTCAAAGGCGGTTTACGAAGTCATGTCTCGACTGCTTGGTAGCAGTGCCGTTTCTGCATCGTGGGACATTGACCATGAGGCTGGGGCGGTTGAAGGCGAGGATTATTCTTACCTTCGCGACACGCGTGTAAAGGTGATGACCTATGAGAAGGTCAAGGGACAGCAGTTTGAAACGGTATTCCTTTCAGTGTATGATGAGATGGGTGCGGAGCAAATCAAACGCTTTTATGTTGGTATTACTCGTGCCGAACGCTTCTTGTATGTACTATACACTGATCCGATGCCTGCCTGTTTGCGGCAGGTTCCGCGTGACTTGTATAACACGACAGACGAAGTTTTGAATTTTGAAGGACTTTACCGTCCAGGATCAAATAACGCTGAAGAAAACGCGACGGAGGCAGCCGCCATGGTAGAAGAAGGAGAAGATTGGTAATGAAGGTCTATTTCCCGACAAGCACATTGAACTTTTCGAGTATCATCTCGGCACAGAGGATACTGCCTGTTCAATATTACGTCGAGGGGGCGCTTTGGTGGAATCGGTATGTGAAGACTGTAGCCGAGAAGGATGCGGTAACGATTTTGTATAATCGCTTTCCGGTTTGGGAAATCAACGATCCTGACAGAGATAACTATCCACTTGTCATTGTTTTTGATGGGTGTCCAGTGGCTAAGAAATCTCGGGTTGATCTGAACTGTGAGGCTGGTGGCAAAAAACTGACGGCATTCTTCACTAATGTCCCGGTCGCGGTCTCGGCAAAGGATATCTTGGCAGGTAAGATTGAGTTTGTCTTCAGAAACGAAGATGAGAAACGACGTATTCTGTTGAAGGCCGAAAGCGGAGTGGATGAGTGCAAGGTCCTGGGCTTGTTGATGACCGCGAGGCCAGAAGCCTTTATAGCCGGGATGGCCAGAAACATTAAAAATGAGGTGAGACTTCCTGTTGAAGAGGCGTTACATCCGCAGTTCGAAGAAGCGGAGCGTAAAGTTCTTGAGAACAAGTTCAATTGGGAGGATTTGGTCCACGAGGAGCGACTTAGAGGTGCGGAGTTAGGTTTTGAATTGGGGTGTTATATTAGATCGCTACGCGGCGGCGTGTTCAGTGGCGCATTTCGTGAACGAATGGAATTCGGCGATTGGCGCAATGACGTCCTGCCTCCGTCCTTCAATTCAATCCTCGAGGGATTCATAAAACGTCCTGCGATGGCATGGGATCCCAATCGTAGTGTGGTACTAGCATTGGTAGATAAGATTATGGCCGATTTTGCAAAAGACAAGTCGGTTGACAAGTCGGTGAAGAATACGTTTCTTGTTCTTCACAATCACTGGGGCAGCGCCGAACAACGGTTTAAGATATCCGAGATCGAAGACGTATATTTGCAGGCATTCGCTGCGTTCCTCGAATGTGGAGCGATGCCAGGGAAGTATCCGCGCTATTTGAAGAGTATGAAGCTGAAGAGTCCGGAATTCATGCTGGCGCTTTATGGAGCTGTTGTCGGTTATACATCTTTCTCACGCTCCCTTATGATCAATGAGAATTATCTGCCGCAGCCACCTGCGGTAGAACCGAGTTTCGGGATGACTAAGGTGGTTGGCGGTGCGCCTGCTCCCACGCCAGTGGAGACAGGAGAATCTAACGCGACAGGTATGTCGTCTTCGCAAGTAAAAACGCCTCCTAGATCAGATATTCTCTTCGTGCAGAAGATCGCCGAAGAACGTAAAGCGGAGGCAAAAAAAGAGAAAAAACCTGAACAGGGAGATTTGTTCGCTGAAATGACTCTTGGTGCGGGTACGCAGAAGGTGACTGCGGCGGCTACACCGCCCATTGTTGGTCCAATCGAGGATGGAGGATGGATCAATGCATGCGCTTCGGTCATTGATGATTTAAAAGCTAGAAAAACATTTATAAATGATATGACGTGGTTTGTGGGGAACCACAAAGCTACCTTTGTCGATAAAGATGGCATAACTAAAAAGGGTCGTTATTACGACACGGAGTATAGAGTAACACTCGAGAGTGTTGAACGTCACATGTTCAATAGCTTGAATAGTGGCCCTGACTCGGTGCGAATCGACTATCAGAAGGTCCCGATCAAGAAAGTAATGGCAATCTTAAGGCAACACTATGGCCAGTGAGAAGATAACGATTCGCACTGATACGGGGGAAGTGGTCGAGGCGATGGCGCCGGTTATCATCTCCGCTAGTCGTTCGACGGACATCCCGGCGTTCTATGCGAAGTGGTTCTTCAACCGGCTTGAGAAGGGGTATTGTGTCTGGTATAATCCCTTCAATCAGAAGCCGGGTTATGTTTCCTTCTCCAAGTGCAAAGTGGTTGTGTTCTGGACGAAGAATCCAGAGCCAATCATCCAGTATCTGCCGGAACTCGATAAACGCGGCATTCATTATTATTTCCAGGTTACCTTGAATGATTATGTACGCGAGGGGTTTGAGCCGAACGTTCCGTCGGTCGAAGAACGTGTCGAGACGTTCAAGAAACTTGTTAAGATAATTGGCAAGGAGCGTGTGATCTGGCGCTTCGACCCGTTGATTGTGACTAAGGAGATTACGCCAAGAGAGTTGTTGAAACGAATTTGGGATGTCGGCAATCTTCTCAAAGGGTGTACAGAGAAGCTGGTGTTCAGTTTTGTGGATGTCCGCGCGTATCGGAAGGTACAGAATAATCTCGTTAAGGAGACCAGGTCCTTCGATAAAGACACTGTTGAATCAGCGGAGATGTCCGAGATACAACGACAGAAAATGATCGAGGGGCTTGTAAAGATCCGTGAGGCCTGGGCAAAGGATGGATGGGATGTCACTATGGCCACATGTGGTGAGGATTTCGATTATGATGCGTATGGTATCGAGCACAACCGTTGCATTGACGGCGAGTTGATGGAGCGGGTATTCGGAGAAGACAAGGCGCTTGTTTACTATCTACGTACCGGAAAACTTGCGGAGCCGGATCTTTTCGGGGAGTTGCCGCCCATTCCTGCCGCGTGTAAGAATCTTAAGGACAAAGGCCAGCGCAAGGCCTGTGGATGCATGATTAGCAAGGATATCGGCATGTACAACACGTGTCGCCATCTCTGCGTATACTGCTATGCGAATACGAGCAAGGAATGCGTGTTGAAGAATGCGGAGAAACACAACGATCAAAGCGAAAGCATCATTGGATAAAAATGACAGAGCTACAAAAGAGATACTTTGAAGAACTCGCAAGGCGGCGCAAGGTGATTGCTGACGCGCTTGATGATCCTGCGGCGGGTGGATTGCGGGAAGGAACGTCTGATAAGTATTCTGATGAAGCTCATTTCGTTTACGAGTTATTGCAGAATGCTGATGATGTAGGTGCAACACGGGCCGAATTTGAGCTTAAACCAGGTGAGCTGATTTTTCGTCACAATGGGATTGTGCATTTCACGATTACTGATCCGGCGAATGAACGAGAAGATTTTAAAAATCACACGGCCGGACACGTGAACTCTATTACGGCATATGGAGGACGCAATAAGCAGTCGCAGAATGATGAAGGAAATGTAATCGGAAAATTTGGACTGGGATTCAAATCAGTTTTCCTTTACACGAATTCGCCGTCAATTTATGATCGCGATGTTCGATTTAGTTTGGAACGCGAAATCATTCCACACCCGTTGGAGAATGATTTTCCTGGACGCTTGCCAGAAGAAACAGTGTTTCGTTTTCCGTTTGACAAGTCTGGGCTTGAGTCGCCGGCAGCAGATGTTAGTCGTAAGTTTGCGTCTTTGATATTCCCAAATCTCTTCTTGAATCATCTAAAGGTTATTAGATTGAAGAATGGTTCGGATTTCTGTGAGTATGTTAAGACAGTCCTTGATGAGCATGATTTCTCTGATGAAGATTCTTTTTCAACGAAGGCTCAACTTATAGAATTCCAGAAGATAACTGTCATCAGTAGGGAAACGACGAGACTTTGGTTGTTTTCGCGTCGAGGATCAACAAATCATAGGTATTCAATTGGCTATGTTCTTGATGATAGTGGAGTGCCAAGACCGGTAAACTTTAAGGCCTTTTGTTTCTTTCCGACGAAACATGCTACGGGTTTGAAGTTTCTAATGCATGCACCGTTTCTGTTGAATGATAGCCGAGAGAATATTAAGGCCAAAGAAGGGCATAACGTTACATTAATAAATAAGTTGGCTGATTTGGCGGGTGACAGTCTTGAATATCTGCGAGATATTGGAGAGAAAGATGGAAGAAATCTCATAACAGATGCTATTCTTGATGTGATTCCGTTGTCTGCTGAAAATGAAGTGGAGGACGAGATCTCTTTTAATGCGTTTTATCAGCGCATCCTTGAAAAATTCTTTGACAAACGTTTAATACCGACAGCGGCAGGTTGCATTGATCGTCTCCGCGCCTATTGGCCGATCTCAAAACAAGTTCTGACGATTTTCCCCGACGATATCCTCCAGGAGCTATACCACCATGGTTGTGAAGATGGCGAGGCGCTTGCTGATATTCATTGGGCTTTCGTTTCTCGATGGTCGTCTCCGTCAATGGATAAGAGACAGAGTGCATTTATTGACCATTGTATTCGCGCTCGTCCGACAGAAATTGAACTTTTGGATAATGTCACGGCGGGGTTTATAAAGAATCGTTCTAAAGAGTGGCTGTCGGCATTTTACGCGTGGATTGACGAAAGTGAAGAACGGCGTAAGAAAGCGAGGCGGTTACCAATATTCTTGAATCAACATTGTAAAGCAGTAGCGGCATTCGATCAACGAGATCAGCACATCCTCTTCCTTCCGGCTCATGGGGCTGATAATTATGAGACGATAAATGAGGAACTGCTTAGGGATGAGCATACTAAGGAACTGGTAGAGCGGTACAAGATATCAGAACCATCCCGCGAGGATCGGATTCGCTATATTATTTCCAGAAGGCTTTCGAACTGCGACGGTGATGAGGCAGGGGGCTTGTTCAAGGAAGTTGTGGCGTATTATGCTTCTCTCCCGCAAGATGATAAAACACGTCTTGTAAATGAGATGACAGGGAATGTGCACCTTAAGAGTGTTGACCTTAAGACTGGGGAGAAAAACTACAGGCCTCCGCACGGACAGTATTTGCCGTCTGAGTTTATCCGAGAGTATTTTGGTATGAAGTATAATGCGCTCATGGTTGATATGGAGTACTACCATGGGTTAATTGAACAGCGAATGTGGAAGGATCTTGATGATTTGCTTCTTCGACTTGGAGTCGGCACAATGCCAGTCATTATGTCCCAAGAGATGGCGTACACGGAATGGTCTCCTTTCAAACAGCGGTGTAGTAAGCTTGACCTTAGTTTTTCAGATCCGGCCGATCGGTATTATTACGACCAGAAGTTTACGAAGCAATATATTCATGGCGCATCCACATTTCTCAAGCGGATACTTGAGGAGGAGAATCTGGACGCGAAAAGGAAACTATCTTTAATGTTGTGGAAGGTTCTTCGGTATCACGCCGATAACTTCAAGGAAGTGTCGTCATGCAAGTTTAATGGCATAGATCTTTCGTCGATATATTCTGGTTCATGTAACTTGTTCGGACATCGCGTGTATTCTTTTGTTAGTAAGGACAAGAACAGAGGGAATTTTTTAAGTGGGCTTCATGCTTATTCTTATCGCGGAATGAATTACGAAGGTTTTGATAGTCCTCAGTTGCTAGACTTGCGGTCGGCAAGATGGATTGCGGTGGATGAGGGAACATATTATTCGCCAGATGGGCTCCCCATAAATCGCTTGCCAGATGAGTATGAGCATGGCGACGAGAATGATCCGCTTATTCGGATGCTCGGGATCGGTCCCAAGGAAGTGCCGATAGAGGTGAGGGGGGAGATTGAGGCCAGAACAAAAGCGCAAGCGGAGGCAGAAGCTCGTGATCGGCTTTCCGAGGATCAGAAGCGGACAATGGATATTGGCGAAAAAGCGAGACGCCTTGGGCTTGATGAGGCCGATCTTGAGGAAATGGCCCGGCGAAAACGCGAAAAGAAGATGACCGAAGATAAGACCGCTTATGGTACGGGACATCCTCGCCCTAAATCAGATTCGCTGATGAGCAGAATTGAAAGAGATGTCCAAGAATATAAGGAAGGCTTAGAAAAGCATACCTCGCCTCCCCCGTTGCCGAATCCGGAAGAGGAGTTTGAGGATGACGATGAACTTACTCCGAAGGCTGTAAATTTCGCAGATCGGATAAAGAAGCGTGAGCAGAGGCAGGCTGCTGAGATCGCTGAGCTGGAACGCGGTGATGAATTGCAGCAGAAAGCACAATCTCAGGAGCGGTATACCTTTGGCTGGTTTAAGGGATTGCTTGAGTTGGAGATGCTCGGGAAGGAGAAGGATGCTGAAAATCAACGAGAGCTATCAATTTGTTTCACGAAGATGGAACATGAGTCTGGTACGGAGCGAACATTCATTCTGAAGCGTCCCAATCGTAACATTCCTGCATGGGTCGAGGATCTTTCGGGTATTCCTCTGCACATGATTATCGATAACAAGTCCGTTCAGGCGATTATCGAGGTGATGAGTGTGCAGTCGTTCAACCTTCGGGTGAAGCTGAAGGCAAGTGCAGTGCTTGATCATTTGAACTTATCCGGACTGATGGAGGCGAAGATTCAAGCACAGTGTCCGACATTTCTTCTTAATGAGTTGAAGCGTGGGTTTGAGGGTCTTCCTTTTGAAGACTCCAAGAATCTTAAATTGGATCTAACAAAGGATATTGAGTTCATCTTTGGCCCTCCCGGGACCGGTAAGACAACCTTTCTTGCAGCCAATCGAATTATCCCGATAATGCAACGGGATAAGGACTGTCGAGTACTAGTACTCGCTCCGACTAACAAAGCCGCAGATGTATTGGCGGCACGAATCATTTCGGAGGTCGGTGACGATTCGTATCGTGATTGGTTGATCCGGTTCGGGAATACGGCAGATGAACAGTTAGAACGTGCAGGGGTTTGCCCCGGTAAGGATGTGGATCTAAAGAAGTATCCACGGCACACTGTTATTGCCACGATTGCTCGTTTCCCGTATGATAAGTGCATTACAGGGAATTCTGAGCCTATGCCGTTAGTCGATCAGGAGTGGGAGTACATCGTAATTGACGAGGCGTCGATGATTCCGTTGGTGAATATCATCTATCCTCTTTATAAAAAAATCGGGACTCAATTTATCATTGCCGGAGATCCGCTTCAGATAGAGCCCATTATTTCGAATGATTTATGGAAGGATGAAAACATTTATACGATGGTTGGCCTAAAAGACTTTGAGCTTCCGAAAACCGAGCCACATAATTACAAGGTTACTCGATTGGCAACACAGTATCGTAGTGTCCCCTCTGTAGGAAAGATTTTCAGTACGTATAGTTACAAGGGTGTCCTGCGCCATCATCGATATGAAGCTGACATTCGCCCACTTGAGGTTGAGGGGTTGCCAGAGATAAGGCCTCTTACGAAGGTCATGTTCCCGGTGAGTCCCTATGAAAGCATCTATCGCCTTAAACGCCTTGGGTTAAAGGGCGGGTCATCATATCAGATATATTCGGCGTTGTTTGCCTTTGAGTTAGTGTGCGCAGTTGCGAAGAGAATGAGACAGCAGCAGAAGAAGTTCCGAATAGGTGTGATTTCTCCTTATCGTGCGCAAGCCGACTTGGTGCAGAAGCTCGTTGAGTCTGAAAAGCTTCCGGAGTACATAGACATCTCAGCTGGGACTGTGCATGGATTCCAGGGGGATGAGTGTGAGATGATTGTAGCTTTGTTCAATCCTCCACCTGGGATATCAGACCGTGCAGGATCGTTCATTAATAAGAAGAATATTATAAATGTTGCGGTAAGTAGAGCGAAAGATTATCTGGTAATGTTGATGCCGGATGATAAGACGCAGAATTTAGGAAATATGCATGAGGTACGTCGGATTGAGGCGATTATGCGGTGCGATCCCGAACACTTCATTCAGCATACAAGCGCAGAGTTTGAAAAAGCTATCTTTGGTGATGATAGGTTTATTGAGAAGAATGCTTTTTCGACCGGTCATCAAATGGTGAATGTCTATGGTATTCCAGACGCAATATATGAGGTGCGATCTGAGGATACAGCCGTTGATGTTCAGATTCACAAAGCGACGGTCGTTAAAAGAGTTCCATTGCAAGCTCTTGATGAAGGGGTGGTAACATCTCAAGATCATATAGGTGCGACAGAATTTGCTACGTTTGCGATGCGGCAAAATCCTGAAGCTCTGAATCTGGCAAGGAAGTACCAGTCTGCAATGCAAAAGATTGCGACCGCCCAGGCAACGAAAGATCGCTTGACTATGATCATGGCAGAGTTTGAGTTGAAGAAGTATGTGCCGTTGCTAAATGATCTATATCGTGCCTATTGTGCGACGTTCAAAGTGAATGTTTCATTTGAAACTGCAATGTCGGATCTTTTGCAAAAGAGAAGCTGATTTTCTGTGAGATACGGTAGATGAATAATATTACCATTGAAGTCAATGTTGAACAAAAGAGTCTCTGTAGAGTTTTCTGTGGCGAATGAGGGCATATGAGGGACACGTGCCCCTACCGATGACGGGGGCTGAGAACGGATGTATATCTTGGGATAGCGACCATTCCGTATCGTTGGTGGTGGCGAGATTGGTAACGGGAAGGCTGGAACTGTAAGAAATCGCGGGTTGGCATGTTCTGTGCTTATGGCAGCACGTAAGATTGCGCTGCGAGAGACGAGTAAGGGACAAAGACAGGAAAGGAAAATGCTGATGTACGAGTTTATCGGAAAGGTAAAGGCAGTCGGCGAGCTGCAGACGTTCGCGAGCGGGTTCTCGAAGCGGGAGCTGGTCGTCGAGGAAGAGCGCGACGGCAGGTGGTCGAATGTGGTGGCGTTCTCGTTCAAGAAGGACAACGCCGCCCTGCTGGACGGGATGTTGCCGGGTGTGCGCGTGAAGGTGGGATTCGCGGTGGACGGACGCGAGTGGACAGATCCCAAGACAGGGAAGGTGCGGTACTTCTCGGATTTGACGGCGCTGAGGCTGGAGCGGCTTGACGGGGTGGTGGAGGTGCCGGAGCCGGCTGTCCCTGACAACGTGACATCCGGGCGCGATGATGACCCCGAAATCCCATTCTGAGGTCATGCAGACTGACAAAGACATTTTCTGGGGACACCGTAGCGGCCTGCCGAGGGCAGGAATCCAGCGGAAACAAAGGCTGAATGCCGCAAGGCAGGATGCTCCCGCGATAATGTGGTTCGGATTCGCGGTCCTGAAACACGGGCCATTCATCCGCAGCGGTCAATCCCCGTTTATTTAGGGAATAGGAAATAGGGAATAGGAAATAGGGAATAGGAAATAGGGAATAGGAAAGAGGGAATAGGAAAGAGGGAATAGGAAAGAGGGAATAGGGAATAGGTTCGAGGGGATGTGAATAGTTGGAGGAGTGAATGTGTGAGGTGAGGAAAGATGAGACAGTAGGAGATCTTGCGGGGTATATCTCGCTGGATGAGGTGGCGATGGCGCTCGCCAAGATGCGGATGCGCCGGACGGTCAGGAACGCCGGCGAGGAGTTCGTGCGGCGGTACATGTCCGTAGGCGGTGCGTCCGAGAACAAGAGCCCCGCCTGCGCTTTTCTGCCGCCGAGGCGGCAGTGGGTGCGCCAGGGACCGTGCGCGCGCCGGAGGAAAAGTTCGGCGCAGTTGCAGGTGGGCGCGATCATGCGTTGCGTCCGTGCCTGCGAAAGGAATGGCTCGCTCGAGAAGACGGAGTGGGGACGGCGTCTCATCGGCCTTGTGGAGAATCTGCAGGGGCAGGTGGCGCGGCAGGAGTTTACCGTCGTGCCGCCGCGCAGCGCCAAGGTTCCGAAGCTCTCCGTGGACGGGACGCGTGGCGAGCGCGAGATTTCCGTCTTCGACGACCCCGCGACGGCGGTCCTGATCTCGCGCACGGGCGCGTACCTCCGCGACTGGTTCGAGCCTGTCTTGAAACGCGGCAGGTGCTGTTACTCGTTCAGGAAGAATCCGAAGATCAGTCATCAGTCCGCGGTCAGGGATCTCTGCGCGTGGCGGAAGGCGCATGTGGACGCGTCCGCGTTCGTCGCCGAATGTGACATCCGGAAGTTTTTCGACAACATCCGACACGACGTGGTTGAAGAATCGATCCGACACTACATCGCCGAACTCGGCGCACCCGATTCGTCCGCCATGGGCGTTGTGTGCGCGTACTTGGCGTGTTACTGCAAGGACGAGTCGGACGGCATCCGGCGTGGCATCCCGCAGGGCGGTGCGCTTTCGCCGACTCTCGCCAACATCGTCATGGCGCGGGCCGACGACACGGTGCTCGCGGCTGTGCAGCGGAATGCGTTCTACGCCCGGTACTGCGACGACATGGTGATCGCGTCCGTCGATGAGGGCGTCTGCCATTGCGCCATGGAAGCGTATCTCGGCGCGCTTGACGCGCTGGGCCTTCCTCCGCATCCCATGACGGAATTCGCCTATGGCCTTGAGTACTTCGAGGCGAAGAGCAAGGGCCCGTTCCGCTGGGACTGGGCGAAGGCCGGCGAGCGGAACGTAGCGCCGTGGGTTTCCTTTCTCGGCAACCAGGTCAGGTGCGACGGCGAGGTGCGCGTGCGCGGGGACACCGTGGCGAAGCATGTGCTGAAGCTGAAGAAAGAGACGGGCGAGACGATCAACCGTCTCGCGAACGAGGGCGTATCTCTTCGCGCAGGAATGAATCCACGGAAGTTCTACACGGCGTTCATGCGCCGGATCGTCGCGAAGGGCGTGGGGTACATGAGGTCGGGGACGATCCCGAGCGACGGCCTCTGCTGGGCGGCGGCGTTTCCGAACATGACGAAGAACGCGGCCTGTGCGCGGCAGATGAGGATGCTGGATCGCGTGCGGTCGCGTTGCCTCGGGGCGCTGCGGCGGGTGTTGGGCCTGAAGGGGGCGGTCGTGCGTTTCGCCGGGCGTCCGTACAGCTATTTCGGCTACTTGATGAAGATGATGCGCCCGGCACGCGGCCCGAGAAGGACGCCTATGGTCGTGCGCCTGCCATATTCGGAGCTGTGAAGAAGATGTGCGGGCCATTGTCTTCACGCGGGAGACATTTGCCGGGTGGTGCGTTGAAACGGGTACGGGTATAGTATCATATCCACCGCCAAGGCGACAGGTTTCTGTCCGCGGTTGGATGGAGTCGCATGGCAAGATGAACAGAAAGGTTATTAATGAGAGAGTTATGGGTTACGGTAGGGGCAATGGTCCTGGGATACTTGATGTATCTCGGGTTGAGGTCTATGTTCAAGAAGTGAAAGGAGTCTGGAGATGGAACGTTGGCTTGCCTATACGATTGCGTTTGCAATCATAGCGTTGATCGGGATCATCGCATCTGTTTTCCGCAAGAAATGAGTTCGCGTGGCGGCGTCGGCGAAGGACGTGATCGTGGTCGTGCCGTTCCCCGGCGTCGCCTTCCAATGAGGAGTCTGAAATGTTGGATTCGTATGAGGATGATTTCGAAGAAGAGGATATCCCTGATGAAGAGGTGGACTGTCCTGATAGGTCACGAAGAGAATTCCAGCAGGCGAAGCTGGACTTCGAGACGTCGGGCAGGGACAAATACGATTCCATGCTGGACGAAGTCCGGCGCTCGCCGTCCTCAAACGGCATGGTCTTGCCTATGCCAGAAGAGACTGCCTGGATGACGGAGGAGGAGCGGCGGTGCGTGGAATGGTTTGACCGTCGCGAGTACGACACGTTCATGAAGCGCTCCGCTTGGTACGAGGGCGACGGGTGGATCGTTCCCTATTGTCGCATGGTCTGCGAGGAGTTCAAGCGGGCGTCGCCGGAGCTGCTGGAGGATTACGCAAATGACTACATCAAGTGCTTTTGGTGGCCGGAAGATCTTGGGGGCAATATCTATGTTGGTGGCGAGATGTCGCGCAAAGACCGGTTCCTCCGCGTCGCCGACAAGATTTTCGAGGCGGCAAGGGGCGGAAATGCGCGGGCGCAGAATGTCGTGGGGACGTTCTGCGAAAGCGGGCGGCCGGAGTACGTCGTGCCAGTCGTAGAGAAGCAGCTGGGTATCAAGTTGTGCGATGGCCCTGCCGCGCGCGAGTGGTACAGGAAATCTGCCGAGGGCGGATGTCTCCAAGGGCAGCGGAACTACGCGAGGGCCCTGTTGAAGGGAATCGGCGGGGGATGGCGCACCATTGAAGAGTCGGGTAGCACCACGTGGCATCGGGACAGGATTCTTGCCGACAGGCAACTTGGCGTGGAATGGTACCGAAAGGTCGCGGATCGCGGTGACGGGAGGACGCAATACTGCTTGGCGTGCCTGTACGCGGACAACAGGACACTTCCCCGTGACGTGGCAAAGTGTGCGGAATGGATGCGGCGAGCAGCCGCGAGCGGATGGAAGCAGGCTACCGACATCATAGAGACTGCCGGCGGCGATATGTCCGATGAACGTATCAGCGTCGAACTTCTGATTGCTTGGGCGAAAGAGGGGATTCGGAGATCGCAACAGGGTGACGTGCATGATGTCGCTTACTGCATCGGCAACATCCCTCCGGCGGAACGGCGCGATCCGGCGAAGGAACGTGACAAGGAATGGCTTTTGAAGGACAAGCCGGAAGGAACCGTGGTGCCGCCGGCAAGCAGTCGCGAGACGGTGCGAACGCCCAATCTTACGAGCGCCAATCCGTCGTTCGCGGCACAGCTGATCATATACGTCCGTGACAGGTTCGGCGGCGACGCACCGCTTGTCTATCGTGCCGCGCAGGTCAGCCGCAAGACGTATTCGTCCATTGTGAGCAATGAGCTGCGTCCGGTCTCGAAGCGGACGGCCATGGCCTTTGCGCTTGCGCTGAAACTCTCATGGATCGAATCGTTCAGGCTTCTGAAGGCTGCTGGATTCTCGTTTTCCGACTTCCTCTTGGAGGACATGATTGTTCGCGCCTGCATCATTTCCGGCATTTATGACGTGCAGAGGGTCAACGAGATCCTGAAGGCCCATGGCGCCGAGCCGTTGGGTTGCTAACGGCGGCTCGTTCGCCAGATGTGAAAGCGAGAAATGCAATGATCGGCGCGGCGCAACCTCGGCATTCTCTTTGAGAATCGCGGTGAAGCGGACAAAGCGAAGGTTACTGAGAAATGAAGAAGAAAATGACGTTGGCGGACTGGATCTTGGTTTCGATCCTGGTTTTGTTGGCCGTTCCGGTTCTCGCTATTATGGTAATCGCATCGCCTGTCTTGGGTATTTCCGTTCCAATCTGCGGGCTTTTGCTTGCATTCAGGCGGCGTCTGGGACGGTTGAAGGTCGGTTTGATCCTGCTGGTGCTGGGAATCGCGCTTGCGGTTGCGGCGTTGACAAGCTCCGAGGAGTGGGAAAGAGCGGAAGACAATGAATACCGTGCTTGGGTTGCCGACCGTCGGCGCAGCCCGTGCGGACCACGGGAGGCTATGTTGCTCCTCGCGGCTATCTTTCTGGCTGGCGGCGGCGGGATGGCGGTGGCCGGGAAGTTCGTCGGTCCAAAGACATTGAAAGAAAGGAAAAAAGAAATGAGCGGAAATGGAAATAATGGGGCGGATTGCCCGCAGGAGACATTGGAGAAGCGCTTTGAAGCGCTGCTGAGGCAGACGGGACGGAGGGGAATCGAGAACGTGCTGGCGGAGCTGGGGACGTTGGGTTTCTTCTCCGCTCCCGCTTCGGCCAGGTTCCACGGCAATTATCCGGGGGGACTGCTGGAGCATTCGCTGAATGTCTATGACGAAGCGATGCTTGTGCGTGATGCGCAGTTGGGGCTGAAGCCGGACATCGCCGCGCGGCTTCCGTTGGACAGCATCGCCATTGCGACGCTTCTGCACGACGTCTGCAAGGCAGAAGTATACAAGGAGATGGAGAAGTTTCGCAAGGACAAGTATGGAGAGTGGGAGAAGTATAACGCCTACGGTGTTGATTATACCGGTTTTCCGCTCGGGCACGGCGAGAAGTCGGTAATTCGTCTTCTGCGCTGGGGGCTGGAGATGACGGACGACGAGATCATGGCGATCCGCTGGCACATGTCGGGGTTCGACCTCGCGTTCCAGAGTCCGGAAATCCGGAACAACTACCACGAAGCGGCGGGGAAATGTCCGCTCCTCGCCATCCTGAAGGCCGCCGACGGACTCGCCTCGCATGTGCTGGGAACCTGAAAAGATTCGGCGGTCGCGCAGGAGCGCGACCCTCCCCTAAGCATCCTTTAATTTTCGGGAATGGAATCGTTTAATTTTTCGGGAACGGGATTGACACCTGTTGGCTTTAAACGGCTTAATACTTGCAATCTCATCTGAAAATAATTATTTAAAAATAAAGAAGGTGGTGGTTTCAACGGGCAAGATGCCCGTTGTTCCAGTGCGCCGCCAAGATGGCGGCTGCCCCAGCCAGAAAGCCGTCGGGACGTTCTGTTTTACGCGAGATAATTTTGAGACAAATTTGAGACATCTTTGAGACAATTCGGTGCCGGGGAACTGATATCCTGTTGCGCGTCGGCACAAAGCCGGCGGAAGCGAAGGATGCAGAACATGAAGAAAAGCACAATCTCGTTACAAGCGAATGGTCTCGCAGCCACGGAGAGAATGCCAATGGCCGATCTGACAGTCATTGAATCGGCAAGTGCCGACGTCATACGCTCGCGAATCCTCACGATTCGCGGCGTTCAGGTTTTGCTTGACCGCGACCTTGCGGCGCTTTATGGAGTAGAGGTGGGGCAACTCAATCGACAGGTTAAACGCAATCTTGAACGGTTTCCTGATGATTTTATGTTTCAGTTAAGTCATGAAGAATGTTCAAGATGCCAAATTGGCACCTTGAACGGAGGGCGCGGCAGTAACATAAAATATCTTCCATACGTCTTTACGGAAAACGGCGTGGCGATGTTGAGCGGTGTCCTACGATCACCCCGTGCAATCGCCGCAAACATTCAAATCATGCGGGCGTTTGTCGCTATGCGCAAGGCTCTCGCGTCCATCGCGCCGCTTCTTGCCCGTATAGATGCAACCGAACGGCGGCAGATTGCGGATCAGGCGAAAAACGACGCCAATCAGGTCCGTAACGAAGAACGCTTCAAGCTGATACTGGACGCGATGCGGGACAAGAAGTTTCCACCGCAGAAGGTGTTCTACGACGGGCAGATATACGACGCTTTCGAGCAGATGAAGAAATTCGTGCGTATGGCGCGGACGGAACTGATCGTCATCGACCCGTACTTCGACGACTCTGTCCTGCCGCTCATCGCGCAAAAGCGTCTGGGCGTGTCGGTTCTCGTGGTGAAGAACACGCGGAACAAGCTACTTCATGCCGTCGATGTGGCAAGGTTCAACGCGCAGTACGCCAACTCGCTCACGGTCATGACCTCCGATAAGTTCCACGACCGTTTCCTCATAATCGACAAGGCGGTGCTCATCCACGTGGGCGCATCGCTGAACCACCTTGGCAAGAAGTGCTTCGCCTTCTCGTCAATGGACAAGTCCAATATCCCCGACATTCTGGCGAAGATATGAGGTACGAACTTAGCGAATGACCGTGAATACTTAGATGCTTGGCAATGCGGCGCTGATGGCGTTGCCGAAGGTTGCGTTTCTTTCGTCGCGGAGGGTTGCGCCTGCGGCGGTGATGCGGTGTTATGACTGGGCGACGGGGATGCGCGGCGGCGGTCGCGGGGCAACCGCCCTACCAAGCGGTCACGCGGGACGCGTGACCCTACCACCAGACTTTGCGAAATGCGGTGGTAGTCGGCGGGAGGTTGAAAGCGCCGCCAAGATGGCGGCTATCCCAGTCAGGGTGTGGACGCTTCCAAGATGGCGGCTGCCCCAGCCAGAAAGCCGTCGGGACGTTCTGTTTTACGCGAGATAATTTTGAGGCAAATTTGAGACATCTTTGAGACAATTCGGTGCCGGGGAACTGGTATCCTGTTGTGCGTCGGCACAAAGCCGGTAGAAACGAAGGATGCATGAAGAAAAGCACAGTATCGGCACAGACAGTTCCCCAGCCCGCCACGGCGCGGAACGAGATCGTCGTCTACCAGCCGGACGAGACCATACGGCTGGATGTCCGCCTTGAGAACGAGACGGTGTGGTTGACTCAAGAGCAGATAGCCAACCTGTTCGGGACGAAAAGACCTGCAATAACAAAACACCTTGCAAACATCTACAAGAGTGGCGAATTGGAACGCGAGGGCACATGTTCCATTTTGGAACACATGGGCAATGACGGGAAACAGGTGTATCGAACTAGGTTCTATAATCTTGATGCCATCCTGTCTGTAGGTTATCGCGTCAATAGTCGCAATGCAACTGTGTTCCGACGCTGGGCGACGCAAGTCCTTAAGGACTATCTTCTCAAAGGGTACGCATTTAGCCAGCGCCTGAACCAGCTGGAGGACAAGGTCGACCGGCGGCTTGCACAACATGACCATGAGATCGTCGAACTGAAGGACAAGGTCGATTTCTTCGTCCAGACTTCTCTGCCCCCTGTGCGGGGCGTGTTCTACAATGATCAGGTGTTCGACGCGAGCGTGTTCGCGGCGCGTCACATCCTCTCCGCGAAGAAGTCGATCTTCCTCATCGACAGCTGGGTGGACGTGGTGACGCTGGAGCTTCTTGCGAAGAAGGCGAAGGGCGTGACTGTGGAGATCGTCACGTCGCGGCGCGGCAACAAGATATCGACTAGCGACATCGCGAAGTTCAACGCGCAGCACGGCGGCCTTCTGGTTCGCACGAGTAAGAACTTCCATGACCGTTTCCTGATCATAGACGATACGACGCTCTTCCTTGTGGGCGCGTCGCTGAAGGACCTCGGCTGCAAGTGTTTCGCCTTCGCGAAGCTCGACGCATCATTCATTCCAGCCCTGAAGGCGAGGGTATGGAAAAGGCGAAGCCGCCAAGATGGCGGCTGTCCCAGCCATAAAGCCGTCGGGACGTTGTGGCGGGTTGGTTTATAATGTATAAAAAGAGGCGATGAGCGTCATGGATTACCTGATAAGTATGTAGTGAAAAGTTTCATCTGCTTTCGGCTTGCGGGTGGGGGCATCTTTTGCTATACTTTAAGCTTCACCGCCGAAACAGTTAACAAAGTGGTCGCTTACCACACTTCATTCGCGGTGAAATGTCGATTTCAGGTAAAAAAAACGAACGGCGTGGACCCTTGAGCGTGCGAGAGGGCGAGCGCAACAGACAAAGGTAAGCTAATGAAAGCAGAACGCAAGGTATTCGGCAGGCTGCAGAATACGTACGATCCGCCGGATCTCATCGAGATCCAGACGAAGTCATACAAGGAGTTCCTTCAGGAGGACGTTCCGCCTGCGAAGCGGGCCATGCAGGGCCTTGAGGCGATCTTCCACGAGATCTTCCCGATCGCCTCGTACGACGGCCGGTACGTGCTGGACTTCGTGAAGTACTTCCTGGGGACGCCCAAGTGGACGTACCAGCAGGCGCTCTACGAGGGCGAGACGTACGCCAAGCCGCTGTACGCCTCGTTCCGCCTCAAGGACGGCGAGAACGTCCACGAGGAGGACGTGTTCCTGGGCGACCTTCCCGTGATGACGGAGGACGGCGCGTTCGTGATCCACGGCGCTGAGCGCGTGATCGTGAGCCAGCTGCACCGCAGCCCGGGCATCTCCACAGAGCGCACGACGCACGCGAACGGGCAGCAGCTCCTCTCCGTGCGCATCATCCCCGACCGCGGCTCGTGGATCGAGATCATGTTCGACACGAACGACGTGATGTGGTGCTTCATGGACCAGCGCCGTCGCCGTAGGAAGTTCTTCGCGACGACGCTCCTGCGCGCGCTGGGGTACGGGTCCGACGAGTCCATCCTCAAGCTCTTCTACGACTTCAAGACGCTGGAGACGGGCCGCAGGTGGACGGAGAAGGAGCTCCATCTGCTCGTCATGAAGGAGGATCTGGTGGACATCCGTTCCCAGGCGCCGCTGGCGCGCCGCTACGATCCCGTGACGCCCGCCCTCATGGAGCAGATCGCCGCCGCCGAGATCACGAAGGTCGAGGTGGTCGACGTCTCCGTCGACAACGGCACGCTCATCAAGACGCTCCGCGAGGACGCCAAGATCGGCATCCACAACGAGGAGGACGCGCTGAAGGACATCTACAAGCGCATGCGTCCGGGCGATCCGCCCACGCCGGTGAACGCGAAGCAGATGATCAACAAGCTCTTCTTCGAGCTGGCGCACTACGACCTCGGCTACGTCGGCCGCCACAAGATCAACAGGAAGCTCGGCCTCGTGGGCAGGGTGCCCGAGGAGCTGCGCACGCTGCACGAGAGCGGCATCGAGGTGATCGAGGCGATCCGCCTCCTGCTCAAGATCTTCATGGGCCGCGACCAGGTGGACGACATCGACCACCTCGGCAACCGCCGCATCCGCACGACTGGCGAGCTGCTCGAGAACCAGTGTCGCGTCGGCCTCGCCCGCACGGAGAGGCTCATCCGCGAGCGCATGACGGTGCACGACTCCGACAGCCACGGCCCGCTCACGCCGCAGAAGCTCGTCAACTCCAAGACGTTCTCCGCGGTGGTGCAGGACTTCTTCAGCCGTTCGCAGCTGAGCCAGTTCATGGACCAGACGAACCCGCTCTCCGGCCTGGCGCACAAGCGCCGTCTCTCGGCCCTCGGCCCCGGCGGCCTGAGCCGCGAGCGCGCGGGCTTCGAGGTCCGCGACGTGCATCCCTCGCACTACGGCCGCATCTGCCCTATCGAGACGCCTGAAGGCCCGAACATCGGCCTCATCTCGTCGCTGGGCCTCTACGCGCGCATCAACAAGTTCGGCTTCATCGAGACGCCGTACCGCGTGGTGAAGGGCGGCAAGGTGACGAACACGGTGGAGTACCTCCCCGCCGACGTGGAGGAGCAGTACGTCATCGCACAGGCGAACGCGCCGCTGAACCCCGACCGCACGTTCGCCGAGAAGAAGGTGACCTGCCGCTACAAGACGGAGTTCTGCGACAAGCCGGCAGAGGAGGTCCAGTACATGGACGTGGCGCCGATGCAGGTGATCTCGATCGCCGCCGGCCTGATCCCGTTCCTCGAGCACGACGACGCGAACCGCGCGCTCATGGGCGCGAACATGATGCGCCAGGGCGTGCCGCTCCTCCAGAGCGAGCGCCCGTACGTGGGCACCGGCCTTGAGGGCGTCGCGGCCAAGGACAGCCGCGTGATCGTCGTCGCGGAGGCGGACGGCACGGTCGCCTACGTCGACGCGTGCACGATCATCACGACGCCGGACGGCGAGCTGCCGCAGGGCGTCGAGGCGTACCCGAAGAAGCCCGAGTCGTACGACTACGCGAAGGAGGCAGAGAAGGGCGTCGTCCGCTACGAGCTCCAGAAGTTCCGCCGCTGCAACGCCGGTACCTGCTTCAACCAGAAGCCGATCGTCAAGCACGGACAGAAGGTGAAGAAGGGCGACTGCCTGGCCGACGGCCCAGCCACCGACCAGGGCGAGCTCGCGCTCGGCAAGAACCTGCTCGTGGCCTTCATGAGCTGGCGCGGATACAACTTCGAGGACGCCATCCTCGTGAACGAGCGCCTCGTGCGCGAGGACGTGCTCACGTCGCTGCACATCGTGACGTTCGAGTGCGGCGCGCGCGACACGAAGCTCGGGCCCGAGGAGATCACGCGCGACATCCCGAACGTCGGCGAGGACGCGCTCAAGAACCTCGGTCCTGACGGCATCGTGCGCGTGGGCGCGGAGGTGCATCCGGGCGACATTCTCGTTGGCAAGGTGACGCCGAAGGGCGAGACCGAGCTCTCCCCCGAGGAGAAGCTGCTGCGCGCGATCTTCGCCGAGAAGGCGGCCGACGTGCGCGACACGTCGCTCACCGTGCCGCCGGGCACCACCGGCGTGGTTATGGCCGTGAAGGTGGCGACGGCGCCTGACGTCCCCCGCACGTCCACTGGCGACGACGGCGACAAGCCGTCGAAGAAGGCCCTCCGCGAGGCGGAGAAGAAGCGCAAGGAGCAACGCACGAAGCTCGAGGGCGAGCTTACGACGGCGCTCGCGAACGTGCTGCTCGGCGACAAGCCGCAGTTCGACGTCATCAACTCCGAGACGCAGGAGATCCTGGTCCCGGCGAACCGCAAGATCACCAAGGGCCACCTCACCAAGCTCGCCAAGGCGCACAGCTCGTACCAGACGAAGGCGGGGCCGTTCGCCGACAAGGTGGAGGCCATCGTGAGCCAGTTCCGCCAGCGCTTCGTGGAACTCGAGGACGCGGGCCGGTCCGTGACCGCAGGCGACGACGGGTTCGACGACCTGCCCAACGAGGGCGGCGTCGTGAAGCAGGTGCGCGTGTACCTGGTCGACAAGAAGAACCTCTCGGTCGGCGACAAGATGGCCGGCCGCCACGGAAACAAGGGCTGCATCTCGCGCATCCTTCCGAGCTGCGACATGCCGTTCCTGCCCGACGGAACGCCGGTGGACATCGTGCTGAACCCGCTGGGCGTGCCTTCCCGCATGAACCTCGGCCAGCTGTTCGAGACGTACCTCGGCCTCGCGTGCAGGCTTCTCGGCTTCCATGCCGCGACGCCCGTGTTCGACGGCGTGCTGGAGAGCGAGATCGACGAGTGCCTCACCAAGGCGCGCGCCGAGCAGGAGCGCCAGGAGGGCAACGCCGCGTGGATCAACACGGACGGCAAGACGGTGCTCTACGACGGCCTCACGGGCGAGCCTTTCGCCCAGCGCGTCGTGGTCGGCGTCATCTACATGCTGAAGCTCCACCACCTCGTGACGGACAAGATACACGCCCGCGCGATCGGTCCATACTCGCTCGTCACGCAGCAGCCTCTGGGCGGCAAGGCCCAGCTGGGCGGCCAGCGCATGGGCGAGATGGAGGTGTGGGCCCTCGAGGCCTACGGCGTGGCGTACGCGCTGCAGGAGCTGCTCACCGTCAAGTCCGACGACGTGCAGGGCCGCAACCGCATCTACGAGTCGATCGTCAAGGGACAGAACGTGCTGGACTCCAGCATGCCCGAGTCCTTCTCGGTGCTCATCAACGAGCTTCGCGGCCTCTGCCTCGACATGCAGCTGCTCGGCGGCGAGACCGAAAAGCAGTCGTCTCGCCAGGCGGCGGCCGCCACGGCGGCGGCCTCGCCGGCGCAGATACTCGGCATCGGCGGCACGGAACTCTAACGTCAACAAGTCAATTTCGCGAACAGGAGAAGCGTTCACATGAACCCATACAACACGAACGACATCTTCGGCGGCCAGTTCAGCGCGTCGGGCCACTACGACGCGGTGAAGGTGTCGCTGGCATCGCCCGAGACCATCCGCGCATGGTCGAAGGGCGAGGTCAGGAATCCCGAGACCATCAACTACCGCACGTACAAGCCCGAGCGCGAGGGACTCTTCTGCGAGAAGATCTTCGGCCCGACGCACGACTGGGAGTGCTCGTGCGGCAAGTACAAGCGCATCAAGAACAAGGGCATGGTCTGCGACCGCTGCGGCGTCGAGGTGACGCTCGCGTCGGTGCGCCGCCAGCGCATGGGCCACATCGAGCTGGCGGTGCCGGTGAGCCACATCTGGTTCTTCAAGTGCAACCCCAGCCGCATCGGCCTCATCCTCGACATGACGTCCAACCAGCTGGAGAGGGTCCTATACTACCAGGACTGGCTCGTGATCGAGAAGGGCGGCACGCCGCTCGAGAACGGCCAGATACTCTCTGACGACGAGTACGCCGACGCGCGCAGCAAGTACGACGACGGCTTCAAGGCCGAGATGGGCGCCGAGGCGATCCGCAAGATGCTCCGCAAGGTCGACCTCGACAGGCTCATGCGCGACCTCGAGGAGCAGATGCAGACCACCCGCTCCAAGCAGAACCGCAAGAAGATCGCCAAGCGCATGAAGGTGGTCGAGGGCTTCCGCACGTCTGGCGGCAAGCCTGAGTGGATGATCCTGGACGTGTTGCCGGTGATCCCGCCGGAGCTGCGTCCTCTCGTTCCGCTGGAGGGCGGCCGCTTCGCGACGAGCGACCTGAACGACCTCTACCGCCGCGTGATCAACCGCAACAACCGCCTCAAGAACCTGCTCGCGCTCAAGACGCCGGACGTCATCATCCGCAACGAGAAGCGCATGCTGCAGGAGGCCGTCGACGCGGTGTTCGACAACGGCCGCCACGGCCGCGCCGTGACCGGCCCCGGCAACCGTCCGCTCAAGTCCCTCTCCGAGATCCTCAAGGGCAAGACGGGCCGCTTCCGCCAGAACCTGCTCGGCAAGCGCGTGGACTACTCGGGCCGTTCCGTGATCGTCGTCGGCCCCGAGCTCAAGCTCCCGCAGTGCGGCCTTCCGAAGGAGATGGCGCTGCGCCTCTTCGAGCCGTTCATCATCCGCTCGCTCAAGGACAAGGGCATCTGCCACACCGTCCGCACCGCGCGCAAGATGATCGAGCGCCACGACGAGCAGGTGTGGGACGTCCTCGAGGAGGTCACTAAGGACAAGACCGTGTTCCTCAACCGCGCCCCGACGCTCCACCGCCTCTCGATCCAGGCGTTCGAGCCGGTGCTCGTGGAAGGCAAGGCCATCCGCCTGCACCCGATGGTGTGCACCCCGTTCAACGCCGACTTCGACGGAGACCAGATGGCCGTGCACGTGCCGCTTTCGATCGAGGCTCAGATGGAGAGCCGCCTCATGATGCTCGCGGCCACGTCGATCTTCTCGCCGGCGTCCGGCAAGTCCGTGATGACGCCGACGCAGGACGTCTGCCTCGGCCTCTACTTCCTCACGACGGCCGGGCAGCAGGACAAGCTGGCCGGCAGGGTGGCCGGCAAGACGTCCTTCGCGGGCGAGCACCTGCCGCTCTTCAACGACATCGGCGAGGTCGAGTTCGGCATCGCCGAGAAGGTGATCGACTACCACACGCGCATCCGCTTCCGCAACCCCGACTACGGTTCCGACAAGCTCGTCGACGCCGAGGGACGGCCTCTGCCGCCCCGTCCGCACGGCGACCCCTCGAAGCGCACGATCGAGACCACTGCCGGCCGCGTGATCTTCAACGGCGTGTTCCCGGAGGGCATGGGCTTCATCAACGACAAGGTGACGAAGTCCACCGTCGGCAACCTGATCCTCGACTGCCAGCGCGTCGCGGGGCATGACGCCACAGTGAAGCTGATCGACGACCTGAAGAACCTCGGGTACAACTACGTGACCGTCTCCGGCGCGTCGATGGGCCTGAAGGACATGATCCGCCCGGCGATGAAGGACGACGTGATCGCGAAGTCCCGCGCCGAGGTCGCCAAGATCGAGGGCCAGTTCCAGCAGGGCATCATCACCGCGGGCGAGCGCCACAACAAGATCGTCGACGTCTGGTCCGCCGCCACCGAGAAGGTGGGCGACGAGCTGTACAAGACGATCGACCGCAACATCTCGGCGGAGAACCCCGAGCCGACGGAGCTGAACCCGATCTACATGATGGTCGACTCCAAGGCCCGCGGCTCCAAGCTGCAGATCCGCCAGCTCGCCGGCATGCGCGGCCTCATGGCCGACCCGTCGGGCAACATCATCGAGCGCCCGATCACCGCGTCCTTCCGCGAAGGCCTCTCGGTGCTCGAGTACTTCATCTCGTCCCACGGCGCACGCAAGGGCCTGGCCGACACGGCCCTCAAGACGGCCGACGCCGGCTACCTCACGCGCAAGCTCGTGGACGTCTCGCAGGACGTCATCATCTCGCAGGAGGACTGCAACACCGTCAACGGCATCGAGGTGGAGGCCATCGTCGAAGGCGACGAAGTCAAGGCCACGCTCTCGTCCCGCATCCTCGGCCGCACGTCGCTCTACGACATCCGCGACCCGAAGAACCCGGACAACATCCTCGTGGCGGCCAACGCCGAGATCGACGAGGCCGCGTGCGAGCGCATCGAGAAGGCCGGCGTCGAGAAGGTCTGGATCCGTTCCGGCCTCACCTGCGACAGCGAGTACGGCATGTGCGCGAAGTGCTACGGCCGCGACCTCTCGACCGGCAAGCAGGTGGAGATCGGCACGGCAGTGGGCATCATCGCCGCGCAGTCCATCGGCGAGCCCGGCACGCAGCTGACGATGCGTACGTTCCACATCGGCGGCACGGCGTCCATGACCGCGAAGGTGCCTGAGATCATCCTGAAGAACGACGGCGTGGTCAAGTTCGTCGACGTCCGCAAGGTGCGCAACGACGAGGGCCGCGAGGTCGTCCTCAACAAGAACGGCACGCTCGAGATCTGGTCGAAGGCGGAGTCGAAGGGCGGTACGCGCCTCGACACCTACGCCCTCCAGATGGGCGCGGTCCTCCTCATCGAGGACGGCGCGTCCGTCAAGAAGGGCCAGAAGGTTGCCTTCTGGGATCCGCACTCCGTGCCTGTCCTTTCCGAGGAGCACGGCAAGATCAGGTTCGTCGAGTTCGAGGAGGACGTCTCCGTCAAGTCCGAGACCGACCGCGCGACCGGCGCGAAGACCCTGGTGGTGCTCGACACGCGCGAGTCCAACCTCCACCCGCGCATCGAAATCCGCGGCAAGGGCAAGGACGGCCAACCGGATGCGCTCCTGGACAGCCACGACATCCCGACCGGCGCCATCGTCATGGTGCGCGACGGCCAGAAGGCGTCGCCGGGCATGCTGCTCGCGAAGACGCCGCGCGAGGAGGCGAAGACCCGCGACATCACTGGCGGTCTGCCGCGCGTGGCCGAGCTCTTCGAGGCGCGCCAGCCCAAGGACGCCGCCGAGATCTCCAAGATCGAGGGCGTGGTCGACTTCGGCGAGAACGCGCGCGGCAAGCGCACGCTGCTCGTCAAGGACGAGATCACGGGCCAGGTGGAGGAGCACCTCATCCCGATGGGCAAGCAGATCGTCGTGTTCAAGGGCGACCGCGTGAAGAAGGGTCAGCAGCTCACCGAAGGCCCGATCATCCCGCAGGAGATCCTCGAGGTCTCCGGTCCGCAGGAGCTCGAGAAGTACCTCGTCAACGAAGTGCAGCAGGTCTACCGTCTGCAGGGCGTGGAGATCAACGACAAGCACATCGAGATCATCGTTCGCCAGATGCTCCGCAAGGTCCGCATCACGAACCCGGGCGACACGGACTTCCTTTGGGGCGAGCAGGTCACGCGCCAGACGTTCCTTCGCGTGAACGAGCAGATGATGGCCGAAGGCCGCCGCCCGGCGGAGGCCCAGCCCGCGCTCCTCGGCATCACGAAGGCTGCTCTCGAGACCGACTCCTTCATCTCCGCCGCGTCCTTCCAGGACACGACGCGCGTCCTCACCGAGGCCGCGACGATGGGCCGCGTGGACGAGCTGCGCGGCTTCAAGGAGAACGTCATCCTAGGCCACCTCATCCCCGGCGGCACGGGCTTCCCGCTCCACCGCTACCTCAAGCTGGTGCCTCTCTGCGAGCCGATCTCCGACGAGGAGATGGACAAGCTCCGCGCGGAGGCCAAGGCCAAGCTCGACGCCCTCTTCGGCACGACGCCAATTCCGGCGGACGAGGAAGAGGACGACGACGGAGAGCCCGAAGAGGCGTTCCCCGTGGCGGAGGATCCCGAGAAGTACGCCCAGGTTCCTGCCAATCAGGCTCCAGACCAGACGGTTGACGGCTACTCCGCTGACAACTTCGGCATGGAGGAATGAAGAGGCATAGGCCACTGAACAGTCGTTAGACTGCATCAAAAAGGATTCCCCTCCTGGTGGAGCGGGAATCCTTTTTTGCGCCGGCCCTATGCGCGATGCCGTCCGTCGTCCACTGACCACGAAATTGTGGTATACTAGGCGGCATGGAGAAAATTGCAACAGACACCTATTCGTTCGCCGACATCCGTAAGGGCGGGTTCGTGTACGTCGACAAGACGGCGATTCTGAAGATTCTTGCCGATGGCTCGATCGGCAAGCAGTTCTTCATTGCGCGCCCGCGGCGGTTCGGGAAGTCGCTCGCGATCTCCACGCTCCAGTGCCTGTTCGAGGGGCGGCGCGAGCTTTTCAAGGGGCTTGCGATCGAGCCGGAGTGGGACTGGACGGAGACGTATCCCGTCCTGAAGCTCGACATGGGATCCTGCCAGGCCGCATCCGTCTCCGAGCTCTGGACGAAGATAAACACGATGCTCAAGGCGGAATCCGAGCGTCTGGGCGTGCCACTCCGGGCGGACGAGCCGACTTCGGGGAAGTTCCGCTTCCTCATGTCCGACATGATCGCCGCAGCCGACCGCCAGGCGAAGGCGAAGGATCCGCAGGCGCACGTCGACAAGATGGTGCTGCTCGTCGACGAGTACGACAAGCCGCTCCTCGGGCATTTGGGCAGGAGCGACGTCGATGAGATTC
This sequence comes from uncultured bacterium, assembly GCA_902769585.1. Lineage (GTDB taxonomy): Bacteria > Verrucomicrobiota > Kiritimatiellia > RFP12 > UBA1067 > RUG572. The sequence goes on from CACXPT010000004.1 coordinate 36,656, forward strand.
GCGACGCGCTCAAGGAGTTCTATTCGGTCATCAAGACGTGCGAAGGATTCCAGCGCTTCGCGTTCATCACGGGCGTCAGCAAGTTCTCCAAGGTATCGATCTTCTCCGACCTCAACAACCTCAACGAGTTCTCGATGGATGCGCGGGTCGCGACGCTCTTCGGCTACACGCACGAGGAGGTGAAGGCGAATTTCCCCGAATCGCTCAAGGCGCTCGGAGACAAGCGCGATTTGGATGCCGAGGGGACTTTCGCGAAGCTGGTGCAGTGGTACGACGGATACCGCTTCCATCATGAGGCACAGCCGGTCTTCAATCCGGTCTCAGTCGGCAAGTGCCTGTCCACACGGCAGTTCGACGCGTACTGGTTCGAGACGGGGACGCCCGCGTTTCTCCTGAAGCTCATGGAGCAGAACCCGGTGACGATGGACGACGTCGAGATTCCGCAGACGGCATTCTCGGTCTACGAGCCCGCAAGGCCAGGACTGATGCCCATCCTCTACCAGACGGGCTACCTTACCATCAAGAGCGCGCGAGACGACGGCGGCATTCGCCTCTACCGCCTCGTCCAGCCGAACTTCGAGGTCGCGACGGCGTTCAGCCAGTCGCTGTCCGCCGAATTCGCGCACCTCGACGAGCTGGAGCACGCCACGCTCCTCACGCAGATGGTCGAGGCGCTCCGCCACGACGACGTGAACGACATGCTCGACGCGCTGTCGTGCTTCTTCGCGAACATCCCCGCGAACATCACGGTGAAGCGCGAGAAGTACTACCAGACGCTCTTCTACGCGGTGTTCGTCCTGATCGGCGCGCGCACGCGCGCCGAGTGCTGGACGAACCGGGGGCGCATCGACGCCGTGGTGGAGACGCCCTGCGGGATCTACGTCTTCGAGTTCAAGCTGAACGACACGGCCTCCGCCGCGCTCGCGCAGATCAAAGCGAAGGGCTACCACGAGAAGTACCTCCGCAGCGGAAAGAAGGTGACGCTCGTCGGCGCGGCCTTCGACGCGGAGATGCGCAACCTCTCCGACCGCCAGATCGAGATTTGCGCGGAGGTCTTGAAGTAGGATCGGTCAGAAAGTAGGATCGGTCAGAGCGAATTGAACTTCGGCTGTCGCGAATTTCGGCTTGCGCGAAAAGTCTGGAATATGATATGATTACCCCGTCTACAATCCTAGGAAGGTAACTTATGCGCGCCGAAGAGAAATCGAGCAGAGAGATGAAGAAACTGGCCTTTGTGGTGTGCCTGGCGGCGGCGCTGGCTTACGGCGCCGATGTCGTCTATATGCCGAACGCGAAGGAGAACGGCATCTACGACTGGAGAACGGTGGGCAACTGGTATACGGTCAACGGCGGCGCGTTGGGGGCGTTGCCGACGGCTGACGATACCGTGTATGTCACGAACACGACGTTCGCCACGGAATGGGTGGTCATACCATCCGCCGCCGAAATCTCGATCAAGGCGCTCTATCTGCAAATGTACAAGAGCGGGAGCCCGCACGGTATCCGCATGAAGATCGACGGCGGCACGCTGAATACGACAGCTTCGTCATTCGTGGGCCATCAGTATCCGGATACCGTCCTGTCCATCGAGAACGGCGGCAGGTGGAACGCCTCTTCTGACGTGCGCGTCGGGTACGGCGCGGCATCGAACTGCGTGTTGAGCATAGACAAGGACAGTGCGTTATATTGCAAGAACCTCTACATACACTACGGCGGCGGGACGGGCCCTACCGGTTGTCTTGCCGGGCGGGTGGAGAACCACGGTACCGTCTCGCTCACGGGAAAGTTTTGGATGTCGCACCGCGACAATGCCAGCAGCGCATACGGTTCTCGACTTGACAACTATGGATCCTTCACGACGGCGAACTCGGAATTCCTCATCGGGCACGTGCACAGGTCGCACGCGGTGATCTGTAACCATGCAGGCGCGACGATGACGATCGGCGCTGCGACGGCGTATATCGCCTATCAGACCAATTCGACGGCTTGCGTGACGAACGACGGAACCATGGCGGTGAAAAACTTCTCGCTGGGAGAGCGGGGCGGCTCCGTCGGCATTTTCAGGAACAATGGACAGTTGACAATCGACGCGGCCGGCGTCGTGTCGGTCGGCGGCGGTTCCGAAGCGGACGCGTCAGGCATTTTCGAGAACTACGGCACGGTTCTGTTTGGACAATCGCCTCAGCAGTTCAACATCGGGAACTACGGTTACGGGCGTTTCGTGGTTGCACACGACATGAACTATCCTGACTGCACAAACGAAGGCAAGAGAAAAACCATTTACCTTGGCGTGAAAGCGGACTGCAACGCATACGGCGAGCTGATCATCACGAACGGCGCGACGCTGACGATGACGAACGGATATGTCTCCATCGGCCAGCAGACATTGGGGACTGGCGTGGTGGAACTGCACGAAGGATCTCGCCTGGAGGCGCCCTGCTCGGTCACCGTCGGCCCTTCGGCAGGTTCAATCAACAACGTCCTGCGCATGCGCGGCGGAGAATTGCTCCTGCTGAACAATGCGACGGCAGCTTCATTTTCCCCCACGAACAAAAGCATTGCGGCCCTGACCGTAGGATCGCCTACGCATAATGCCGATCTCAGCAACGGCTTGTTGGAGGGTTGGGGCGTAATCGGCAAGACGGATCCGGCGTCCAGCTCCGGAAACAACAAGGTTGGGCTTGTCCTCTACAACGGCGTGGTACGGGCAGACGGTGCCGGCGTGGCCCGGGACTTGGACATGAGGTTGTTCCAAGACATGAACAAGACAGCCCCGTCGTCGAATTCGTGCGCTACGAACGGCTGGTATGCAGTGGGCAGGGGGCGTCTCCGCTATCCTGCGCGTTACCACGGCAGGGGAACGGCGCGCATCATCGGCGATTGCGCGACGCGTACCATCTCGACGGAGAACCTGCCGCTCGTCAACTCCTTTGGCGTCACGTTTCCCACGACGGACGATCAACTGCTCGCCAACCGCGCCATCTACGCGGATCTGTACGCGTCAGACCGCACGGACATGCCCGCCGGTCTGCCAGAAGCCTATCCGGGAGCGACGGCGCTCGGCGTGTGGCACATGGCCTTGTCCAGCGACGTAACGGAACCGAAGTCCAACAAAAAGGTCACAGGGTTCGGCTCGGCCGACATCCTGCTCCACTACGACAGGGTCAAGTTGATGAATCTGAAGAAGAATGGCGCGTGGCCGGGCGACTTGCAGCTGGCGTTCTGCGTCCATGACGGCACGGCGGCGGGCGGCTGGCGCACGGTGGCGTGCGTGCAGCCGAGCGACAATTCGCCGTTCATCACGGGACGCGTGACCGAATCGAGCGAGACGTGGAACCTCGGCTGGTTTGCCGTCGTGCCGGTCCGGCAAGCCGGAACCATGGTCATCTTCCGCTAACCTGCGCCCTGTAAGGAAGTTATAGAAGAGGAGGATGCACATGAAGATGATGCTGGCTGTTTGCCTCGCGGGTGCGTGCTGCGCCGCAGGTGCGGAGGGCGAGACTGGCAAGGTGTTCGGCAAGCCCGTGAAGGTGGAGGGAACCGCGTCCAAGATGATGGCGGTGTGTCTGGACGGCAATCGCCTCTATGCAGGCGGCGGGCCGGATTTCTACGTGTTCGACGTGGCCGAGCCGCTCAAGCTGAAGATGCTAGGGCACCTGGACGGGCTTGCGGGCGTGCGGCAGATCGCGGTGCGTAACGGCATGGCGTACGTCTCCGCGCGCGAGGCGGGGCTGTGGATCATCGACGCCACGGATCCTGCGCACCCGCGCGTCCGCTCGCGCTTCGACTGCTGCGAGCTCGCGACGGGGGTGGACGTGGCGGGCGACGTGGTATTCCTCGGCCAGCGGCAGAACGGCGTGGAGTTCATCGACGTGTCCGATCCCGACAACCCTGCGCACATAGCCATGCGCAAGACGGACGAGTCGCAGAGCGTGAAGTACAGGGACGGCTACGTCTACTCCGGCGACTGGGGGTCGGGCAAGCTGACGGTGTTCGACGCGCGCGACATGAAGAACATCCGGCAGGTGGCCTACGAGGATCTTTGGGGATATGGCGATGGCGTGTGGCTGAAGGGGAAGTACCTATACGCCTCGACGGGGCACCACGCGAAGCACCGCGACCTCGCGACGCTCCCGTACAAGGGTGTCGATTCGGAGGCATTGCGCCTTCATGGCGGCGCGGGTCCGGGCGCGGGATGCGGACACGGCCTCGATATCTTCGACGTGTCCGATCCCACGCATCCGCAGCGAGTGGGGCGCGCGGACTACCCGCCCATGTACGAGCGCGGTCTCGACATGTGGACGCCGCGCACGAGCGCGAACTCGGACATCGTGTTCTGCGCGGCCACGCACAACGGCCTCTTCGCCGTCGACTGCTCCAACCCCGCGAAGCCGAAGGTGGTGGACCGCTGGACGTCGCCAGAGGCGGACCATCCCGAAAAGCCCAGCTGCTGCATCGGCTCCGTGGCCGTGGGCAATGGATGCGTGTACGTGGCCGGCATGGGCTGCGGGCTCGTGGTGATGCCCGCGAAAGGCGCGGCGCAGGAGACGTTTGACCAGGGCGTGCTGCCCGCGAACGCCTCGTTCCGCGAGCCGTATCCCACGGACGAGGGGGAGTTCTGGGTGTGGAAGCCCTCCAAGCCAGGCCAGGCGCGCGCCGTGGCGGTGGCAGGCGACGTGGTGTACGCCGCCTGCGGCGACGCGGGACTTCATGTGCTGAAGGTGAAGCCGGAAGGGGGCTTCGAAAAGATCGGCGAGCTGGTTGGGCATCCGCGCGTCTTCGACGTGCAGGTGGACGGCACGCGCCTCTATACGGCGGAGGGACTGGACGGCTTCGGCTTCTACGAGATTGACGGTCCGACGGGGTTCCGCGAGATCGGCCGCCTGCCGCAGATCGGGTCCGCCCACAACGTGGCGCTCTGCGTGTGGACCGCGGACCGCGACCATCTGGTGCTGTCATCGCGAAACGGCGGATGCCGTCTGTTCGACATTTCCGATATTACGCATCCGAAGGACCTCTGCCGCTTCGGGAAGTGTCCGGGCTGGGACAAGTACATGATGGACGAGCCGATTGGCGGCGGGCAGTACATAGCGTACAACAGCGCGAACAACAACATCACGTGGATCGATCTCCTTGCCCAGCCGAAGCCGCGCGTCTCGACCATCACGAAGTACAACTACATCTCGCTGAGCAACGGCATCTGCCGCTTCGACGACAGTCGGGCGCTCGCGACGAAGGGGGCTGGTTACATGTTCATCGCGCCGAACCAGGGCGATCCGCCCGATCATTCGCGCTGGAAGGTAAATCCGTTGCCAGGACCTCACCTGAGCGGCATTCCGCGCAAGGATCCTAACGGCACGCGCGTGGTGAAGACGTGCCGCATCAATCGCGAAGTTGCGCTCTACGATTTCGCCGATCCGGAGAAGCCCCTGTTCCTGAAGCATTGGAAGGTGTCCGGCAATCCCGACATCGCTGCCTTCCACAAGGGAAAGGTCATCATCCCCTGCGGGCACCAGGGCGTCCTGCTCCAGAAGAAGAAATGATGCCCTGCATCTGACGCGCCGGATTTGGTAAACTATCCGGCATGAAACCAAGTTTTCGCGAAGACGCCGTAGTAATTCTCGCAGCCTCGTTCATAGCCACCGTGCTCGCGGTGCATGCCGTGCCTGATCCCGAAGCCGTTTTCCGCAATCCGCCGCAGAGCGCCAAGACAGGCGTATGGTGGCACTGGATGGGCTGTAACGTCACGAAGGAGGGGATCGTCAAGGATCTCGACTGGTTCAAGGAAGTTGGCATCGGTGCCGCGACGATATTCGGCATGGCGGACATCTGCTCGCCGTGGGCCACGAAGATCAAGAACAGCCCCACGGACGGACTGGTCGCGTTTACGCCGGAGTGGTGGGGGCTCGTGCGCTTCGCCTGCGAGGAAGCGGAGAGGCGCGGCATCGAGATTGGCGTCCACAACTGCCCTGGCTACACCTCGACGGGCGGACCGTGGATCCCGCCGCGCCTCGCGATGCGCGAGCTCGTGTTCAACGTCACGAACGCCGAGGCGCAGATATCGCTCTCCGCACACGCGGCGTTTCCAGTTCAGGACGGCGCGACGGGCGAATTCAAGAAGCCCGATATTCCAAGTCGTCGTACGGACCTTCAGGAAATCGCCGTTGTGGAGGGCGTCCGCGTCCAGCACATCCCGATGGGCTCCTTCACGCAGCCCAACCAGTGGGAGACGTTCGGCCTCGAGTGCGACAAGATGAACCCGGAGGCGGTGGCGTTCCACCTCGACCGTGTCCTCGGCGACATGAGGAAATACGTCGGCGACCAGATGGGAAGGGGACTCAAATTCGTCCTGCTCGACTCATACGAGGCCGGCAGGCCCACCTGGACGCCCAACATGCGCGCCGAGTTCAAGGCGCGGCGCGGATACGATCCGCTGCCGTATCTGCCGATTCTCGGAGGGTTCAAGGTGTCCGTCGCGAAGGACAAGGCGGCGGAGAAGAAGTTCCGAGACGACTACGACCGCACGATCAAGGATTTGTACCGCGATGTCCTGTTCAAGATTATGCACGAGAAGCTTGCGGCGGCAGGCCTTGAATTTGCCTGCGAACCGTACACAGGACCGTTCGAGAGCCGCGAATGCGCCGCGCACGTGGATCGGCTGATGACCGAGTTTTGGTTCCGTCCGCAGCTCGACCGCAAGATCCCCGGTCCGCTTGGATGGGACCAATGGACGGGTCCGGGCGGCAAGCGCCACAACGTCATCGAGGCGGAAGCGTTCACGTCCGGCCCGCCGTCGTGCAACTGGGACGAGACGCCGTATCTCCTGAAGGCCGCGTCGGACACGCAGTTCGACCGAGGCGTGAACCGCATGACGCTCCATACGTGTCCGCTCCAGCCGTGGGGCGACGACGTTCTCCCCGGCAAGGTGATGGGACGCTGGGGCACGCACTTCGGGCGCACCCAGACGTGGGCGACGAGCGGCAGGGGCTGGTTCACGTACCTCAACCGCTGCCAGGCGCTTCTCCAGTGGGGCGAGCCAAGCCAGGCGAAGATCGACGGACTCGACATCACCCCTCGCGGAACGCCACTTACTGCCCGCGCACGCGAGGCGGACGGCAATCTCGTGTTCTTCGTGGTGAACCACTCCGACCATCCCGCTTCCATGAACATGCGTCTGCCCGACGTGGGCAAGGCGGCGGAGTGGTTCGACCCAGTCACGGGGTGCATCGCCCCGCTTGCGATCGTGAACAGGTGCGCCGCCATCCAGCTCGCGCCGTGCGGCAGCGGGTTCCTCGTCCTGCGCAAGCCCGCCGACTCGCTCGCGCCGAACGCGGACAGCGACTACTACCAGAAGCTCGCCAAGCCGTTCGCGAACAGCGACACGGGCGACGCGCTCCGCCTTGTGCGTCCATGGCGCGTCACGTTTGGCGGGAAGACGGTGGAGATGGCGGCGCTCTGCGACTGGACTTCCCACGTTGACCATGACGTGAAGTATTTCAGCGGCACGGCAGTCTATCGCACGAGTTTTACTGTTGAACGTCGGCAGGCGACTGCCGGTCTATCGGTCTTGTCGCTTGGGAATTGCAACGGGCAGATTGCGAAGGTGATTCTCAACGGCAAGGCGTTCGAGCCGGTGTGGTGCGAGCCGTACGAGGTGCGTCTTGCGGAGGGCGACATGAAGGAGGGCGGGAACACGCTGGAAATCGAGTTCACGAACGTGTGGGCGAACAGGCTCATTGGCGACGAGCAGGAACCGTCAGACTGCACGTTCGTGAAGGCCCCATATCCCGGCGGATGGTACCTTGAGGGGTTTCCGGGCTGGTTCAAGGAAGGGATGTCGGCGCGTCCGTTGAAGGGGCGCAAGTGCTTCACCGACTGGAACTACTTCACGAAGGATTCCAAGCTCACGCCTTCCGGGCTGCTCGGGCCAGTGACTGTACGGGAGTTCAAGATCGTCAACATCCAGGTGCGGTGAAAAGCGACAGATCGGCGTTCGCGAGTGTCGCGAGTTGTGCCAGGGGGTGGGTTGTGGTAAAATGAGCGCGAAAGGAATAGAAGAAAATGATGCGTAAAACGATTTCTTCGGTCTTGGCGGTCGCTGCGTGCGTCGCCGCGTACGCGGGCGGACTCAAGTTCGACATCACGTCCGACCATGAGGACGCCACGTACAAGCTGGGCGAGCAGGCGGTGTTCACCGTGAAGGTGCTGGACGCCTCCGGCGCGCCGGCGAAGAGCGGTCGCGTGAAGTGGAACCTGAACAACTTCGGCGCCAAGGTGTTCGCCTCGGGCGAGGAGGACCTTTCCGCGAACGGCAGCACATTCACCGTGAAGGGCGCGCAGACGGAGCCGGGATTCCTGCGGCTGGATATCACCGAGGTGGGGAAGAAGCCGTCCTCGGCGAAGTGGGGCGTTGCGTTCGAGCCGAAGAAGATCGTGCCCGGCACGCCGTATCCGGCGGACTTCATGGACTTCTGGCGTTCGGCGATCGCGAAGTACGACCGTGAGGTCACCGAACCCATCCGCGTGACGGAGGTGAAGCGTACCGCGGCTTCCGTGATGTACGAGCTGCGCATCCCGTCCACGCAGGGCCGCTACGTGTGGGGCTACTTCTCGGAGCCCGTCGACAAGACGAAGGGACCGTTCCCCTGCGGTGCTGAGGGGCGAGCCGCACAAGAGCGCGAAGTGCCTGTCCGTGCAGAAGGAAGAGGATCAGGCGTATGCGAAGAAGTATCCGGTGAAGACCGTCCGCTACACGCAGTGCGGCATCGCGGCTTCGCGCGAGGACTACTTCTACTACGGCGTGATCCTCGCGGCGAATCGCGCGGTGGACTGGGCGGCGTCGCGTCCGGGCGTGGACCCCAAGCACGTGCGCTACACCGGCGGCAGCCAGGGCGGCGGCTTCGGCCTGATCCTCACGGGCCTCAACAAGCACATCCGCCTCGCGCAAATCGGCGTGCCGGCGATCACGGACCTGCTGGGCGACCGGGTGTCGTCGCGCGAGGCCGGCTGGCCGCGCCTCATCGACGCGCAGCTGCCCGAGAACAGGGAGGCGGCCAGCAAGAACGCGCCGTACTTCTGCGGGGTGAACTTCGCGCGGCAGATCGACGTGCCCGTCGGTTTCGTGGTGGGCTTCATCGACACCGTCTGTCCGCCCCATGCGGGATACGCCGCCTACAACGTGTGCCCGTCCAAGAAGAAGGCGATCTTCGACTCGATCGGCTGGGGCCACGACGCCTCCAAGGGCAAGGGCGGTCCGGCCCTCACGAAGTGGATCAGCGAGCAGGACAAGGCGGCGGACTGAACCCGAGAAAGGCAGACCCCATGACAACAGGAAAAGCGCATTGCAAGTTCTCACGCCGTACATTCCTTGGCATGACCGCCGCGACCGCTGCCGCACGTCTCCACGCCACATCCGTCTCCGCCTGGTCGGTCGATGGCATTCCGTTGCCCGAATGGGCGGTGGCGGCGATTCGGGACGGGACTGCCCGTTACAGGGCGTGGAAGGGCACCGACGAGACGGTGGCGTTTCCGCTCATCACGGACATCCACTCGCACGCCCCCGGCTTCAACGCCGAGGCGCCGAACTGGAGGGATTCCAAGAGCCACGTCATCTTCCAGCGGGCGATCGCGCACGCCACGGAATCCGACTTTCTCGCCAATCTGGGCGACATGGACTTCGACGTGAACATCCTCGGCTCCGCCCCGGAATGGGACAAGGTGCAGCCGGTCATTGACGGGTTCGTGAAGGTGTACGAGAAGGAGCCGCTACCGACTCTCTTCAGCATGGGCAACCACGACCATGCGAGGGGCCGCTATACCTCGAAGCAGTTCGGCGACACCTTCAACCGCGGCATAAACAAGGGGAAGGGGCACGACATCGTGCTCTCCGAATGCGGCACGTGGGGCTACTACGACATCCCCGCGAAGAAGTTCCGCATGGTGTTCCTCAACACGTCGGACGAAGGGTACGGCGGCATGTCGCGCGAACAGCTCCAGTTTCTTGCGGACACCTTCCTCGCCGCGCCGGAGGGATGGCACGTGGCCCTGATGCAGCACATTCAGGCGCCGCACATCCTCGGCTGCTGGCGCCGGTTCCTGGAACCGTCGTCGATGAAGCGCGAGATGATCTTCATGCAGATCGTGGACGACTTCGCGCACCATCGCGGCGACCTCGTGCAGGGATTCCACAACCCGCCGATCACCGGCGAGTACGACAAGATCAAGTGGGACTTCTCCAACGCCAAGGCGTCGTTCGTGGGCGCGTTCTTCGGGCACACGCACCTGGAGCGGCACATGAACATCGACGGCGTGAACTGGACCACGCGCCCCGGCTACGGTACCACCCCGCGCGACTGCATCGTGATGGGCGCGCGGTGTCCGAAGATCGAGCTCAAGTTCGACCGCTCGCGCGACATGATGATCGACCTCGTGGCGGTGAAGCCCGCAAAGCGCACCGTACATATCTTCCGGTTCGGATGCGGCGGCCCGAAGAGCGAGCTTGAGTTCACGTACTGACTATCTCGTCCGATGAAGTACCGCGCCAAGGCGTGGAACCTCATTGCCGTTTGAGGAGGGCGCATGGTCTTTCCGTGATGGTCGCCTGTGCACTGGTCTGCGGCGCGGCCGGCGCGAAAGACCTGACATGGACTGGCGCGACGGGCGCGGACGGCGACACCGTCCTGATCGAATCTGGCAAGTACACGACCCCCTCGATCATGATGACTCGGCACACCAAGCCAGGCGATGTCGTGTTCGACATCGACGACACGTTTGCCTTCGGCTGGGGAAGCAAGAACACATACGGCTTGGATGTGGACACGAAATCGTTCACCAAGCGCGGTGCAGGGACGCTTTTGCTGACGGCTGCGTTGAACGGATCGGTGGTAAATGCCGGTGGCGATACGCGGTTCAGAAACGCGCTGACGTGCGGCGTGGAGATCGTGGAGGGCGAGATCGCCTGCAAAGAACGCAACAGCCATAATTTCCTCGGTCCCCGGACTATTCTCTACTGGGTACTGTAAATGAATGTTGGAAGAAGAGGTTTTCTGGGCGGGATTGCGGCGGTGGTCGCGACGGCGGGCGGGTCGCAGCCCGTGCAGCAGGGAAAATCGGCGCTGCGCATCGCGCATGTTGGCGATCCGCAGTTCGGGTTCATCACGAGCCGGCCGTCGATGAAACACCGCGCCAAGGAGCGGTTCGAGGAAAACTACCGGGACGACTTCGCGCGACTCGAGCGCGCGTTGGCGCGCGTGAACGAGCTGAAGCCCGACCTGCTCGTCTTCGGCGGCGATATGACGCAGCGTCCCGGCGACATCGAAAAGGAGTGGCCCGCGCTCCTGAAGCGCGTGCAGGTCCCGTTCGTCGTCACGCCCGGAAACCACGACATGGGCAACCGACTGACCTTCGAAAACCTCGAAAGTTTCCGGAAGGTGTTCGGACGCGACTACGGCGCATTTGACGTGAAGGGCTGGCGGATCGTCGCCGGCAACTCGCAGTACTGGCACAAGACCGAGGCGAAGGACGAGCAGGCGAAGTACGAGGCGTGGGTGAAGGCGGAGCTGGAGGAGGCGAAGTCGCGGAACGGCCGCGTGATCCTCGCCACGCACATTCCGCCGTTCGCGTTCGCGTCCGACGAGAAGGACTCCTACGACAACTACCCGCTTGCCGGACGCGCGGCGCGGCTCGAGGCGTATGCGGCGTGCGGCGCGCGCTTCTTCCTCACGGCGCACCTCCACCGTCTTGCCGTGCGCGGCTACAAGGACGTGACGATGCTCGGCGTGGAGGCAGTCTGCGCCAACTTCGATGCGCGTCCTCCGGGTTTCCGCCTGCTCGAGGTCAACGACGACTTCTCCTACTCTTGGAACTTCATCGCCGTGTGAGGAACAAGCACCAATTCTTCGGCTCTTTTTGGTATACTACACCCTACGTAGCCAAAGGCAAAGGACATAAAACGATGAAACAACTGTTTTGGATCGTGGTGGCGGTCGCGGCGAGCGCGACGCTCCTGGGCGCGGAGCGCGCGGTGGTGTCGGGCGGCAAGGCCGTGGGTCTTGTCGGCGAGAATGGCGCAAAGGTGGAGGCCGGCGACGGGTGCGTCGTGCTGTCCGACCACAAGGCGCTCTACTACGCCTCGGGCGTGCCGGAGGGACCCGACGTGGAGGTGCGCGTCAAGATGGCGATCGACGGCCTTGCGAAGAGCGCGGCCATCCTGAAGCTGGGCGACCAGTTCTACGGATTTGAGGGAGCCGACGGCTCGGTCTTCTCGGGGGGCGGCGTTTTGGCGAAGGCGAAACTGCGCGGCCAGCCGCCAGCGGTCCGGGACGGGCGTGTCTTCGAGCTGGTCGTCATGCGGGTGGGCGGACGCATGCGCCTCGCAATCGACGGCAAGGAGCTGTTCAACGTGCCGGATCGGCGCAGCACGTTTGGACCGGTGGCGTTGCGTCCGTGGCGCAGCACGATGCGCGTGTACGAATTTACGATGAAGGCCGGGCTGTTCGCGTCCACCGAGGAGCTGTTCGCGCGCGAGAAGGAGACGGCGCGCATCGCCGAGACGTTCCCGTGGGTGGACCTCTCGGGCGACAAGACGAAGGACGTGATCGTGGCCGAGGGGCGTCCCGACCTCTATCAGGGACATCCCACAACGGCGCTCCTGCCGGACGGGCGGATTATCGCGGTGTGGTGCACGCCGCACGGCGGCTGGTGCGGTCCGGCGGCGGAGTCTGCCGACGGCGGCTACACTTGGACGCGCATTGACGATCGCTTCCCGGAAGGGTACAAGCGGCACGTGAACTGTCCGAGCATCTACCGTCTGGTCGGGCCTGACGGCAAGGCGCGTCTCTGGGTGTGGAGTCAGGCGAAGATGCGACCGGACGCGAAGGACTACCGCGACCACCGTGAATGGGGTGAGGCGATGCCGTCCGTGATGAGCGAGGACGAGGGGAAGACGTGGAAGGAGATGCCGGCGCTCGGCCGCAAGTTCCTCTGTATCATGACGTTCTCGTCGATCGTGCAGTTGAAGGACGGTTCGTACCTGGGCCTCTATCACACGGGGCCGGACGGAATCGACCGTTCGCCGCTGGGCGTGCTGCAGAGCGTGTCGAAGGACGGCGGCTTCACGTGGAGTGAGCCGAGGTCGGTCTGCGCGGTGAAGGGCAAGGATCCGTGCGAGCCGTACGTGTTCCGCTCGCCGGACGGCGGCGAGCTCTGCTGCCTCATCCGCGAGAACACGCACACGGGCTGCAGCCTGATGATGTTCAGCCGCGACGAGGGCAAGACGTGGTCTAAGCCGGAGGACACGCCGTGGGCGCTTTCTGGCGACCGCCACCAGGGCGTGCAGCTGCCTGACGGGCGGCTCGTGGTGGTGTTCCGCGACATGGCGCCGAAGTCACCCACGCGCGGGCATTTCGTCGCGTGGGTGGGTCCGTACGCGGCGATCAAGTCGAAGGAGACGAAGGGCACGTACCGCGTGAAGCTCCTGCACAGCTACGCGGGGGGCGACTGCGGCTATCCGGGCATCCACCTGCTGCCGGACGGCACGGTGGTGGCGACCACGTACATCAAGTACTGGGACGATGCGCGCAAGCAGTCGGTCGTCTGCACGCGCTTCCGCGTGGACGAGACGGACAGGCGCATCGGGCTGGACGACAAGCCGGCGCGCGTGTACCTCGACGCAAAGGGACCGGGCTCGTGCGGCGCGTGTCTCTTTGCGCGCAAGGACGGCGGGATCGTCTGCGGCATCAAGGGCTGGTACCGCAAGAGCGACGACGGCGGCCGTACGTGGCGCAAGCTCTACCCCTACGCGCGCTCGGAGGGCGCGCCGACGTCCGGTGGCGGCACGAATCCGCTGCGCCTCAAGGACGGGCGGCTCATGAACGTGTGGAGCACGCCCGCGCAGAACATCCTCTCGAACAAGCTCGGCGCGGCGAACTTCTACGTGTCGTTTTCGAAGGACGAAGGCAAGACATGGGAGGGGAAGGTGCCGCTCTCGGAGGACAACCGCCGGCTCTACCTGATGAACGACCGCCCGATCCGCCTCTCGACGGGACGCATCCTCGTCTCGTTCTCCATCCACCCGAACGAGTTGCTGGGGAAGAAGCTGGAGACGGTCGGCTGGGTGAATGCGTTCTACTCGGATGACGAGGGCCAGACGTGGCATGAGGGCAAGTGGCTCAAGACCACGGTCGCGGACCAGCTCTGCGAGCCGACGACGTTCGAATGCAAGGACGGCACGATCAAGATGCTCGCGCGCACGGGGAAGGGCTACCTGTACGAGACCGAGTCGCGCGACGGCGGCGAGACGTGGTGCACGGAGCGTCCCACGACGCTGAAGAGCCCGTGCGCGCCGTATTTCCTGCGGAAGGACCCCTACACGGGCTGGGTGTTCATCGCGTGGGACAACTCGTTTCCAGGTCCGCAGCACCAGTATCCGCGTACCCCGCTCTCCCTCGGCGTGAGCCGCGACGACGGCAAGACGTGGGAGTTTGTCTGCGACATCGAGAACGACCCGATGAGCAGCTACGGCTACCCGTCGATCTTCTTCACGAAGGACAGCGTCCTCGTCTCCTACTACGAGGAGCTCGGGCACCGTCCGTTCCGTCCAGAGGAGCAGCGCTGCAAGCTCTCGATCTTCCGCCGCGCCGACCTCACGGTCGACCGCGTGACGAAAGTCCCGCTGCGCTAGCGGCGACGCGGCGCGCGACTTTGTGGTATAATATCCGCGCCATGATTCGGTTTGAAAACGTCGTGAAGCGGTTCGACGGCAGGGAAGTCCTTGCCGGCGTGTCCTTCACTGTCGAGAAGGGCGAGGTTGTTGCGCTCGTGGGACCGTCCGGCACTGGCAAGTCCGTGACGCTGAAGCATTTCGTCCGTCTCCTGACGCCGACGTCCGGGAGCGTGTGGCTGGACGACACTGAGATTTCCTCTGCGCGCGGCAAGACTCTGGAGGCGATCCGCGCAAGGATCGGCTATCTGTTCCAGGGCGGCGCGCTGCTGGGCTGGCTCACGGTGGGCGAGAACGTGGCGCTGCCGCTCAGGGAGCGGACGAATCTGGACGACATCGCAATTGATCGGCGCGTGGCGGATGCGCTTGCGGCTGTGGACCTCTCGGGCGCGGCAGACCTCTATCCGGCCGAGATATCCGGCGGAATGCAGAAGCGCGCGGGCCTCGCGCGCGTGCTGGTGCGCGAATGCGACATCGTGCTTTACGACGAGCCGACTTCGGGCCTGGATCCTGTGACGTCGACCACGATCAACCGCCTGATCCGCAAGCTGAACAAGGAGCGCGGAGTCACCTCCATCGTGGTGACGCACGACCTGCAGGGTGCGCTCCTCTTCGCGGACAAGGTCCTCATGCTTAAGAACGGGCACGTGGTGGAGATGGCGCCCCCCGCGGAGTTCGTGCGTTCGTCAAATCCCGAAGTGCGCGAGTTCTTGGAGGCGCAGTTCATCACGCCTGACTTGCTGGAGAAGAAACTATGAGCAGAAAAAACAGTGATGTCTTTGCGGAAGTGATAGTCGGCATCTTCATGGTGGCGGTGCTGGCGCTTCTGGCGTACTTCACGATCGTTATATCGGGCGTGGACCTCCTGCTGGGCCGCGCGAAGACATCGGCGACGTTCGTGTTTCGAGACGTCGGCGGGCTGAAGGAGCGCGACAGCGTGATGTACCGCGGCATGAAGGTGGGTGCAGTGGAGCGCATCGAGCTGGGATCGTCCAACATCACGGTGCGCGTGAAGGTGGACAGCAGCGTCGTGATGCGCGAGACGGGGCAGGCGTCGGTGGCGGCGCTTTCGCTTCTCGGCGGCAACTATCTGCTGCTTGAGGAGGGCAAGGGAAATGTGAGACCGCTCGAGACGACAGTATTCCATGGCGAGCCGCCGGTGGACTGGATGCGCGATCTCGGCGAGATAGCGCGCAACCTAAGCGATCTCACGTCAGAGGGCAGCCTGAAGAACATCGTGACAAACTTCGAGGAGACTGCCAAGAACCTCAACATCATCGTTTCGCGCGTGGAGCGCGGCGAGGGTACGGTGGGCAAACTCCTCTCCAGCGACAACTCGCTCTACGGCGACCTCACGAACACCGTCGCCAGCGCACGGCAGACGTTCGACAACGCGGCGGCGATCTCCGAGCGTCTGGAGAAGGGCGAGGGGACGCTCGGCAAGCTGCTGTCTAGGGACGAGGCGGCCTACGGCGACCTGACGAACGCCGTGGCGAGCATAAAGGAGACGTTCGCGCACGCGGCGTCCGTGGCCGAGCGGCTCGAGAAGGGCGAGGGCACGCTTGGCCGCCTGCTGGCGAAGGACGATGCGCTTTGGGGCGACCTCACGAACACCGTTGCCAACATCCGCGCGGCCTCCGAGAAGCTTAAGAACGGCGAAGGGCTGCTTGGGAAGATCATGGACGACAAGGAGCTGGCCGACAACGCCTCGAAGCTCATGGAGAACCTGAAGGCGGTGTCCGACAAGCTCGCGAAGGGCGAAGGGACGCTCGGCAAGCTGACGACTGACCAGGAGATGTACGACGAGGTCAACGGCCTCATAAAGGACGTGCGCCAGATCGTGGACAACTACCGCGACACGACACCCATCTCGACATTCGGCTCCCTGATAATGGGTGGACTCTGACGCATGGCCTGGTTCACTTTCCGAAGGGCATGGATGCTGGCAGGGTTCGTCGCCGCCGGCATGGGCGACTGGTTCCTTGCTGTAAAAGGCGCGCCTAGCCGCTCGACGGAGTTCCTATGCGGCGTAGTCTGCTTCTCGCTGGCGCAGGTCCTTTGGGCGGTCGGCCAGCTGCGCGAGGCACGTCCGGACTGGCGCATGGCGCTCGCGATCGCCTTGCCTCTCGGGATATTCGCTGGCGTTAGGCTGGCGCCTGTGCTGCCGATCGCCACGGGCGTCGCAGTCGGCGCATATGCGGTCCTTACCGCCATCGCATTCTCTCTCGCGTACGCCACGCGGCGCGTGTTCTACGCCTGCGGAATCGGCATTCTGTGCGTCTCCGACCTCATGATCGGCGGCGGTCTGCTGCGCATGCCAGGCTGCCACATGCTGGCCGGTCCCACGTACCTGCTGGCAGAGATATGTCTGCTGCTCTCGTGGATCTTGCCGCGGGAATGGCGTTTCGCCCCGGAGAAGCGCAACGTGTGGACGATGGCTGCGCTGGGGGGCTCGGCGGCGTTCCTCCTGTTCGTGCTTGCGGCGGCATGCTATCCGGGCGGGGGGTACAACCCGTTCATGAAGATGCTTAGCGCTCTAGGGCGCACCGAGGTGCGCGGAGTTGCGTATCCCTGGTGCCACTATCTCTTCATCGCTGGGCTAGGATGCGCCGCGCTGTCGGTCGCGCACGTGTGGGCGTATCTGGTGCGTCGTAGAGAAGGTGGTTGGCGCGGACAGGCAATCGCGTACGGCACGGCGGCTAACGTCGCGGGGCTGTGCACCATCGCGCTCGTGCCGGAGAACGTGAACATGCTGTTCCACAACGCGGGCTGCCACATGGCGGCCCTTGGAGGAGCGGGAGTGCTGTTCGCCCGGACTCGCAAGGACGCGAGGCGCGATCTCGTATGGATGTGCGTCCTGCTGGCCATCATCTCGTTTTTCGCTGCCTTCCTTTTCCTGCACGATGTTGACGTGTTGCCGTTCTCGCCGTGGGTGACGGCAACGCAGAAGTTCCTGATCGTGTCGTTCGCCGTGTGGGTGGGCGACATCGCCTGGCGCGAGCGCCCCGCGCCGCTTCGCCGTTGGCAGAAGGTGGTGCTTGTCGCGATTCTGGCGGCGGGGATGGCGGCGTTGGCGGCGGGCACGACTGGGACAACGGGCGTCTCGCCCGTTGCGTTTGAAGACGATGGGCCGAACAATGAACGGGCGGGACGCCCGTTCTCCCAAGGCAAGGCTCCCCTCGCCGAAGACGAGCTGGCTGCGCTCCGCTGGCTCGACCACGTGACCGGCAAGCTGCCGCCAGCGGAGGAGAAGTCCTGGTGGGACATCGGCGGCACGCAGCACGGGAATTTCTCCAAGCGCTACCACATCGCCTTCTGCGGGTATGCGGCGGCGGCGCTGGGGATGCGCGGCGACGCTGCCCAGCGCAAGACGGTTGCGCGCATCCTCGGCAACTGCATAGAGCGCTACCTGAAGAGAGACGTGTGGGCGTATTCGATGAGCAAGAACTATTGGGGACGCAAGCCCTGGGCTCCGGATCCATGCTATCGCGAGAACGTGATGTACACCGGTCATCTGCTCCAGCTCCTCGCGCTCTACGAGACGTTCACCGGCGACAAGCGGTACTGGCGCGACGGCTTCGACTTCGTGTGGAAGGACGGGAAACGCGTGCACTACGACGTGAAGAAGCTCATCGACGTGACGGTGTTCCAGATGCGGAACGGTCCTAACGGCGGCATCACGTGCGAGCCAGGGCTCATGTTCTTCCCATGCAACAATCATCCTCACGTGGCACTGTCGCTTTTCTCGAGGCTCGGCTACGGAGACTGGTCGAAGGATGCACGCCGGTGGGAGAAGTGGGCGCTTTCCAAGTACGTTGGCCCCATGTTCGGCGGCGGCGCGATGAAGCTCGTGTACCACGTAAGGTCGGGAATCTTCTACCCGCGCGGCGACGGCGCGCTGGACGGCTGGTCGCTGCTCTGGTACGAACCGTGGGCGGCAGACCGGCGGACGGCCGTGGCGCTATGGCGCAAGGCTGCGGAGAAGATAGACTGGGAAGGCCTCGAGACGAGGCCCGACGTCGGCAACGAGGATTTCACTTGCTGTCGGCCGGTTGACGTGCCTCCGGTCGCCGCGGCATCGTTCCTCGCCGCCGCCTCGCGGGCGTGCGACGACGACGAGACGGCGGATCGCCTCGACGCCATCGCGGACAAGTTCCTCGTCCGCGAAGGCGGCATGCTCCGGATCGAGGCTGGTCGCGACTGGCGCATCGGCGCCACGGCCAACCGCATCATTTCGCTCGCCGAGAAGAACGGCAGCCGTCTCAGGGAGCTCGTGCAGGGACGAGGCCCGTTCAAGTTTTAAGGACAAGTTCAAGGAAAGGAACAACACATCATGCGTACGACATTATTCTTCGCGCTCGCGGTCGCGGGCATTGCGTCTGCGGGCTTCGGAAAGCTCCTGCCGGTCGAGATATACGAGAAGGGCGGCGGTGACGTCGACTGTGCGGCCAAGTACACCGTCCAGGAATGCGTGCGCGAGGCGAAGGGCGCGCCGGCCGGCTGCAAGCTCTTCACGCGTCTCGTGAAGGTGACCAACCACTCCAACGAGTCCCGCACGTTCCAGGTGGCCGTGCGTGCGGACACCTCCTTCAAGCCGACGAACTGGGTGATCCCCGGCGTCATCTACGGCGACAACAAGTTCGGATCGCAGGTCTCTCCGAGCGGGCTCGAGCGCGACGGCGAGCCGTGGGTGTTCGGCTACGACCGCGCGGCCATCCCGTCCTGCACGCTCTCCGAGACGAAGGACGACCTGTTCGCGATGTACGCCTCGGACCGCGACGCGGCGTCGCTGGAGAGTATCTACCCGATCCGCGAAAGTCCGGTGAGCTACACGTTCAAGTACAGCTACACGGGACGCTACGACACGTGGATCACCCTGCCGCCGGGCGGAAGTTTCGAGGCGGAGTCCTACTACATGGAGGGACGCCCTCGCTACGAGAACGCCGGCTACCGCGAGGTGATGATGGCGGCGATGGCCACGCTCAAGCACGACCACCCGGTTCCGGCGCTCGACGCCAAGACGGTCTACGAGGTCTCGCACCGGTGGCTCCGCGACTGCTGCGAGTATTTTGTGGACCAGGGCAAGTCCGAGGGCGCGGCTGGCACGGACATCTCGTTCCGCCTCGGCTACACCGCCCGCACGAACAAGATCAACCTCCCCGCGTGGATGACGCCCGAGGAGAAGAAGCTCACGCTCGCCGACCTCGAACGCGACCCGAAGCTCAACCGCGGCATTCTGCGCACGTTCTGGATGGACGAGATGGGCTTCGCGGGACAGAACTTCATGTCCCACCGACTTGCGTACATGGACGCGGTGAAGCGCGGCGACAAGGACTTCGCGAAGTGGTGCATCGACGACCTCGACGACTGGGTGAACAGGCAGGTGAAGGAGGGCCCGTCCGCCGGCCTCTGCACCACGCACCGTCGCCGCAAGGTGGTGGACCGCCTGAGTGTCACGGAACTCGGCTGGGGTGTGGGCGAGATCGCGAAGATGTGGAAGATGCTCAAGGACCGCGGCATCGACCATCCGAGCTACCTTGAGTTCGGCAAGCGGATGGCGGACTTCTTCGTCGACCACTATGACGAGCAGGATCCGTTCGGACGCATCTGGTCGCTCAAGACCGGCGCGAAGCTCGAGGGTGGCGGCGACGGCGGTGGGTTCATGGTGAAGGGCATGCTGGAGTTGCACGCGGTGTGCGGCGACAAGCGCTACCTCGACTGCGCGCGCAAGGCGTTCGACCGCTATTTCGAGATGGACCTCGGCAAGTTCCGCTGCGTGGCGGGCGCGGACGACTGCAACTGCGTGGACAAGGAATCGTCGTTCCCCTACATCTACGCCGCGCTCGAGCTCTACCGCCAGACTGGCGAGAAGAAGTACCTCGAAAGCGCCGAGCGCGTGGCGGCGTACTTCTGCTCGTGGATGCTCACCTACGACGCGCTCTACACGCAGGCGAGCGAGTTCGGCCGCTTCGGCTACCACACGAGCGGCGGCACGCTCGTCTCGGCGGAGCACCAGTGCATCGACCCGTACGCGACGGTGGCGGTGCCCGACCTCTTCGATCTTGCGGACGCGAGTGGCAACGAAGTGTGGCGCGAGTGCGGACGGCTAATCTGGGTGAACGCGATCCAGGACGTGGCCGGTCCGGACGGCAGCGTGATGAACGGCATCCGCCGCACGCCGGGCGCGCAGTGCGAGGCGCACGCGCAGACGCGCTGGTCCAAGTACCGCAGCGACCCGATCGCGGCGCGCGGCAACTTCAACAACCAGTGCACCGCGTTCGTCGTGACCTACCGCCTTTACGCGCTCGACCGTCTCGGCGATCCCATGCGCTGACGCAAAAATGATTTTCCCGAAATTCCCCATTGATTTCCGCTAAGATTTTTCGTAAATTATGCGCCCTCAGATTGGAAGGACATAAAAGAATGAGCAAGAAACTCCTAATCGTCGAGTCGCCTGCCAAGGCAAAGACGATCGGCAAGTACCTGGAGGGCGACTTCACCGTCGCGGCCTCCGTGGGGCACATACGCGATTTGCCGAAGAAAGGCCTGTCGATAAAGATAGAGCCGGACAAGGCTCGTGCTGGCGACTGGACGTTCACCCCCAGCTACGAGATCTCGCCGGAAAAGAAGAAGGTGGTTGAAGAGCTGCGCAAGGCGGCGCGGCAGAGCCAGGAGGTTTATCTCGCGCCCGATCCTGACCGCGAGGGAGAGGCGATCGCGTGGCATCTGGCCACGGTGCTGGCGGACGTCACGAAGGGCAAGCCCGTCCATCGCGTGACCTACAACGAGATCACCAAGACTGCGGTTCGCCAGGCTGTGGCGAATCCCGGAGAGATCGACCTTGCGCGCGTCGACGCGCAGCAGGCGCGCCGCATTCTCGACCGTCTCGTCGGCTTCAAGGTGTCGCCGCTCCTCTGGAAGAACCTGCAGTACGGCTACTCGCTCTCGGCGGGCCGTGTGCAGAGCGTGGCGCTTCGCCTGCTCGTGGAGCGCGAGCGCGAGATCACGGCGTTCAACCCTGTCGCGTACTGGGTGCTCGGGGTGGAGGCGTCGAAGGGCAGCAAGGAGACGGCCTTCATTGCAAAGCTCTCGCGGCTGGACGGCGAGAAGCCGGACGTCAAGAGCTCAGAGCAGGCGGTGACGCTGGTGGACGATCTTGACGGGGCTGGTCTGCGCGTCGTATCCGTGAAGGAGCAGCCGAAGACGCGCCATCCGTATCCGCCGTTCACCACGTCCACGCTGCAGCAGGCGGCGTCCAGCGTTTGCGGATTCTCGCCGCAGAAGACGATGTCGGTGGCGCAGAAGCTGTACGAGGCGGGCCTGATCACCTACATGCGAACCGACAGCGTGAACATCGCGGAGGTGGCGCGCGCTGCGGCGAAGGACCTGATCGCGGGCGAGTTCGGTCCGCAGTACGTGCCCGAGAAGCCTAACTTCTACAAGTCCAAGGAGGGTGCGCAGCAGGCGCACGAGGCGATCCGTCCGACGGACGTGACGCAAAAGCCTGGCGAATTGGTGCTGGACTCCGCAGGAGCGAAGCTCTACGACCTCATCTGGCGGCGGTTCGTCGCCTCGCAGATGGCGGAGGCGAAGCTGATCCAGAGGACGGTGGGCATCGAGGCCGAGAAGGACAGCCTGCGCCACACCTACCTCTTCACGGCCTCCAACACGGCCGTGACGTTCGACGGCTTCCTCGCCGCTATGAAGCAACCTTCGAAGAAGGCGAAGGAGGAGATCGACGAGGACTCCGACGAGGTGAAGTCCCTGCCGCCGCTCGCCGAGGGAGAGTCGCTCGTGCCGATGCGCTGGCTCTCGGACCGCAAGGAGACCAAGCCGCCGCCGCGCTTCTCTGAGGCATCGCTCGTGAAGGCGCTAGAGGAGAACGGCGTGGGGCGTCCGTCCACGTACGCGCAGACGATCGAGGTGCTGGTGGACCGCCAGTACGCCACGCGCGAGTCGCGCCAGCTCATTCCGACGCAGCGCGGCATGGACGTGAACGACTGGCTGGTGAAGAAGCTTGAGCCGCTCTTCAACGTGGGCTACACCGCGCAGATGGAGGACGCGCTCGACAAGGTGGAGGAGGGGCGCGAGAACGGAAACGGGATGCTCTCCGACTTCTACCGCAAGTTCACCGCCTGGGTGGAGGCCGCGAAGGATCCGCCGCCGCCAATGGAGAAGTTCACCGCGCTGTTCGCGCTGCTTGACGAGGTCAAGAAGTGGAAGGCACCTGTCGGCGAGGGCCGGAGAATCTACGACGACCACGGGTTCGTGGAGTCCGTGAGGAAGCAGATGTCCGAAGCGCCGGAGAAGCTTTCCGATCGGCAGTTGCAGGCTCTCGTGAAGCTTGCGATCGCATACCGCGAGCAGATTCCGGACGGCGAGCTGCGCCTCATCGATCTTGGCTACGGGCCGGAGCTCGACCGGGTGAAGAACTCGCCGTCGAACGACCTTGTGAAGTGGTGCTTCCTGACGATCGACCGCATCGGCGGGCTGACGAAGAACCCGTTCCTCAACTCCCTGCGCGAGCAGGTGGATCGTGGTCGCGTGCTTTCCCCGAAGCAGTTCTCCATCCTCGCGCGCAGCGTGGGCGAGAACGCAGGCGCCTTGCCGGACGCCGACCAGGTTCGCGCGCGGCTCGCCCCATACGTGCCGGGCGGGTTCGAGATCGCGCCGGTGGACCCTGCCGTGCCGGAGCTGCTGAGCCTGCTCGACAAGGTGACGGCGTGGAAGGAGCCTGCGCGCCGCGGACGCCGCACCTACAACGACGCAGAGTTCGTCTCGTCCTTGCGCGACCAGTATGCGCGCCGCAGCTCGCTCTCGCCGCGCCAGGTGCTGGCTCTGCGCCGCGTGTGCGTGAACTACAAGGACCAGATTCCTGGTTTCGACGAGGTGGCCGAACGCCTCGGGCTCAACGACCTGCCTACACACGAGAAGGCGGCCGAGGCCGAGAAGGACGCGAAGGCCGACGCCCTTGCCGAGAAGAAGAGGAGAGGGCGCGGTTCGCGCAGAAAGGCGTGAGCGGGAACGACCATCTTCCCTCCAACCGGGCGGCGCACGACGACGAGGCCGTGCGCCGCTTCCGTTCACACCTGCTTGCCGAGCGAAACGCCTCAGACCACACGGCGGCCGGATACGAGCAGGACATCTCGCAGTTTGCCGCCTTCCGCTGGGGCGCAGACGTGCAGCCGCCCTTCGAATGGGCGCGCGTCACGCCAGAGGATGCACGCAACTTCCTGATGGCGTTCGCCGGGGATGGCGCAAAGGCGACCACGACGCGCCGCAAGCTCGCGTCGATGCGCGCCTTCTTCCGCCACCTCGTGCGCACTGGCGCGGTGGAGGCAAACCCGTTCGCGGGGCTGCGAGGGCCGAAGCTGCCCAAGCCGCTGCCGCGCACGCTCTCCGTCGCAGACGTGACGCGCTTTCTCAAGGCGCCGGAGGAGGAACTGAATCGGCGGCGTAAGGCCGGTCTTCCGGTTTCGCCAGAGCAGGTCTACGCGAGCCTCTGCGACACCGCGCTATTCGAGGCTCTATACTCGACGGGGTGCCGCATATCCGAGGTGGTGCCGCTCGTCTGGCGGCAGATCAACTTCTCTTCGGGCGCAGTGATCGTGACGGGCAAGGGCGCCAAGCAGCGCCTCTGCATTCTAGGCAAGCCCGCCCTCAAGGCTTTGCGGAATCTGCGCGAGAAGGCTGCGGAGCGCTGGCCAGACGGCGGCGCGGATGCGACCGCGATCTTCCTCAACGAGAGGGGGCGTCCGCTCGGTCCGCGCGACGCGCAGCGGCGCATGAAGAAGTGGCTGGCGGTCGCCGGGCTGCCTACGGACCTCACCCCGCACAAGCTCCGCCACAGCTTCGCGACGCACCTTCTGGACGCGGGGGCGGACCTGCGCAGCGTGCAGGAGATGCTTGGGCACTCGTCGCTTGCGACGACGCAAATCTACACGCACGTGTCGGTGGAGCACCTGAAGGACGAGTACATGAAGGCGCATCCGCTGGCGCAACGGAGGAACGACGAATGAAAAACGCATACAAGTGGCTGCTGCTGGCGATGCTGAGCTTCGCCTTCTTCTTCCATCAGGCTGACCGGGCGCTGTTCGGTCTCCTGACGATCCCGATCCAGGAGGAGCTGCACCTGACGGACGTGCAGATCGGCTGGATCAACACAGTGCTGTCATGGACGCTAGCGCTGATGACGACGGTGGCCGGTTTCTGCGGCGACAGGTTCAGCCGGAAGTGGCTCATCACCGGCTCACTGATGTTCTGGTCGCTGATGACGGTGGGCATGGGCTTCGTGGGGAACTTCACGCTCCTGGGGATAGGCATATCTGCATACGCGTGCGTGATGTTCTTCCGCTCGATCGCCACTGGCGGCGGCGAGTCGTTCTACGCGCCTAGCGCGTACGCGCTCATAGCGGTGCACCACAAGGAGACGCGCTCCGTGGCGCTTTCGGTGCATCAGGCGGCGCTATACATCGGGCTCATGACGAGCGGCGCGCTCGTCGCGTGGATCCTCCACGGGCTTAAGGGCAGCGCATGGGTGGAGTCGTGCTTCGGCACGCTCGGCTACTGGCGGCCCGTGTTCATCATCTTCGGCGCGCTCGGCTTCTTCCTCGGCATACTCTTCGTTTTCTTCCTCAAGGATGCCAAGGACCTTGACGCCCCTAATGCCCCTAAAAACCTTAAAACCCCTAACGACCTTAACGACCCTAATGACCTTAAAGATTCCAGTGATCTTGCCCCTGCCCAAAAGCCGCCGCTACTGGAGGGACTGAAGGCCTACTTCTGCAATCCGTCAGCGCTCCTGGCGACGAGCGGATTCATCGCGATCGTGTTCGTGAACAACGCTTATCTCTTCTGGGCGCCGAAATTCGTGGCGCAGAAGTTCGCGACGGAGCTGGGAGACTCCGCGGTGGCCACTGCGGGTAACGGCACGATGCTCTATCACCACGTCTGCGCGTTCGCGGCGATCATGGCGGGCGGTTTCCTCACGGACGCGCTGGTGAAGCGCTATCCGCGCTTCCGCCTGCTGTTCCAGTCCTGCGCGCTTTTCCTCGGCGCGCCGGCGCTCGTGTTCGTGGCCTACGCGCCTAGCGTGTCCGCCACATGGGCGGCGGTGGCGCTGTACGGCGTGTTCCGCGGCTTCTTCGAAGTGAACACGCACGCCTCTCTCTTCGACGTGGTTGCGCCAAAGTACCGCTCGACGGCGGTGGGGCTGCTCAACATGCTGGCGTTCTTCTTCGGTGGCCTCTCGGGCATCCTGATGGGGCATCTTTCAAGGTCGCAGGGCGTGGCCGGGTTCGAGCTCGGCTTCGCGCTCATGGGCGGCGTCTACGCCGTGGCCGGATGCCTGATGCTCTGCTCGCTTTTCTTCACGTTCAAGAAAAACCGCGTGATGGAATAGGGCGTTGCGCAAAGCAACGAGAGCACATGTGATCACGAACCACCTAGACGGATTTCTGGGTGTGTGGTAGAATCTCGCCCATGCGAATAGTGTTTATGGGTTCATCTTCCGCCTCGGCCATGTGCCTGAAGGCGATTCTGCGGCTCCCCGGCCTGCAGGTCGTGGGCGTCGTAACGCAGCCCGACCGTCCGGCCGGGCGCGGGCGCGGCGTCACGCCTTGCCCTTGCCGTGCATATGCGAGGGAGCGGGGCATCACGTCGTGCATCACGCCGGAGGACGTGAACTCTCCAGAGGCGCTGGCGCAGATCCGCGCGTGGAAGCCGGATGTCATCGCGGTCGTCGCCTTCGGGCAGTTCCTCAAGGAGGAGCTGCTCACGCTCCCGCCGCTCGGTTGCGTCAACTGCCATTTCTCGCTGCTGCCGAAGTACCGCGGCGCCGCGCCTGTGACGGCGGCGATCATCGCCGGAGACGAGCTCTCGGGAGTCTCCATCATCAAGATGGGGATGGGCATGGATGATGGGCCTATCCTCATGAAGCAGATCGAGCCGATCTACTCTGACGACACTGGCGAGACGCTGATGGACAAGCTCTCCATCTGCGGCGGGGTCACGCTCGCAAAGACGCTCAAGCTCATGGCGGCGAAGAACCTGCCGCCTCCCACCGAGCAGGAGGACGCAAAGGCGACGTACGCCCACAAGATCAAGAAGACCGACGGGCTCATCGACTGGGCGAAGCGTTCGCAGGAGATCGAGCGGATACTGCGTGCGTACACGCCCTGGCCAGGCTGCTACACGTTCCTGCCGATGCGCTTCCGCAAGAAGGGGTTCTCCGGGCGAGTGGTGGTGACGGACGTGGAGTTCCTCAAGACCGACCAGATAAAGCCCGTCTGGAGAAGCGAGCTGCCGGGAACCATCCTGGCGACAACGGGCCGCGGCCCGATCGTCCGTACGGGCGACAGCGCGCTGCTGCTTCCTTCGCTGAAGGCGGAGGGCGCGAGAGAGATGGACGGCGGCTCTTTCCTGCGGGGGCGTCCGCTCCAGCCGCTATCGGACATGCTGCTCCGCGCATGACACGCCGCTTTTTGCTATACTTTGAGCCATGGAAAAGAATCTGCTTGAAGATGTTGCCGAGGCCCTGCGCAAGCGGGGGTTCGCCGCAGAGTGCTTCGCGACGGGGGCCGATGCCGCCGCTCGCGTGATGGAGCTGGCCGCTGACGCAAAGAGCGTCGGTTTCGGTGGAAGCGTGACGGTGGCGACGCTCGACCTTGCCGAGACGCTTGCCGCTGCGGGCAAGGAGATATGGCGGCACGGCGACCCGAAGTGGAAGCCAGAGGAGAAGATGGGCGTCATGCGGCACGAGCTGACATGCGACCTCTTCCTCACGAGCGCGAACGCGCTCACGGCAGACGGCAGGCTGGTGAACATCGACGGCAACGGCAACCGCGTGGCGGCGTCCATATTCGGCCCGGGGCGCGTGGTGTTCGTGGTGGGGCGCAACAAGATCGTGGACGGCGGGATCGACGCCGCGATCGCGCGCGTCAAGCGCGAGGCGTGTCCGCCCAACTGCCGCCGGCTCGGCAAGAAGACGCCGTGCGCCGCCACCGGCGAGTGCGCCGACTGCTCGTCGCCCGACCGCATCTGCAGCGTGACGGTGGTGATGGACCGGCGGCCCTCGCGCACCGACGTGCACGTGCTGCTGGTGGACGAGGATCTCGGCTACTGACGGGAAATGGTGGTGCGTCGCGACGCGATTTAGTGTAGAATACAGGTGTTCCAAACGGAGGACAAGAAAAGATGACGTTGCAGGAGTTCAAGGACGTGTGGAAGCGGGCGGCGGAGAAGATCGCCGCGCGCGAGAACGACTATTCGGCGCTGGATGCCGCCGCGGGCGGCGACGGCGACCACGGCGAGGCCATAGTGGCGGCGACGCGCGCGCTGGCCGCCGCGGAGGGGAGTGACTTCAAGTCGCTGCTCGAGGACATGGTGTCGCACCTGGAGTCCG
The DNA here is from genome assembly GCA_902769585.1 of uncultured bacterium. GTDB lineage: Bacteria > Verrucomicrobiota > Kiritimatiellia > RFP12 > UBA1067 > RUG572. The sequence continues at coordinate 64,777 of CACXPT010000004.1, forward strand.
ACGTGAGCGGCTCCACCAGCTCGCTGTACGGCACGCTCTTCGAGGGAATGGCCGACGCCGTGGACGCGGGCAAGGTCGAGCTGTCCGCGCCGGAGATCGCCGATCTCTTCGCCGCCGGACTGGAGGAGCTTGGCTTCGCCACGAAGGCGAAGGTGGGTGACAAGACGTTCATGGACGCCCTCATCCCGGCCGTGGAGGCTCTGAAGGCGCATGCGGCAGAGGGCGAGGCCGCGATGTTCGCGGCGGCCGCGGCTGCGGCTAAGGCCGGCAGCGACGCGACCGCGCAGATGCAGGCGAAGTTCGGGCGCGCGAAGAACCTCGGCGAGCGCTCCATCGGCCCGATCGACGCGGGCAGCGCGTCCAACGCCGACATCTGGGGCTGCTTCGCAGCCGGTTAAAGTTGAGAAGTTGAGATGTTGAGATGTTGAGAAGTTGAGATGTTGAGAAGTTAAAAAGTTAAAGGAGACAAAACAATGGCAGACATGGATGGATTCCAGGAGGCGAAGGCCTACGGGCTGGGGACGCCGCAGACGAACGAGTCGTTCTTCCTCAAGGGCAACGAGAACCGCGGCTGGGGCGTGAAGAACCGCCTCTCCCGCATCTTCAACAAGAAGAGCGGGCGCACGGTGATGCTCGCTTGCGACCACGGCTTCATCATGGGGCCGACGAGCGGCCTCGAGCGCGTTGACATCGCGATCAACCCGCTAATCGAGTACGCGGACTGCCTGATGTGCACGCGCGGCGTCCTGCGCAGCGTGATTCCGCCAACGATGTCGAAGCCCGTGTGCCTGCGCGCGGACGGCGGCACGTCGATCCTCACCGACCTCAACCTGAACCGCCTCTACGACATCGAGGACGTGCTGCGCGTGAACGCGAGCGCGATGGCCCTGATGGTGGCGGTGGGCGACAAGGCGAGCGAGCAGGTGACGACGCACAACCTCGTGCAGGCCGTCGACTTCGGCGAGAAGTACGGCATCCCCGTGCTGGGCGTGACGGCAGTCGGCAAGGACATGGCGCGCGACGCGCGCTACTTCCGCCTCGCCACGCGCATCTGCGCGGAGAACGGCGCGTCGTTCGTGAAGACGTACTTCACCGACGAGGGCTTCGAGACGGTGGTGGCGCAGTGTCCGGTGCCGATCGTGATCGCCGGCGGCAAGAAGCTGCCGGAGGAGAAGGCGCTCGAGCTCGCGTACCGCGCGGTGCAGGCTGGCGCGGCGGGCGTGGACATGGGCCGCAACGTCTTCCAGAGCGAGAAGCCGCTTGCGATGATGAAGGCGATTTCCGCGGTCGTCCACGACAACCTCTCGCCCAAGGACGCATTCCAGCTCTACAACGACGAGAAGTAGCCGCAGGGGAGAGGGGTGTTCCGCATGGACAGAAGGCAATTCATATCGTTCGGGATCGGCGGCGCTGCCGCCGCGCTGGCCGGCTGCGCGACGAAGGGCGCGGCGGGCGACGGCATCAAGAACGTGCGGGCGGAGTCGCCCGAGCGCCAGGCCGCGAAAATGCGCGCGCTCGAATCGGCGCAGGAACTCGGACCGACCATCACCGACGTGGAAGTGCGCCGCACGCGCAACATCAAGGGCAACACCGCGGCGTTCTACATCGACGACGTGATCTTCGTGTTCCGCGCCCTCGCCCGGGACAAACCGAAGTCCTGCTGGAGCCACCCGCTCTTTTCCGCCTTCAAGGAGGCGCACGAGAAGTACGGGTTCAAGGCGCAGTTCAACATCTTCTACCGCAACGACTTCTACTACGGCGCGCGCGGCGCGGAGTTCACGCTCAAGGACATGCCCGACACGTGGCGCGACGAGTTCCAGTCCGCCAAAGACTGGCTCCGCTTCGGTTTCCACTCCTACTCCGAGTTTCCCGACTATCCGTGGATCAACGCCAGCTACGACGACGTCAAGTTCACGTGGGACCTCCTCACGCGCGAGGTTGCGCGCTTCGCGGGCCCCGGCATGTTCGCGAAGGCCGTCACGCCGCACTGGGGGCCGATGTCGAAGGAGGGGTGCGTGGCGCTCAAGGACTGCGGCGCCAAGGCGATCTGGTGCTCGGGCGGCAAGCGCTACGCCTACAACGGCGACCGGACGATCCTGCCCTACGGCCACGGCATGCGCATCGAGAAC
>CACXPT010000005.1 GCA_902769585.1 uncultured bacterium
TAGTCCACGCCGTTCAGCTCGCGGCGGATGGACTGGATCATCCAGAGGCCCATGATGTTCTTGAGGAAGCGGAAGCGGTACCACGCGCCGCCTTCGTTCGTGAAGTTCGCGGCCTTCGCCTCGGGAGTGGTGATCGGCTCGGAGTTCTCCACGCCAAGGAGCGACCATGTGCCGCTGGAGATGTAGACGGCCTGGTCATCGCGCGCGGGGACGGCGAGGAACGCGCTTCCGGTGTCGTGCGTGGCGGGCAGGACGACCTGCGCGTCGAAGCCCACCTCGGCCTGCACGGCCGGCGTCAGTCCGCCAAGCGGCGTGCCGGGCATATCGAGCTTGCCGAAGATGCGGCGCGGAAGGCCGAGCTTGTCGATCACTTCCCAGTCCCAGTCCTTGGAGCGCGCGTTGACGAGGTTGCCCGTGGTGGCGTTCGTGTACTCGTTCGCCATCTTGCCCGTGAGGACGAAGTTCAGGTACTCCGGCACCATGAGCATGCGCTGCGCCTTCTCGATCTGCTCGGGGTGCTCCTTCTTGAGCGCCGCGAGCTGGTAGATGGTGTTGAAGAGCATCTTCTGGATGCCGCAGCGGGCGTAGAGCTCGTCGGCGGAGATCGCCGCATCCACGAGCGCGTCCGCGCCTTCCGTGCGCGCGTCGCGGTAGGCGACCATGTCCGAGCAGGGCAAGCCCTGCTCGTCTAGGAGAACGAAGTCGACGCCCCAGGTGTCGATGCCGATGGTGGACGGCACCTTGCCTGCGTCCTTGCACGCCTTCAGTCCGGCGATGACGGCGCGTGAGAGCGCCGCCATGTCCCAGCAGTCGTGCCCGTCCTTGCGGATCTGCGAGTTGTCGAAGCGATACATCTCCTCGAGGACGATCTTGCCGTCCTCGACGTGTCCCAGGATGTGGCGTCCCGACGACGCCCCGATGTCGATTGCGAGAAAGTAGTTCATTCTATTCGTCTCCGTTTGTGTTGCCGATAGTTTATCAGTTTTCAGGCGGCGTGGTCAACGGCCGCGCGAACTTGGGGTTGTTGCCTGCGATGACAAAGGCCACCTCGCCCTTCACCTTGGCGTCCTTGAACTTTGCCGCCAGATCCGAGAGGTACCCCCGCTCCACGCGCTCGTGCAGCTTGGTGAGCTCGATGCAGACCGCCGCCTCGCGGTCGCCAAGCACCTCGAACGCCGCCTGAAGGGTGGCGCCTATCCGGAACGGGCTCTCGTATCCGATGAGGGTGTGCTCCTTGTCTGCATCCTCCGCGAACCAGTTGCGGAGCGCGCCAGGGCCGCGCGGCGGAAAGCCGCGGAAGGTGAACGAGCTGGTGGAGAGTCCGCTCATCACGAGCGCCACGTTCACCGCGCTCGCTCCGGGAATCACCTCGAACGGCACGTTTTCCCGTGCGCACTTGCGCACAAGACGGTAGCCCGGGTCGGAGATCGCGGGGTAGCCGCCGTCAGAGGCAAGCACCGCCTCGCGGCCGGCGCGTACCGCCGCCACAACGGTCTCCGCCACGCGATCCTCGTTGCCCTGCCTGTAGCTTATCATCTCAGGGCGCGGGATGCCGAGGTGCGCAAGCAGCTGCCATGTGCGGCGCGTATCCTCGCACGCGATAAGCGAGGCGTTGCGAAACGCCTCCGCCGCGCGCGGACTCAGGTCGCCAAGGTTGCCGATCGGCGTCGCCACCACATGCAGCATCGCGTTCACGACGGATTCCTCTCCTTCCGTCGGCGGAAATGGATCAGACCGAAAAGCTCCAGGCCGATGAGCGACAGCACTGTGGCCGAGATCGCGATCACGTACAATCCGCCAGCCGAGGCCATGCCGATGCCCGCCGCCACCCACATGCCGGCTGCGGTGGTGAGGCCGTGGATGACGTGCTTCTGCACGAGGATCGTGCCCGCGCCGAGGAAACCGATGCCGCTCACGATCTGCGCCGCAACGCGCGCCGCGTCGGCCGTGTGCGTTCCAGCCACGGCGGGATCCATGAACCCGTACTGCGAAACGATCATCAGGAGCGCGCTGCCGAGCGCCACGAGGAAGTGCGTGCGCGTGCCGGCCGTCTTCGCGCGGTACTCACGTTCTGCGCCGATCAGCGCACCCAGCGCGCCTGCAAGGACGATCCGTCCCACTAGCTCAAGCGTCAATCGGAGATCCATGCCTCAAGCCTCCTGCCGCGCGACTACTTTCCGAGCGGCTCCAGCACGATGCGACGGAACTCGCAGCCATACCCTTCGCTCTGGATCTGGATGCGGCCCTCCGTAGGCGAAAGCCCCGTGAGGCGCAGGAGAGGCACGCCGTTCAGAATGTGCGCCGCCGTGTCGCCGCGGCACTCCAGCACGGCAGTGTTCCACTCGCCGTAAGGGCGCTCCGGCGGCGTGATCTTCTCGTCGGCGGCGTTTCGCCACTCCGGACGGTCCACGCGGCTGTTCACGCGGCCGGCGTTCTTGAGGGACAGGCGTTCGCCGCCCGGAGTCCACCGGCGCGTCTTCGGATTGTCGACCTCGGCGGTCGCCAGGTAGTCGGGGCCGGCCTTGCCGCCGTCCGACACGACCACGATTAGGTCGCCCGTCTTGCCGATTATGAGGTTGTACTCGAACGACTTCATCCAGATGCCGTGCCAGGCGCCGTCCTCGCCGTGCGAATGGTAGAGAATGCCGCTGTCTGGCGCCTTGTTGCCGGGCGCGTCCGGCGCTCCTTCCGTGAAGCGGTACTCCACCGTGAGCCGGTAGTCGCGCCACTCCTTCTCGGTGGTGATGCAGCCGAGCTCCGACCCCGAGATGCGCAGCACGCCGTTCGTCACCGTGAACACGCCGCGAGGGTCGCTGCGGCCGCGTCCCTTCAGGAACACGTACCAGTTGGAGAGGTCCTTGCCGTTGAAGAGCTCGATGCGCTCTGTCGGGGTCTCTGCGGCGATGACGGACATGCCCAGGCATGCCGCGAGGATTCCTGCTGTGATCTTCTTCATGGTATTTCCTTTCTTGGAATGACGAAAACGAACGGAAGCGCGATGGCGAAGAGCGCCAGAAGCGGCCAGTCGCCGACGCGCGAATAAGGGGTCAAGGCTGGCGACGCAGGCACCTGCACTGTCTCCACCATCGTGCCCGGCGCGTCGACGAGCGTCTTGCCGTCGCCGTCAGAGAGCCAGCGCGCGCGCCCTGTGCCGTCGATGACGCCGGTCACGCCGGAGTTGCCCACGCGGATGACCGGCAGGCCGGTCTCGATGGCCCGCAGCACGGCCTGCGACGCATGCTGCACGGCCTCGTTCGAGAGCGAGAACCAGCTGTCGTTCGTTATGAGCACGATCGCCTGCGCCCCCAGGCGCGCGGCGGCGCGAGAGAGTGTAGGATCGGTATCCTCGTAGCAGATGATCGGGGCAAGCGCAACGGACCGGGACTCTGGCGCATCCCGCCCATGGATTGTCAATCTGAACACCTTGGCCTCTCCCGGCCAGAGCGACACGCCGATGGGCGAAAGCTTCTGCAGGGCTGGAATCCACTTGTCGAACGGGATGTACTCGCCGAACGGCACCAGATGCTGCTTGGCGTAGAGCTGCACCGCGTTCGTGCCTGAGTAGAGTGCGGCGGCGTTGTGGTAGCGTCCATCCTCCACCCAGTCGCCCCCGGCGAGCAAGGCGGCGCCGCCTAGCATTTCCGAGAAATGGGCAGCGGCGAGACGCGCTCGCTCGCCATCGACCCGCCCGAACTCGGACATGCCGCTCTCGCCCCACACGACCAGATCGGGACGCGCGACGGCGGCAACCTCGAGAAGCTGCCCGTATGCCTCGTATGGATTCTCGCGCTGGCGGCCCGCTGAAAATATGCACGGCGCGTTCCGCTGGACAAGCGCCACGCGCAAAAGTTGAGAGTTGGGAGTTGAGAGTCGAGGGTTGCCTGGCTGAGACAGCCAGAACACAAGCAGTATCACCGCCAGCGGCACAGCCGTCTCCGCACTGCGGATCAATTGCCTTCTCCACTTTCCACAATTCGCGGTCTCGGCGGGCCCGGCACCCCTCCTCATCCCCGCAATCACCCTGCAGGCGAGCGTGGCGAACACTCCGTTCAACAGCACCACGAGAGCGCTCACCAGATAGACGCCGCCCAGCCGCGCAGGCGTCGCCAGCGACGGCACCTGCCCCACAGCCGTGCCGAGAAAGTTCCAGGCGAAGCCAGTGAAGAGAGTTGCCCTCATCCATTCGCATCCGGCCCAAAGGATCGGTTCCGCCAAGAGGCCCCAACGTCTCCAGCGCCGCCACACGCGCGCCGTCATCCAGCCGTAAAGCGCGAAGTAGCCCGCGCACGCCGCCGCAAGCCCGGCCCATCCCAGCACCACGAGCGGCCACGGACCGTTGTTCTTGATGATCGCCGGCATCCAGGAGAGCGTGCCGAACCAGAACAGGAATCCGCCAACGAACCACAGCAGCGCCGAACGCTTCGGCGAGCACAGGCGCGCCACGACCAGAAGAGGCACGAGGGCGAAGGCGACGTTCGCCGTCTCGCCAAGCGGCGGAAACGCCGCCCACAGCAGCAAGGCGCTCAGCGCCGCCGGCATGAATATGGCTACCTTCTTCATTGCCGTCATTTTACCATATCCCTCGGACGCCTGCGACTCCACCAGTTGGCCAGCACCGATCCGGAGAAGTTCATCCAGATGGAGAACACGTTCGCGGGAAGCGCCGCCACCGGGCTGTTCAGCACGCTCACAGAGAGAGCGCCGGCCATGCCGCCGTTCTGCATTCCCACCTCGATCGCCACCGTGCGGGCCTCCGCCTCGCCCATGTGCGCGAACCGCCCTACAAGCCGCGTCAGCCAATAGCCGCTAACGTAGCCGATCGTGTTGTGCACAACCGCCGCCACGACAATCGCAAGGCCGGCGGACGCGAAGGTGTCGCGGCTAGGCGCGGTCAGGGCCAGGATCGTGAAGCAGATGCCTGTCATCGAAAGCACGGACAGCACGCGGTCGCACAGCGCCTTGTGGGCTTCAAACTGCCGCTTCAAGAGCCTGTGCACGAGCGCGCCGGCCGCTATGGGCACAATCACCACCTTGAGGATCTCGACCATCATGCTCGCGGCGTCGATCTCCACGAAGCAGCCAGCCAGCACCTTCATCGCGAGCGGTGTCACGAACGGCGAGAGCAGCGTGGAGCAGCAGGTCATGGTCACCGACAGCGCCACGTCCGCCTTGGCGAGGAACGCGATCACGTTGGATGCAGTGCCGCCCGCCACGGAACCCACGAGCACGCAACCCGCCGCCAGCTCGCCAGAGAAGCCAAACCCCTTGGCCAGCAGGAATCCTACGAGCGGCATGACGAGGAACTGCAGGAACACGCCAGTAGCCACGGCCCATGGACGTTTCGCCACGCGAAGGAAGTCGTCTGGAGAGAGCGTCGTGCCCATCCCGAACATTATGATCTGTATGGCCGGAACGACGAGGGTGATCAGCTTGACGCCTCCCCATTCCTTGAACGCGGACGGGAACGCGAACGCCACGGCCGCGCACGCGAGGATGGCGAGCCCGAACGCCTGACCCCTCAGGAACGATACCACATGCCGGAAACCCATGACAAATCAACTCCGATTCAAGAAAATGAACTCACGCGCCCCACACCGCCACCGCGAAAGCAAGCACGACGAGCAGGAACGCGAATGTCCGCCTTAGGCGCGACACCGGTTGCGGACTGGCTGACGGACCGCCCGTAACGCGGCGTATGCCGCGCAAGGCAAGCGGGAGTCCGTTGCGGTTCCTCAACAGCGCCGCTGCGATGGCCAGCAGCGCTATCACGAGCACAAAGCGATACTGTAGCAGCGTGCTCACCAGTACCAGCGACGATATACCCGCGGGTACACTACAGGCGCGGGAGACACGACCACCGGCGCCGGTGCCACCACGGCAGGTGCCGCATACGTCGTGGGATATACCGCAGGAGCGGAATAGACCGTTGGCGTGGAATAGACCACCGGCGGCGGCGCGACGACATTATGCACGAGAGCAGCAGTTGCCGCCGACGCCCCCACTATGCCGGCAGCCAAGCCTAGCCCACGGTAGCCGTGACAATGGTGATATCCGTACCCGCCGTAGTACCTTGGTCCGTGCCACCCGCCATGATGCCCCCATCCGCCGTGATGCCTCGGCCCGAAGCCGTGCGCAAACACACATGAAGCCGCCATGATGGCAACAATTGCAAAAATGATCTTTCTCATGTCCATGACCTCCGCTTCTTTCTGGTTTTCGGTTGGCGTCAATTTTAACGCATATTCGCCGCCGCGTCAACCGCCTATCGCACAAACGTTCCGTCACAGCTGCGCGACCTGGAACGCCTCCAGTTCCAGCGGCTCCGCAAGGCCGATGATGTCCAGAACTATCTCTCCTTCGTCCACAAACGCCACATCGTCTTGCTGGTCTATTTCGTACGGCTGTATGACAGTCCGCTGCATCCCGAACTGCCAGATTCCGCCGCCAAGAAGCAAGGCCAATCCGGCCGCCGCCGCCAGCCAACGCGTCCGGCGCCAACGCCGACGGGCGGCCGCCTCAATCCGGATTGCCGCCAGAATGCGCGCGTCCGCCGCTTCCGGCGTATCTTCGTCAAGAGACTCTCTCAACATCTTCTCGATCTGTTCGTTCATAACGTTCCTCTCCTCGACCCTTGCCTAAAAGTTCTTTTGAAAACAACAGAAACAACTTGTAAAAACAACCTCTTCTTTCTCGCCGCGCAACCGCGCGGCGCTTTTGAAACCGGGCGCAGTTGCGCCCGGATAGCAAAAGTTGTTTTTACCAGTTGTCATGGTTGTTTCCCTTTCAACGAAAATTATCCCTTTTACATTCCCGTGCGCAGCGCGGGCGGCTGGCTACCCGCTAATCTTTTAACCTTTTAACCCTTTAACCTTTCAACCGCTTTCCGCAGCTTCTTGACGGCGAGGTTCATCCTGCCCAGCACTGTCCCGAGAGGCAGCCCCAGCATCTCTGCGATCTCCCGAAACTCCAGCTCTCCGTTGATCCGCAGCAGCACCACTTCCCGCAGCCGGACGGAAAGTTCGCTGATCGCCGTGCGCAGGAACGTCCGCCGCTCCGTATCCTCCATCCTGGCGAGGGCCGTGACGGCCGCGCCATCCGCCACCTGATCCAGACGCGTCTCAGCGTCAGCATCTTCGCCTAGCGGTTCGTCGAGCAGAGGCGCGGCCATGCATTTCCGCGCCCGGTCGGCGGCCGTGTTGCGCACGATCCGCCAAAGCCACGCCTTGAAGTTTCCGATCGCATATCCGCCGATGCCCCTTATGGCCTTGAGCCAGACCTCCTGATACATATCCTCGGCCTCCGCGCGGTCGGGAGCCATACGGAGCAGCCATGCGAACACAGGCTTCCGGTATCGGCCGAACAGCGCCTCCATGGCCGAGCCGTCTCCGGCCCTGAAGGCGCCGATCAGGTCGTCGTCGCTCCGCATGTCGGCGGGCGGCGTCATGCGGTCAGTCCTGCTTGTCGGCCGCGAACGGCTTGTCGCGCGGGGCGCTGCCGTCGGGCGGAGGGGTTGGACGCTCGCCGCCAGGCCCCATGCCGCCGCGACGCATCCGGCCACGCTCGCGGCCGCGCTCGAGGATGAACTCGCGGGCCTTAGCCAGCTGTTCTGGCGACAGGTTGTCGCGCAGCAAGATGATCGCCCTCACCGACAGGCGCCCCTGCTCCGCGCGAAGCTTCGCCACCTCGTCTATCTTTTCCATCACCGCCTTGGGGTCGCTTCCCTTGTCCTGGAGCAGCCCGCGCATCAGATGCGCCTGCTCGCGAGAGATGTCGCGGATCCTCTGCTCAAGCACGTCGCCCTGCTCCTTCAGCGGCTTGAACTCGGCGAGCAGCTTCGTGCGCAGGGTCTCGTCCGTCACGCCGATCTTCTCGAGGCTCGCCTTGCTGGCCAGCATCCGCGGGACCCAGGCTCCAGCGGCATGCATCATTGGACCGGGCATCGGCCGCTCGCCCATGGCGGGCCGTTCGCCGCGCGGATGCCCGCCGCCACGCCCGCGGCGCGGCTTTTCCTGTGCCAGGACGCATGCTGTCGCCAGCACCGCCACGATGATCATTCCGATTTTCTTCATTCTGTTCTCCTTTGTTTTGGTTGATGATGGAACAGTAAACGGGCACGCCCGGGATTTATTGTGTAGCTCGCGAAAAAAATTTCATTTCCCGTGCTTGACGGCAAAGTCCTCGTCATCAAGACGGAATCAAACTGCTCGACGAGCCGAACTTCCTTGTCTTCAGTAAATCAGACGGCCGCCGTCAAGCTTCAGCACGCGGTCGCACCGCGCCGCCGCCTCCGCAGAGTGGGTCACCATCACGCACGCGATCGGCGTCTCGTTCACCTCGAAGAGGAGCTTTAGGATTTCCGCGCCGGTCAGCGCGTCCAGGTTGCCGGTCGGCTCGTCCGCCAGGATCACCTCCGGACGGCACATGAGCGCGCGGGCGAGCGCCACGCGCTGCTGCTCGCCACCGGAAAGCTCCGCCGGCAGGTGCCGCAGGCGATCGCCCAGCCCCACCTTCGCCAGCAGATCCTTCGCCCGTGCCCGAGCCGCAGGGACCCGCGCCCGACCCGTCATCGACGGCAACAACACGTTCTCCACGATGTCGAGCTCCGGCATCAGGTGGTAGCTCTGGAATATGAACCCTATCTTCGTGGCGCGCAGGCGGCTGCGCCGGCGGGCCGCGCCGAAGCCGCAGAACAGCGACTCGCCGCCTAGCCGCACATCGCCGGAGGTCGGCGTGTCCAGGCCCCCGACGATGTTCAGCAGCGTCGTCTTGCCGGCGCCAGAGCGCCCGACGACGGCGACATGCTCTCCCGCCGCCACGGAGAACGACACACCGTCCAGCACCCGGATCGGCTTCTGCCCTGGAAGGCGGTATTCCTTGACGATGTCTGCGACCTCGAGCATCAGAAGATCCCGAGTATCTTCTTCTTCCCCTGCACGGGCTTCACCGTGAGCGTCCAAGTTTCCTTCTGGATCGGGAAGATATACTTCGCCATCGGCTTCGGCCCGCATGAGGCGCCGCCCAGGCCGAGCTGGCGGACGTCGAGGTTGAGCACCACCTCGTCGCGCTTCACGAGCGGCGCGCGGTGGCGCTTCTCGCCTGCACGGAAGCGCGCGAACTCAAGGTCCTCGAGTCCGTAGTGGAGCGCCTGCACGAAGAGCGGCACGTCGCCGGAGAACTCAACGCCAAAGCCGTCGCCGTCGGTGAAGCGAACGGAGCGGACGTCGCACTTGTAGCCGTTGTCCTGCGGACGCACGTAGTCCTCGAACTGCTCCGTCACGGTGCTCTCCCACCAGCCGAGGAACGAACCCGTGCAGCGGTCGATGTAGTTCTCGCGCGGACCGCGCCCGTAGTAGGCCATGTTCTCCAGCGCCTTGTCGAGCTTCCAAGTGGTGCCGAGACGCGGCAGCGCGGGCGGCATCGTGCCGTGCGGGGTGACGGCGTTCTTCACCGTCATGGTGCCGTCGGCGGCGAACGTCCATTCGGTCTCGTGCGTAAAGCCAGCCGACTTCGAGCCGGTCACCTCCACAACGGCGATCACCTTCACGCAGCTCGCGTTCTCCGGGAAGAGCACTTTCAGCGGACGCGCGTGGTAGCGCAGCTGCGTGAGGCCAGAAGCGTAGAAGCTGCAGTTGCGGTTCTCGCCCCACGGGTTCCCGTCGCGGATCCAGCGGTCGTTGTCCGTGAACGCGCGTTCGCAGGTGAGCTGCGGGCCGGCCACGACGCCAGGCGCGAGATCCTTGAGGACCGTGCGCCCGTCGAATGAGAGCTCCGCCAGCGTGCCCGAACGGCGGCAGAAGACGGCCTTTGTGTCCTTGACCATCACGGTGACGGTCTTGTCATTCTCCACGACGGACGGGCGCGCGCCATCCGCCGGGGCGACGGCAGGCGCGGCGACCTTCTTCACCGCGAGCTGGTCGCGCGCCACGGCATGGCCCCTCTTCGCCCAGAGCGTATCCGCCTTTAGGTTGAAGGAGAAGTTGACGAGGTACTCGCCAGGGGCCGCAAGGGCCTCGGCCGGCAGGCTCACCTTGAACTTGCCGCGCGAGAGCGGCGCCACTGGCGGCACGACGAACGTACCGGACGCGATGGCCTTGCCGTCCCTTAGCAGTTCCCACGCGCCGTCGAAGTCGCTCGCCTTCGTGAAGCCGAAGCGGTTCCAGAGCATCGCCTCGCCAGTGGCGGCGTCGTACTTCTCAACAACGAGGTTGCGGTGCACGTGGCCAACCTCGACAAGCTTCGCGGACACGTTGCGGAACGGATCGACAACGCCGTTGCAGCAGAACGGGCCGTCATTGGGGAACTCGTCGAAGTCGCCGCCGTAGGCGAGGAAGCGCTCGCGCTTGCCGGTCTTGGGGCAGACGCGGTCGGTGTACTTCCAGATGGCCTGGTCGACCCAGTCCCAGATGCAGCCGCCCGCGAGCGAGTCGTACTTGTAGAACACCTCCCAGTACTCCTGGAAGTTGCCGATAGCGTTGCCCATCGCGTGTGCGTACTCGCACATGAAGAACGCCTTGCCGGCGGAGTGCCTGGTGGGCGAGTCGGGCTTCTGCTTCTTCTCCGCGAGGTCGATCGCGTCCTTGATCCTGTCGCCGAGCTGGCCGCGGCCGTCCAGCCACTCCACCGACGGATACATGGTCGAGTCCACGTCCGCGTCGATGTTGCCGCGCTCCCAGTGGATCGGGCGCGTGGGATCGAGCTGCTTGACGGCGGCGATCGTGTTGATGAAGCCCGGGCCGTGGCCCGTCTCGTTGCCCATCGACCAGAGCGTCACGGCGGGGTGGTTGCGGTAGTTCGTCACGTGATTGACGTTGCGCTCCTTGATGGAGTCGAACCACTCCTCGTGCAGGCCGAGGCCATCCTTGCCGTAGCCGGGCTCGTGCGCCTCCACGTTCGCCTCGGCCACCACGTAGATGCCGTACCTGTCGCAGAGGTCGTACCAGCTGTGGTGGTCGGGATAGTGGCACGTGCGGACGGTGTTGATGTTGAACTGCTTGAAGAGCGTGATGTCCTTCAGCATCTCCTCCATCGAGACGGTGCGGCCGTTCTCGGGGCTGCACTCGTGGCGGTTCACGCCCTTGAACTTGATCTTCTTGCCGTTGTACACGATCGCGTTGTCCACGATCTTCACCTCCTTGAAGCCCACGCGGCAAGCGCGGAAGTCCTTCCTGCCCGCCGCGTCGGCGAGCGTGATCACGAGCGTGTAGAGGTAGGGGTCCTCGGCGCTCCACAGGTGGACGTTAGGCACGCCGACGGAGAGCGTGTCGCCGTGCGGCGCGCCGGTAGTCGGCACGAAGAACTTCACGGCAGGCAGGTCGATCACCTTCTTGAACTCGGCGTCGAAGAGCGTGGCGGACACCACGGCGTTGCCGCCCTTGCCGTCAAGCGCGCGCGCCTTCACGGCAACGCGCAGGTTGGCGTTCTTGTATTCCTTGTCGAACGTCGTCGTCACGTAGAAGTCGTTCAGTTCCGTGCGGGGCGTGGCGAAGAGCGTCACGTCGCGGTAGATGCCGCTGTAGCGGAACATGTCCTGGTCCTCCAGGTACGAGCCGTCGCACCAGCGGTACACCTCGACTGCGAGCAGGTTCTCGCCGTCTTTCAGGTACTTCGTGATGTTGAACTCGCTCGGCAGCTTCGAGTCCTCGGCGTAGCCGACCTTCTTGCCGTTCACCCACACGTAGTAGGCGGAATAGACGCCATCGAAGCGCAGGAACACGTCGCGCCCCTTCCATTCGGCCGGCACGGTGAACGTGCGGCGGTAGGACGAGACAGGGTTGTAGTCCGCCTTGTTCGTGTCGCGGTCGAGGATGTAGGGCCACTTGTTGGCGTGCGGATACCTCACGTTGGTGTAGCCGGGCGAGCCGAACCCGCGCATCTCCACGCAGCTCGGCACGTCGATCGTGAACCAGTCCGCGTCGCTGTAGTCCGTCTTCCAGAAGTCGAGCGGACGCAGCTTCGGGTCGCCGCACCAGCTGATCTTCCAGATGCCGTTCAGGGACACCTTGTAGGGCGTCTGCGGCTCGAGGTCGTCGGTCAGCGCCGCCTTTTCGTCCGCAAGCGGCATCGAATAGGCGCGGGCGGGCTCGCGGTTGATGGAGTTGACGCGCGTGTTTTCCCAGTCGTTGGGGGCTGCCGACGCGCACAGGGCCGCGACCATCGCCGCCCCGAGAACGGTATGCTTCATGATGTATTCCTTGTTGACGTGTTCCATTGTCCGGCTAGACTGGCCGCTAGGCCCCAAGCCGACACAATTCTACACTATCCAAACGTGCGCGTCAACGACGGTTGTTTCGGTTGTTTTTCACCACCAGTTTTGGTATCATTTCCTGGAATTTTCTGCAACAGGACTGCTTGCGAAATGTGGCATTGATGAAACGCATGGCGAATACCGACATAGGCTACACTGCCGATCAGATAGACGCGCTTTTGAAGAGCGGGTCGTTGGAGCGTCTCGGCATGGGGTCGAGGCGTGCATGCTATCGCCTGCCCGGAGTCGATTTGTGCGTGAAGTGCTACCGCAGCGACGAGGAGATCGCCGAGGGGAAGTATCCGGGCGACAAGCATAACATCCCTCTCTCGTCGTCGGTCGTGCGCGAGATACGCCGTTGCCGGCTTGACGGAAAGCGCAACACATGTTGCCAGGAGTACGAATACTGGAAGGAGTTACGCGACAGGCTTCCAGAGGACTTGATGTCCGTATTCCCGACCACCATGGAAAAGCTGTTTGTGCCATCGCGTGGGTGGTGCGTTGTAGAGGAATTGGTGACGGATGCTGATGGGACGCCCACGCAGCTGTTTGCCGACGTCTGGAGGAACTTGACTGACGGCCCTGCAAGATGTAGGCTGCTTGACCGATTCCGATATCTAGCAGACGACCTGGTTCGCCATGCCGTCCGCTTCTTTGACCCCCAGAATATCCTTGTGCAGAAGTGCAAGGGCGGGGAACTCCGCCTACGGATTACGGATTTCGAGCCGATTTCTCGCGTAGCAGTCCCAATTGAAAAGTTCTTTCCGACCCTGATCCGTCACAAGATACGCCGCCGCTTCGGCCGCTATCTCGACCAGTTTGTCGGTGCTTACGCAAATGACAGTCCTATTTCTATCTCATTCTGCGTCAACGACGCATATGCGCAGCATCTGGCCGTTGTAATTGCAAGCGTCCTTGTAAACAATCCGAATTCGCGCTTTGTGTTCCATGTTCTTCACCGTGACATCTCGAAAGAAAGCCAGGCCTGCGTCAAGGAACTTGAATGCATGTATCCACATTGCGAGGTACGATTCCACGAGATCGACTCTTCCCGCTTTGATCGCTTCAAAATACCTCCCGAGCTGGAGCATGTAACGCAAGAGACATATTATCGATACATCCTGCCCGACGTTCTGGGCCATGAGGACAGGACCATATATTCCGATGTCGATGTCCTTTGCGTCGGGGACCTGCGCCCGCTTTGGGAGATCAACATGCAGGGAGCCCTCATTGCCGCCGTATCGGAGGGTGCGGCAGGAGACTTCAAGAAAGACCTCCTGAACATGAAGGGCTCTGACCCATATTTCTATGCAGGTTTGCTCGTCATGGACCTTGCCGCCCTGCGAAATGGCCACTACCCGCAGAAACTCATGGAGAACACTCTCCAACTTGCAGACAAGCTAATATGGCCAGACCAAGATGTGATCAACATCACCATGCGCGGCAGGATATTGCAGCTGTCAAGTGAATGGGACGGCATCAACGTGCGCTATTCTCCATTCCGCAAAGGTATTGTCATATGGCACTTCCCAGGGTTGCTGTTGAAACCGTGGTGCAACATCTGGAAGAACACCACATGGCCAATCTATCTTAAGTATCTCCTACGTTCTCCATACCGGCGCAACGCGACAAGGTTCGTACTTGGGCACATAAAAGGGTTCTTCTTCTTCAAATATACCAAAAAGCAGGTGACGCGCTACCTCGTATGTGGCATTCGCGTATGGAAGAAGAGTACAACCCATCGCGCTTGTGGACAAGATGGCGTTGCAGGAGGAAACAAATGAACGGCCTGCGCGTTTCCATAGTCATGCCGGTCTGGAATGCCGGCCGCTTTCTTGCCAGGACGTTGGATTCAGTTCTCGCGCAGACTTGCGGTGATTTCGAGCTGATCTGCACGGACGACGGCAGCACAGACAATTCACTTGAGGTGTTGCACGACTATGCGCTTCGTGACCGTCGTATTCGCGTTATTGCCGCTGAACACGCCGGTGCCTGCGTGACGCTGAACAGGTGCCTCGACGAGGCGCACGGCGAATACGTGGCTTTTCTGGACAACGACGACTGGCTCCATCCCGAAGCATTGCAAACGGCGGTGTCGGCGATTTCTTCAGCCAATTCCGATCTGCTTTTATTCGACTGGTGTCCCGTTCCTGACGACGGGAGTATTCGCGTCCCGGAATTCCCTGCGCTTCCGAAAAGACTGGCACCGCAGCCAATATGCGATCCCATAGGATGGAGCCTGAAAGACCGCCGCGGTTTCGTGACGCATGTCCTTCTTGGAGCCCGCCTGCATCGGCGGTCAGCCATAGGCGGGATCCGGTTCGACCCAGAATATACGTTTGGCGACGTGCTTTTCTACTGGAAGCTGATGTCGAAGCAAGGGCTCAGGGCGGCATATCTGCCTGTACCACTCTATTTTTACGCCGAGCGCACGGGATCCATAATCCATTCTCCATTGACGGAGAAGAAGGCTAGGGATCGTGCATGTGCGATCAGAAAGATAGACGATATTCTTCTTCGCGAGAACCCCGGAGAGCGACAACGCGTCATGCGGGAAATGTATCCAGGGATCGCATGGACCGCATTCAAGGATGCGCACCGCGATGGTGCGCACCTTAAGCTGGTGTGCCGATGCATAGAGGAAGATCTGCTGTCAGGGCGTTTGCGTTGGCGCGATTTCGGGCTGCGCGGCATCAACAAAGCGATGCGCATACGCCGCGCTCTGGCGTCGATACGCAGCCAGGAGGAGGCCCGCACATGACCGATGCCGCGCGCAATGCCCTTGTTCGTTCCCTGCTGACGGAAGAGAACCCCTTCAACTCTACGGGCGATGTAATCGACTGGATTGCCAACCGCAACAGGGAAGTCGGTGTCAGCGTGGAGGAGATACCGTTCGCCGCAATGAAGGGGTGGCACTTTGATGGCGAGACAGGCAATCTCGTGCATGACAGCGGCAGGTTCTTCTCGATCATCGGGCTTGACGTCCGTGCCAGCACGTATACCCAGCTCCATTGGCAACAGCCGGTGATCAACCAGCCGGAAGTAGGATACCTCGGAATCGTGGCCAAGATATTCGATGGCGTCATGTACTTCCTTCTCCAGGCTAAGATCGAGCCGGGAAACGTCAATTGCGTGCAGCTCTCGCCGACGCTGCAGGCGACACGCAGCAATTACACATGCGTCCACAAGGGGCGGATCCCGGCTTACTTGGACTATTTCCGCAAGCACTCTCCGCATGAGGTCCTGCTGGACCAGCTCCAATCCGAGCAAGGGGCCCGCTTCTACAGGAAGAGGAATCGCAACATCATCTTGCTTCCAGATGCCAAGGTGACGGCAACGGAGGACTTTCGGTGGCTCACGTTGGGGCAGATACATACGTTGCTGCGGCGCGACAACATGGTCAACATGGATACGCGCACCGTGCTGTCTGGGTTGAGGTTTCCTGCGGACGAAAGTGGCTTGCCGCCTCTGTCGGACTGGGGACGCGAGCTCTTCGCCTCAGAGGCGTCTATGGATGGGGAGTCTACGGTGGACGGGGTGCTGTACTGGCTGAGCGAGCTAAAGACGGTATACGAGCTAGTGGTGGACAAGTTGCCGCTTCGCGATGTAGACGGATGGATGGTGACCGAGCGCGAGATTGTCCGCCCGGACAGACGCTTTTTCCGCGTGCTTGGCGTGGATGTCACGATCGAGAACCGCGAAGTCGCCAACTGGTGCCAGCCTCTTGTGCAGCCGATGCAGCACGGCATATCGGTGCTCTTCGCGCAGCGTCGGCGCGGAGTCATGCACTTCCTCCTCCAGGCAAAGGTCGAATGCGGCAACTTCGACGTGGTGGAACTCGCCCCCACGATACAGTGCCAGACCGGCAACTGGCGGCTGGCGCCACCCGGCCTCGCCCCCGCTTTCCTGCCGGAGTTTGACGCCGGACGCATCCCAGGACGCATGGTTGTAGACGCCATGCAGTCAGAAGAAGGCGGACGTTTCTACCGCGAGCAGAACCGCAATGTCGTGTTCCTCCTCGACGACGGAGTCGAGCTCGACGTTCCGAAGAACTTCAAATGGCTGACGTTAGGCCAGATCAAGGAGTTCCTCCGATTTAACAACTACCTGAACATTCAAGTCCGCAGTCTTGTCGCGGCACTGGAGTACAGATGATAAGAGTTGGCATTCTAGGTTGCGCCAGCATAGCCCGGCGATCGCTGATTCCCGCCTTTGCAGGACATCCTGCATTCAAGGTGGCACTTGTCGCCTCGCGCGATCCCGCAGGCGTTGCGGCGGTGGCGGGACAGTACGGATGCGGCACGTGCACATACGACGAGCTTGTCGGATCCGCCGATGTGGACCTCGTCTATTGTCCGCTTCCGACGGGACTTCACCATGCCTGGGTAAAGAGATGCCTGGAGGCTGGCAAGCACGTGCTGTGCGAAAAGTCCCTCGCATGTTCGTTCTGCGAGGCGGAGGATCTCGTGAATACGGCCAGAAGGTGCGACAGGTTCCTGATGGAAAGCTTTCAGTTCCGGTTTCACGCACAGAATCTTTTCGTGCGCCGTCTGCTTGAGGAAGGGGCTATCGGCGCGTTAAGGCAGGTCGTAGTGCGCTTTGGCATCCCGCCATTTCCGGATGGCCGAGCAAACATTCGCTATTCCAGAGAACTGGGCGGCGGAGCGCTTCTGGACAACGGCGCATACACGATCAAAGCCACAACGTACCTGCTTGGGAAGGATGTGAACGTAAAAGCATCACATCGTGTCGTTCCGCAGGGGGAAGAGGTAGACATATTCGGAACGCTGTGCATGGAATCTGCGCAAGGTGTCGTGTCTCAGACCGCGTACGGCTTTGACCATTGGTACAGAAACGGGTATGACATCTGGGGCACGAAGGGAGTGATAACAACCTCTCGCGCCTTCACCGCACGTCCTGATTTCACCGCCGAGGTGCATGTGGAGACGTCGGAAGGCCACCGCGTGGAAACGTTCAAGGACGACCACTTCGCGCGCCTGCTCGATTACGTGTCCTCGCAGATCGGCAAACGGCAATACGACAACGAGTACAACGAATGCCTTGCCCAGGCGCGCCTTATGCAGCAAGCAATGGAGATGTCATGAAATTCGAGAAACCGATATACGTTACCATGCCTTCTCTGGCACCGCTCTCCGAAGTGGATGCCTACCTTGAGCAGGTATGGAAATCCGGCATAATGACGCACAACGGGCCGCTCGTAAGGCGATTCGAGCGCGACTTCGCCACTTGGTCGGGGCTGCCGCATCTTGTCGCCGTTGCGAACGGGACCCTGGCGATACAGCTTGCGCTGCGTGCACTCGGCATGCCGCCGGGAAGCGAGGTCATAACAACCCCTTTCACGTTCATCGCCACCCTAAGCGCAATACTTTACGAGGGACTAAAGCCGGTCTTCGTGGACATCGATCCAAAGACGTTCAATCTCGATCCCGCGAAGATTGAAGCTGCGATCACGCCGAAGACAAGGGCGATACTTCCAGTCCACGTATTCGGGAATCCTTGTGACGTGGACACGATAGACGCCATAGCCCGCAAGCACGGACTAAAGGTAGTGTACGACGCCGCCCATGCCGTTGGCGTCAAGGTCAACGGCAAATCCGTGTTGGAGTATGGAGATGTGTCCGCGACAAGCTTCCACGCGACAAAACTGCTCAACACCTCTGAAGGCGGCGGCATATACGCTGCCGACGAACGCATCGACAGGACATTGCGGGAACTCCGCTTCTTCGGATATGACGACGCGAAATCTGTCGTGCGCGTCGGCACAAACGCAAAAATGACCGAGGTCAATGCCGCCATAGGCCTTGCGAACCTGGCGCATCTTGATGACGTGCTGTCGGACAGGCTGGCCAAGTACACCCTTTACGCGGACCTCCTATCCCGCTCGGATGCCCTGGCCTTCCAGAAGAGATCCGACGGATGCAACCACAGCTATTTCCCGGTGGTGTTCAGATCGGAGTCTGCCCTTCTCAAGGCAGACGAGGCCCTGCGCCGCGAGAACGTGTTTGCGAGACGGTATTTCTGGCCATCGGTCAACACGTACAGGACTATCGTCCCCGACGCGGAAAGATGCGCGATCTCCGAATCTTTAGCAGAGCGTATCATGTGCCTTCCCCTGTACGGCAAGCTCTCCGAGGATGCCATACGCGCCATAGCCGGCATCGTGCTAGAATCTGCGGAGGGTGCGGCATGAAGCGGTTGATAATAATCGGAGCCGGAAAGTTCGGGCGAGAACTCGCGGCGTACGCCGAGGAATCGTTGCCCGGCTTGGAGATAGCCGGCTTTCTGGACTCTCGCCCGCATGTCCTCGACGGCTACAAGGGATATCCCCCCATAATCGGAACGGTCGAGGACCATGCCATAGGGGAGAACGAAGTGTTCGTGTGCGGCATCGGATACGCCGAGTCCCGGCTGGCGTATGCGGAGATCATAGAGCATCGTGGCGGAAAGTTCATTTCCGTTGTTCATCCGCGCGCATACGTGGGCAAGAACACCATCCTGGGAGACGGGTGCGTGATCGCTCCAGGGGCGGTCGTCTCCACGGACTGCAAGATCGGACGCCATGTGCTTGTGAACGTGAACGCGCACATAGGGCACGACTGCGTGATAGGCGATGGCAGCGTATTCGCCCCGTTAAGCTGCCCGGGAAGTTCGTCAAAGCTCGGCCGACGGGTGTTCATGGGAATCGGCGCCTGCATGACGCCAGATCATGAACTTGGGGACGATGTATATGTCGCAGCTGGCGCAGTCGTGACAAACTCCGTGACGTCGGGCGTACTGATGGGCGTCCCGGCGCGTGCCAAGCCCCCCTCGAAAGGAACGCAGAATTGAAACTTCCGCTTGACGAGTATGATTTTGTCGCATCCCTTGGTGGGAACTGTAGTGTAGCGTTACAGTTGAAGCATAGAGGGAAAAGACCTTTTTCCCTGCCTTTTGACTGGACGCTTATGTGCGATGACAGACCTGTCCAATGGCTGCCAGAAGGCTTTCGCACGCATTTTGCTGATCTCTGCCTACGAGAGAACCTCATGGAGTACGAGCCCTCAATCATGGAAAAGGGACTCAGGACATACCATTATCTCGATCAGGCCACAGGCTTTCGCTTCATACATCATTTTCACGAATCCATAGTCGACAAAGCGGCATATGACAAAGTCAAGGCCGTCATTGACAGGCGGATTGAAAGGCTATATCAAAAGACATTGGCAGCAAGCAATGTACTGTTCGTCTTGGAAACTTCGTTTCCATACGACATCAAATATGCGCAGGCCATCTATAAGGAGCTGACGGCCACATTCCCGTCCGTACGCATAGACTTGCTCGCGATGCAGTTCCGCTCTGACGAATGCAGAGAGTACACCCTCGAGGACGAGCATCTCCTTGTCGCGCAGTACGAACGCCATATAAACATAGTTTATGACAATCAATTCACGGCACCGGAATGGCTGTGGATGGATCGGCTCCGCATAAAGGGGCTGCCACTTCCTGAAGAGCTTCGCAAGAAATCTTTACTGGTGAAATGGAAATACAAGCTATGGGCAACATTGGGAAGATCACTTGAGGCCGACGGGGCCGGATGCGCCAACATGCGGTTCCGGGATTTTGAAAGATACGAATGAGAATAGGTTTCTACAAGGACACGTTTGCCAACGGACGTGGCGCGGATGTCGCGGTAAGACGGCTCGTAGACGGACTTGCGGGGCGCGGACACGACGTTGTCGCATTTGAGAAGCCAGTACTCTTGGAAAGACTGGCGGAACCATGGAACGTTATCATATCCGCCGGGACAAACGAGCTGTTGGATCTTGCGCGTTTAGACTATTCGACAGCCCCCATAATCCAGCAGTTTCACACCAACCCTAATGCCCAGTTCAAGCGCAAGCATTTCTTGCGCAACTGGCGAATACGACGTGCATTGCGG
Source organism: uncultured bacterium (assembly GCA_902769585.1). Taxonomy (GTDB): domain Bacteria; phylum Verrucomicrobiota; class Kiritimatiellia; order RFP12; family UBA1067; genus RUG572. The sequence continues at coordinate 20,184 of CACXPT010000005.1, forward strand.
CACGTGGCGGCCATCCAAGTCCTGCAGGACTGCTTTGTAGAACAGGTGTCAAAATATGGCCCCCCCGTCGTTGTCATAGGGAATAGCGTCCCGACGGCGACAGCTAGCTTGCCTGCTACTACTCACAACACGTTGATATACCCTGCTGCATTTACCAAATCCAAGAACCATAAGCTTCTTGTTGATGCGTTCGCGTCCCTGTCTAAGGACTTCCCTGGCTGGAACCTTGAACTTTATGGCAATGGCGTTCCGACTGTCACATTGCCGCCTGCCACGAAGGTTTTTGCCAGATGTGATCTTAGAGACGCCTATAGCCGTTGCGCATTTCTGGCATTCCCTTCTCTTGACGAGGGATTCGGCCTGGTAGTTGCGGAGGCGGCATCGTTCGGCAAGCCGGCAGTGATGGTCCGCGACTGGATCGGCACTGCGGCATCCAATGGCGGCATCGTTACCGCACAGACCGTATCTGCATATGCCGAGGGGCTGCGCCGATTGATGTCCGATCCGGAACTCTGCCGCCACATGGGAGAGAACGCCCGCAGGTTCTGCACGGAACACTATTCCAACGAGACGATCCTAGACAAGTGGGAGATGCTGCTGGAAAGCATTGTCCAACGAAATGCCGTATGATAAAATAACGATGTCCATGTCAAAAGTAGAATACAGAAGAGAGTTCTTCGATCGCGAGTACCCAGCATGGGACGCCTACAAGCGAGTATGGAAGTACATCCGCAAATACAAGTTTCGCATCTTTGTCGGCATCGTGGCGGGGATGCTCACGGCCGGCACGCTCGTGCCGTTCTTCCAGATGGTCCAGCCCGCGTTGCAGCATGTCGAGACGCACGACAATGCCAACGCCGGGACGGCGACAGGTCTTGATGTCCGCGATTCGGCAAATGACAGAGGAAATGCCGCTGCCTCAACCACCCATCGCCACACGAATACTTTCGACAAGAAGATCGACCGTTATTCGAAACTGCCGTCATGGTACCCCACAGTGGAGAAATGGGCCGCAAAATGCGGAATAAGCCTTCAGACGGAAAAAGGCGGCATGGGTGGCGCGCTTGTGCTGATAACATGCTTGGTCGTACCGCTTGTGGCATTCGTCAGGCTTGGACTCCTGTTCCTCAACAACTACTGTCTTGCATGGGCGGGCTCGCATGCTGTCGCCGATCTTAGGCAAGAACTCCTCATGCATGTGCAAAAGCAGAACCTCCAGTTCTTTGGCCGCGTGGACATGGGACAGCTCCTTATGCGCATCGTCTCGGACCCTCTCACGATCCAGACAATAATGACGACCATCCTAACAGAGGTCGCGCTCGCACCATTCGAGATAATTGTGGCGATCGGGTATATCATATGGTTCGCCGTCACAAACCACATGATGCCCACGCTGTGCCTCATTCTGATCGGCTTCCCGCTCTTTGTCCTGCCAGTGCAGATGGTCGGCCGCAAGGTGAAGAAGTGGGTCAGGAAATCAATGGAGCGCAATTCCATGATTGGCGCGAAGGTTCATGAGATTCTTACGTGCATACGGGTGGTGAAGAGCTACAACACGGAAGATCACGAGAACGCCAAATACGAAGCCACGAACAAGTATCTGCTGAAATCAATGATGCGCGCGCTACGTATCGGGCTGATGGTGCGTCCAACAGTGGAGACCGTGGGCATCCTACTCATATGCGCGTTCCTGGTGTGGTGCTTCATCATGGACGTCAAGGTTTCGGACGTGGTGCCGATGCTTGCGCCGTTGCTCGTCATCTACAAACCGGTCAAGGAGCTATCAAAGCTGCAGGTACAGCTGGAGACCTCCCTCGCTTCACTTGTCCGAATATATTCCGTCCTTGACCTTGACATGTCTATACCCGAGAAGGCAAACCCCGCCTGCAAGCAATCCTTCGACTCCGAAATCTCATTCAGCGACGTCACATTCAAGTACGACACGGCCGAACATCCAGCCGTGTCTCACGCATCTTTCTCCATCCCTCGCGGCAAGATGGTGGCCGTCGTGGGCGGCACCGGCAGCGGCAAAACGACATTGAGCGGGCTCCTCGCCCGCTTCTACGACCCTCAGCAGGGCAGAGTGACAATCGACGGCATCGATCTGCGCGACGTGAAGATCGCCGACCTCCGCCGCCTCGTGGGCGCCGTCATGCAGGAGACCCTGCTCTTCAACGACACGATCGAGGAGAACATCCGGTACGGATCCCCCAACGCCACGCACGACGAGGTTGTCGCCGCCGCCAAGATGGCGAACGCGCACGACTTCATAATGGCCCAGCCGGAAGGCTACGGCCGCATCGTGGGCGAAAAGGGATTTGTGCTCTCCGGCGGCGAACGGCAGCGCATCGCGATCGCGCGAGCCATTCTCCGCAACCCGCCGATACTTATCCTCGACGAGGCGACGAGCGCCCTCGACACCGTGACCGAACGCCTCGTGCAGGACGCCTTGACGAACCTGATGAAGAACCGCACCGTCCTCGCCATAGCGCATCGGCTATCGACAATCCGCGACGCGGATCTGATCCTGGTGATGGACCACGGGAAAATCATCGAGCGCGGCACGCACGACGAACTCTACGCCGCTAACGGCGCGTACCGCCATCTCTGCGACATGCAGCACCAGAAATGACCGCCGCCGGCTATCTCACCGGATCGATCACAGAACGTTTCGTCACCTTGTGGACACCGTCGGCCACCACCGTCTCGCCGACCTTCAGACCAGAGGCCACGAACTGCATCTCGCTCTCCGTGGTGTCGCGCACGATGTACCTGCGCTCCACGGTGCGGTCCTTCTTGACCACCCACACGCAAGACCCGTGCATGTCCTGCATCACCGCTGACGGAGGAACCGCCATCTTCTTCACGCCCTTGCGGCTCTGCAGCGTCACGCTCACGGTGCCGCCGGGGCGGAGGATGCGGTCCTTGTTCGGGAAGAGCGCGAACACCTGGATAGTGTCCGTCTGGTCGTCAGAGGCGTTGTCCACGTACTCCACCTGTCCGTCCTCCATGTAGTCGCGCCCGTCCGCGAGCGTGAGCGACACGATGCCGTCGGCCTGCAAGGCGGACGACTTGCCGCCGAACATCTCGAGAAACTCGGCGTTGGAGATGGAGAAGCGCACCCGGATCGGCGCGGCCTGGATGAGGGTAACGAGCGTGCCCTGCCCCTTCTGGAGGTAGTTGCCCGCCGTAAACTGGGTGGTGCCCAGCTTGCCGGCGATCGGGGCCACGATCCGGCAGTGGCGCAGGTCGTCGCGCGCACTGGTGAGATCCGCCTGTGCTGCGGCGAGCGCGGCCAGAGCGCTGTCGCGCGTCGAGAGCGCGTTGTCCGCCGCATCAAGCGAGACGGCCCGCGTCTCCACCAGCTTCTGGTGGCGCGAATAGCTGAGCTCCGCGTAGCCTAGCGCGGCCTTGCACTCCGCCACTTTCGCCTCAGCGTTCTTGACGGCGGCCTCGTACTTCACTGGATCGAGCCGATAGAGGAGGTCGCCCTTCTTCACGATCGCGCCGTTCTCGAAGCCTACCTCCAGTATCTCGCCGCTCACCTGCGGTATCACGTTGACCTGCGCCACAGGCACCACACGCCCGGGGTACATCTTCACCTGCTTGTCGATACCAATCTCCACCTGCGCCACGGGCACCTTCAGCGGGGCACCCGCCGCGAACAGGCCGCTGGCAAGAACCACCCATCCACAGGCAACGACATTAGCGGAGCGCAGGTTCATTAGGTCACTTCATGAGCTCGTCGGCAAGGGCGGCGAGCTTCGCCTCGGAGGCGGCGTTGAGCGCGCTCGTGATCGTCACCGTGTTCTCGCAGAACGCGATGCCCTTCGACTTCTCGAAAAGCCCCTTCATCACCTTCGCCGCCATAGGCGCCCAGCTGCCGTTTTCAATCAGGCCGATCGTGCGGTTCTGGTAGTTGCGCTCCACAAGATGCTCGATGAACGTGCGCATGAACGGGAAGATGTCCGTGTTGTACGTGGTCGTGGCAAGCACGAGCTTGCCGTAGCGGAACGCGTCCTCCACCGTCTCCGGCATGTCATCGCGCGCAAGGTCGGCCACCGCCACCTTCGGGCAGCCCTTCGCCTTCAGCAGCTCCGAGAGCTTGAGCGCGGCAGCCTTCGTGTGGCCGTACACGGACGTGTAGGCGATGCATATCCCCTCGCTCTCCACGCCGTATGAGCTCCACGTGTCGTACTGCTTCACCACATGGGCGATCTCCTCCGGCTTGAGCAGCACGGGGCCGTGCAGCGGCAGGATCTTCTCGATCTGAAGCCCCGCTGCCTTCTTGAGGACGGCCTGCACCTGTGGGCCGTACTTGCCGACGATGCCAAAGTAGTAGCGGCGCGCCTCGCAGTCCCAGCCTTCCGGGTCCTCCACGTCGTTCGCGCCGAACTTGCCGAAGCCGTCCGCCGAGAAGAGCGCCTTCTCCGACACGTCGTACGTCATGATCACCTCGGGCCAGTGCACCATCGGCGCGGCGACGAACGCGAGCGAGCGCCCGCCGAGGTCTAGCGTGTCGCCCTCCTTCACCACGACGCGCCGATCCTCCCACTCCTTGCCGAAGAAGTTCTTCATCATGCGGAACGCCGGCGCGGAAGAGACCACCTTCGCCTGCGGGAACGCGTCCATGAACGCCGCGATGTTCGCCGAGTGGTCTGGCTCCATGTGCTGCACCACCAGATAGTCCGGTGCCTTGCCGCCGAGCGCCGCCTTCACGTTCGTGAGCCACTCGTCGCCGAACCGCGCGTCCACCGTGTCCATCACGGCCGACTTCTCGCCGCCCAGCACCACATAGCTGTTGTAGGCCATGCCCCTCGGCACCACGTACTGCCCCTCGAAGAGGTCGATATCGTGGTCGTTCACGCCGACATACTTGATGTTGTCTGATATTGTCATGGTTGTTGCCTTCTAGTTAATGGGTTGAGGTGTTGAGGGGTTGAGGGGTTGAGGAGGTTGAGGACAAAGGACAGGAGACAGAGGACAAAGGCGGGAACCACAATCCTTTGTCATCAGTCCTTTGTCTTTTGTCCTTCAACATGGTCACGGTTTATAGGAATCCTTGAGCGTGACGGTGCGGTTGAACACCGGCGCCTCGGGACGGAAGTCCTTCGCGTCGGCGCAGAAGTAGCCTGTGCGCTCGAACTGGAACCGGTCTCCAGGCGCTGCCGCCGCGAGCGCAGGCTCCACGTAGGCCGTCACGGTCTTTAGCGAATCGGGATTCAGGTACTTGAGGAACTGGTCGCTGCCGTCCTGCATCGGATTCGGCACGGTGAAGAGCCGGTCGTAGAGGCGCACCTCGGCCTTGACGCCCGTTGCACAGTCCACCCAGTGGATCGTGCCCTTAACCTTGCGGCCATCGGGCGCGTTGCCGCCCCACGAGCCTTCGTCCCACGTGCAGCGGATGAGCGACACCTTGCCGTCGGCGTCCTTCTCGTAGCCGATGCACTTTACGATGCATGCGCCCGCGAGGCGCACCTCGCGGTCCGGCCCCAGGCGGAAGAACTTCTTCTCCGGGTTCTCCTGGAAGTCGGCGCGGTCGATCCACAGTTCGCGCGAGAACGGGATCTCGCGCGAGCCGCTCGCCTCGTCGAGCGGGTTGTTCGGCTTCACCACAGTTCTAGTGCTTGGTGCTTGGTGCTTGGTGCTTGGTGCGTTGTCAGACCAATTCTCGATTACCAACTTTACGGGATCAAGCACCGCCATGCGGCGCAGGGCGGTCTTGTTCAGCTCCTCGCGCACGCACCACTCGAGCAGCGCGGTGTCGCTCTCGCTCTCCACCTTCGTCACGCCCACGCGGTCGCAGAACTCGCGGATCGCGCCCGGCGTGAAGCCGCGCCGGCGCATCCCGCACACCGTCGGCATGCGCGGATCGTCCCAGCCGGCCACGTGACCTTCCGTCACCATCTGGAGGAGCAGGCGCTTCGACATCACGGTGTACGTGAGGTTTAGGCGAGCGAACTCGCGCTGCTGCGGACGTATCTTGACGCCGTTGCGGACGACGAGCATCCCCATCTCGTCGAGGCGGTCCACCACCCAGTCGTAGAGCGGACGGTGCACCTCGAACTCGAGCGTGCACATGGAGTGCGTCACGCCCTCCAGCGCGTCCTCGATCGGGTGCGCGAAGTCGTACATCGGGTAGATGCACCACTTGTCGCCCAGATGGTAGTGACTCACATGGCGGATGCGGTAGATGACCGGATCGCGGAAATGGATGTTGGGCGAGGCCATGTCGATCTTCGCCCGGAGACACCATTCGCCGTCGGCGTACTTGCCGGCGCGCATGTCGCGGAAGATCTCGAGGTTGCGCTCGGGCGACGTGTCGCGGCTGGGCGAGGGACGCCCCGGTTTCTCGGGGACGCCGCGGTACTCCTTCCACTCGTCCTGGCCGAGATTGCAGCAGTAGGCCTGCCCGGCCTTGATCAGGTTCTCCGCGATCTGGTACATCGTGTCGAACATGTTCGACGCATTGTAGAAGCCGGGCTCCTTGCCGTCGCCCGCGCCCGACCACTGCCAGCCGAGCCAGCGGATGTCGTTCTTGATGTTCTCGGCGTACTCGTCCGACTCCTTCGTCGGGTTCGTGTCGTCAAGCCGCAGGTGGCATTCGCCGCCAAACAGATTAGCCATGCCGAAGTCCACACACACGGCCTTGGCATGGCCTATGTGGATGTAGCCGTTGGGCTCGGGCGGAAAGCGCGTGACGACGGTACCGCCCGTACGACCCGCCGCCACATCCTCTTCGATCCACTGCCGCAGGAAGTGGCGGCTCGTGTCCGATTCCTTGATTTCGTCCATATCAGAAGCCGATGTTCAGGAACGGGAGCACGCAAAGGGTCTGGTCTTCGATGACATTGACAAGGCCCAGCTGCACGCCGTCAAGGTCTTCCGCCCAGTTGAGGAGCCCAAGCTGGAAACCTGCGAAATAGCCCGCCGTGTTGACGATACCCCACTGCGTGCCATAACCGTGGCCCACATGATTCCACGCACCGACCTGCATGCCGGCGAACTCGTTCTCTACCACATTCGCAAAGCCGATTTGGAGGCCGTTGGCATTGTTTGCAAGTTCCAACACCCCAGCGACAGACAAGCCGTTGAAGCTCTCGCGCGTACGATTTACGCCAATAGCGAGGTCTACGCCGTTCAGGCGCGGATAATCGCCATAGAACAACGTGCCGCGCACGCCCCAGATGATCGAACCAGACGACATCGGGATCTGGCCCGGCGCCCATGCGCAGAACGCAGCATAGTAATCGGGTTCCGCGTGCAGGACGGAAACCGAACAAAGGACCGCAAACGCCATCAACAGCTTTTTCATGATCTTGAATCTCCAGTTGCTTTTTTGGTGTGGGGAAGATTATACCCTTCTCGCGGGGAAAATGGAAGCGTGATTTACATGTTTTCGCATTTTCCGTCCAGCGGGAAGTTTTGATATAATCATTCGCGCATCGCCCGCCTTTCCGGCGGGCGGCAGCATGAACCTGTAACACGGAGAGTACGATGACGACAAGGACGATTGCGGGCGCACTCGCGCTGGGAACGGCGCTCTGCGCATGGGCGCGGCTGGAGCCGCTGGACCTGAACGGAAGCTGGGAGTTCGCCTTCGCGGAGGGCAAGACTCTGGAGACGGCGGGCGGAGCCGATTTCGCCTCAACGGACCGGATGTCCGTGCCAGGCTGCTGGGACATGCAGCCGAAATGGCTCTGCAAGCGCGGAACTGGCCTCTATCGGCGCATGTTCACGCTCTCCGAGCCTGTCGAGAACGCCTGGATCGTCGTGGACGGCATGGGCCTGCGCGCGCAGTTCGCCGTCGACGGCAAGCCGACCGGCGGCATCCAGCCCTTCCCGTGGGCGCGGCTTGAGATACCCACCGGACCGCTCGCCGCCGGCCCGCACACCCTCTTCGCCGCGCTCGACAACGTGCTCGACTGGTCTACGCAGAAGCTCGCCCTTCCATTCTACGACTTCTACCTCTACGGCGGCTTCTACCACGGCGTGAAGCTGGTCTTCGACAACCGCAAGCTCTTCGTGCGCACGCGCGACTACAGGACTGGCACGGTGGAGATCGAGGCCGTCAATTTCGCGAAGGACGACTTCGACGCTACGCTCGTCTTCGACGGCGCGAACGAGGTGAAGGCCTCCTTCCGCAACTTCCGCGCGACCGTGCGCGTGCCCAACTTCAAGCTCTGGAGTCCAGCCTCCCCGAACCTCCATACCGTCTCACTCAGCACCAACCACCAAGCACCAAGCACTAAGCACCAAGCACTAAGCACCAAATTCGGCATCCGGGAGATCAAAGCGGAGAAGAAGCGCCTGTGGCTGAACGGGGAGATTCTCTTCCTTAAGGGCGCGAACCGCCACGAGGCGCACCCGCAGTTCGGCGCGGCAACGCCCGAGGCGCTGATGGTGCAGGACATCCAGCTCCTGAAGTCGCTCAACGGCAACTTCTTCCGCGGCTGCCACTACCAGCAGAGCCAAAGGTTCCTCGACTACTGCGACGAGATGGGCGTCCTCGTGTGGGAGGAGTCGCTCGGCTGGGGCAACAACGCGAAGCAGATGGGCGACCCCGAATACTTCCGCCTGCAGGTGGAGCAGACCCGCGCGATGGTGCGCGCGAGCTTCAACCACCCCTCGGTGATCATATTCGCCTTCCAGAACGAGAACGCCTCGCAGACGAAGGAGGGCAAGAAGATGAACGATGCGCTCATCGACGCGATCCGCTCGCAGGACTCCGGCCGCCTCGTCACGTTCGCCTGCAACCACACTGGCGACGACATCTCGAACGAAAAGACGGACCTCGTCTCGTTCAACACCTACCCCGGCTGGATCGGCTCCAACGCCGGCACGTTCGAGAACCAGAAGAACCTCATCGACGCGGCGGTGACGAAGATTGTCACGCGCTTCCGCAAGCTCTACCCCGAGAAGCCGATCATCGTCTCGGAAATGGGCACCACCGCCATCTACGGGTACCACGATCCGGCGGCGGGGCAGGGCACGGAGGAGTTCCAGCTCTACTACAACAAGGACGTGCTCGACCGCATCTTCGCCGATCCCGAGATGGCCGGCCTCACGTTCTGGCACTTCGCCGACGCGCGCACGTACCACCGCGACGGCTCCAACATCCGCTCCAAGCTGCTCGCGGAGAACATGGCCGGCATCTACGACGGCTACCGCCGCGCGAAGATCGTGACGGTTGCCATCAAAGAAGGTTTCGCGCGCGCTGCCGCCGGCGAGAGTCCTGCGAAATAAGTCCGATTACGGTTCGGTGGAGTCGGCCAGCTCGCGGATGCGGCGGGAGGTGCGCACGGCACAGAACTCCTTGCCGCACATGGAGCAGTGGTCGTCCGTGTGCGCCTCATCCGTGAACGCGCGCGTCTTGAGCCAACGCGACTTCGCGCGCTCAGGGTCGAGGCAGAGCGAGAACTGACGGTCCCAGTCGAACGCCGCGCGCGCGTCGGCCATCGCGTCGTCCCTCGCACGCGCGCCCGGGAGGCCGCGCGCCACGTCGCCCGCGTGGGCGGCGATCTTGTAGGCGATGCAACCACGATGCACCTCGTCTCCGTCGGGCAGGCCGAGGTGTTCGGCGGGCGTAACGTAGCAGAGGAGCGATGCGCCGTATGTCGCTGCCGCAGTGGCGCCGATCGAGCTTACTATGTGGTCGTAGCCGGGCGCGATGTCGGTGACGACCGGCCCGAGCACGTAGAACGGCGCACCCTTGCAGGACACCTGCTCGCGCTCCATGTTCATCTTGATCTGGTCGAACGGCACGTGCCCCGGCCCCTCCACCATAACCTGCACGCCGCGCGCGCGGCAGCGGTCCACGAGCTCGCCAAGCACGTCCAGCTCGCCGAACTGCGCCGCGTCCGACGCGTCAGCTAGGCATCCCGGACGCATCCCGTCACCTAGCGACACGGTCACGTCGTGCTCAGCAAGGATGTCCATCACCTCGTCCCAGCGTTCGTAGAGCGGGTTCTCTGCCCTGTTCTCCATCATCCATTCAGCCATGATGGAGCCACCGCGGCTAACGATGCCCATCTTGCGCTTCATCGCGGCGGGTATCTGCTTCAGGAGCAGTCCCGCGTGGAGCGTCATGAAGTCGACGCCCTGCTCCGCCTGTTCGCGGATGACGTCGAGGAGGAGCGATGGATCCATGTGCGGGATGTCGCCCTTGAGGCGGCTGATCGTCTCGTACACGGGCACGGTGCCGAGCGGCTTGGGGCTGGCGTCGAGCATTCCCTGGCGAATCGACTTCACGTCCTCGCCCACGGAAAGGTCCATCACGAAGTCCGCACCCGCCTTGAGCGCGATCGCAAGCTTCTCAAGCTCATCGCCTTTCCCGGAGTGCGTCACGCTGCGCCCGAGGTTCGCGTTTATCTTCGTCGTGAACATGCGCCCCACTCCCACGGGCTGGCAGTTCGCGTGCGCGGGATTGAGCGGGATTACGGCAGTGCCGTCCGCCACGGCGGCGCGCACGATCTCCTCGGCAACATTCTCCTCCGCCGCGACAGTCTTCATCGCATCGGTAACAATCCCCTTCCGGGCCGCTTCAAGCTGTGTCATATCGTTCCGTTTCTCGTTTCTAAAACAACTTCCACTTGTCTATAACTTGACCGAATGTTGCCAATATCCAATGTTGCCATTCCCAATGTTCAATTCACATTGGCAATTGGCAACATTGAAACTGGCAACATTTCCACATTGGCAACATTCTCAAAGTTATCCTCATTTAAAAAACCGTGCGCAACGCTGGCGGCGGGCTAACCACTAGCCACTACCATCTACCAACTAACTACGCTCCCGCCGCTATGATGAGCCCGAGGCCCGCGAGGAACAGGACAAACATCAGCAGGTTGAGTCGGCCAGTCGCCTTCGGCGCCCCTGCGAACTCCTTCCACACGAGAATGCCCCAAAGCGCCGATACGAGCGTCGCGCCCTGTCCAAGGCCGTACGAGATCGCCGCGCCGGCCTTGCCAGCCGCCACCAAGTTGAGCCCATTGCCGAGTCCCCAGATGAGACCTCCGAGGATGCCCACAAGGTGGATCGGGAACCCGCCCTTGAAATACGCCTTCTCGTTGATCGGCTCGCCCGCGACCGGATGCCGCATTGCGATACCGTTGAAGATGAACGTGGAGGCGAAAACGCCGAGCGCGAACACGAAGAGCGCGCTGTACGGCGTGAGCATGCCAGCCTTCGGTGCCGCAGCCGTGAAGTTCATGTCCATCGCCGCTGCCACGAACCGGTAGAAGAACGCCATCAGGACGCCGCAGGCGATGGAGAGCACTATGCCCTTCACCGGCACCTTCTTCTGGTTGCCTGCCTCCTTGAGCTTGTACGCCCAGGCGTTGGCGACTATAGCCGCAGAGATGAGCGCCACGCCGCCGAATAGCAGCGCCGCGTTGCCCTTTGGTGCGCCAATGTAGTTCACCACCACGCCCAGCACTAGCGCGAGGCCGATGCCCACGGGGAACGCCACGCTCATGCCCGCCACGGCGATCGCCGCCGCGAGCAGAATGTTCGCAGCGTTGAAGACGATGCCGCCCAGGAACGCGCTGCCGAGATTAGTAGCCGACGCCTGCTTCAGGTTCGCCACAAAGCCCCACTCTGGCGCACCGCCGAAGCTGCCGAAGGTCAAACCCGAGACAAGCGCGAACAGCAGCACACCCAGCACGTAGTCCCAGTAGAACAGCTCGTAGCGCCACGTCTTTCCTGCGAGCTTCTGGGTGTTGCCCCAGCTACCCCAGCAGAACATGGTGACGACGCAGAACGCGACTGCAAGCGAATAGTTATCAACAAAGCACATGGTATTTCTCCTTGTTTCTCACATCATGGTTTTACGGCGGCGGTTCATGGTTTTGCTGCGGGGGTTCCATCCGCCGCCACTTCCGAACGGTGCGGCACAGACGATTGCGCGCCGGGGCGCGTGACGGCGATCGATGCGGCCTTGACCGCAAAGTACACCGCCTCCACCACGGATTGCCCTTCCGTAAGCGCCACCGCGAACGCGCCGTTGAACGTGTCGCCGGCGGCGACCGTGTCCACGGCCTTCACCGGGCATGCAGGCACGCTGCCGCAGCAGCCACCTTCAGACCAGAATGCGCCCTGCGCTCCTAGCGTGACCACCACGCCCTTCACTCCGCGCGCATGCAGCACGGCGGCAGCGTCCTTCGCCGACGCCGCATCCGTCACATCCACGCCTGTGAGGAGCTTCGCCTCCGTCTCGTTTGGCGTGATCCAGTCAAGGTCGGCGTAGAGGTCTGCTGGCAGCTCAGCCGCTGGCGCCGGATTCAGCACCGTCGTCACACCCGCAGCATGGGCAACCTTCATCGCCCACGCCACGGTCTCTACAGGCGTCTCCAGCTGCATCACGAGCGCAGCCGCGCCTTCGATCTCGCCGCGCATAGGCTCGAGGTCAGACGGCGTGAGCGTCGCGTTTGCGCCAGGCGCCACGGAGATGCAGTTGCGGCCCTCCGCATCCACGAGGATGAGGGCCACGCCGCTCGCCGCCGCCGGATCGACTAGCAGGCGTGCGTCTATGCCGTCCTTCGCAAGGCGCGGACCCGTCTCGCGCCCGAACGCGTCGTCTCCGACCTTCGCGACGAACGTCGTCTCGCCGCCAAGTCGCGCGCAGGCCACTGCCTGGTTTGCGCCCTTCCCGCCCGGATTCAGCAGGAACGTGCCGCCGGTGACTGTCTCGCCAGGCACGGGGATGCGGGTGGACCGCACCACCATGTCGGTGTTCGTGCTTCCGATTACTACGATCTTCGCCATGGTCTGTTTTCTTCCTTCGGTTGAGATTTGACTCCAGCAGTATATCAAAAATCACTCACGACGTCCCTGATCGGCATGTCGGCAACGCGCGCAGCGGCGGCCACGTCGTCGAACTCGAGCTTCGCGCGGCGCACGCCGTATCCCTCGGAAACCTTGCGCCGGACCGTCGTGCCGCCCGGAAGAGACACCGTCTCCTCGCGGCGCGCCAGTACCTGACGCCGACAACGTGTCTCGCGGATGCCTAGCGTCGTCGTGTGGCGGAACATCGCGGCCACGAGCGCATCGTGGTCAGTCACCGCGCACAGCGCCTGGATCATCACGCCCGGACGCCCCTTCTTCATCGTCACCGGGATCGTCACAACGTCCTTCGCGCCTACGGCGAACAGCCGCTCGCACGCGAAAGCGACCTCCTCTCCAGTCATGTCGTCGATGTTGCAGGTGAGCTCGAACACCTCGTCCACGTCGCCACCCGCGACGCTCTCGCCGAGCGATGCCCTCAGCAGGTTCGCGCGCCCTTCGAATTCCCGCGCGCCTGCACCGTAGCCGACAGCCTTCACCGACATGGTCGGCTGCGGCCCGAACCGCGTCGCGAAGTGCTTCAGGAGCGCCGCGCCGGTAGGCGTGCAGAGCTCGCCCTGCACCGAGCCGTCCGAATAGCTCGGCACGCCTTCAAGCAGGAACGCCGTCGCAGGTGCCGGCACCGGCAGTATGCCGTGCGCGCACCGCACCGTGCCGCTCCCCACATGGATCGGCGACACCACCACCTCGTCAGGCGCCAGCGCCGCGAGCAGCCAGCATACGGCTGCGATGTCGGCCACCGCATCGAGCGCGCCCACCTCGTGGAAATGGACCTCGCCCACAGGCCGCCCGTGCGCTCGGCTCTCCGCATCCGCCAGCAACTGGTACACGGCCGCCACATCGCTCTTCACCTTCTCAGGCAACGCCAGATGCCCAACATGGTGCAGAATATGAGCAAGACTCTTATGCTCATGATGCCCATGTCCATGCATCTCCCCCTCCTCCTCCCCATGCACCTTCACGGAAAGATGCGTGCCCATGATGCCGCACTTCGCCATCCGCTCGCGCGCATAGACGACGCCATGGATGCCGAAGGCGTTCAGTTGGGCGAGCGCGGCGTCGGCGTCGGGCATCAGCTCCAGGAGTGCTGCGGCCAGCATGTCGCCGGCCGCGCCCATCGAACAGTCGATGTAGAGTGTCTTCATCTGTCGAGTCCCATGTGGTTGATTCGGTGCGCGAGGAAACCCGCGCCGAAGCCGTTGTCGATGTTCACCACGGAAACGCCCGCTGCACACGAATTGAGCATCGAAAGCAGCGCCGATATCCCGCCGAACGAGGCACCGTACCCGACGCTGGTCGGAACGGCGATGACGGGGCACGAGACGAGTCCGCCCACAACGCTCGCAAGCGCCCCCTCCATGCCAGCCACGGCCACGACCACGCGGGCCGACTTGAGCTCGTCCGTGCATGCGAGCAGACGGTGCAGGCCGGCCACACCAACGTCGTACAGGCGCGTCACCTCGTTGCCCAGCGTCTCGGCAGTGACGGCCGCCTCCTCAGCCACAGGCAGGTCGCTTGTTCCTGCGGCGGCGACAGCAATCGGACCAAGACCGTCCGGCGCACGCGCCGCGCCCAGCCGTCCGAGGCGCGGCACCGGGAAATATGTGAAGTCGTCGCCCAGCACCGCAGCAACGGCCTTTGCTTTCTCCTCGTCGACGCGCGTGGCAAGAGCGGGCAACTGGCCGTGCTTCCGCAGGGAACCGAGGATCGCGACTATCTGCTCGGCCGTCTTGCCTGCGCCGTAGACGACCTCAGGCACGCCCTGCCGACGCATACGCGCAAGGTCCACCCGCGCGAAGTCCAGATTGTCCGTATCTGCCTGCACGTTCATCCTATCGGCCAATCTTCAGGGCAAACGGAATCGTAGCCTCGGCGTACGCCGGCGGGAGGGACACCTTGAGACCGTCTGGCGTCCTTGCCGACTTGAGCGTCGTCCCCTCGCCGATGATCGACACCGTCGCGTTGTCCGGAACGGCGCACGTGAGCGTCACTTCCGCCGCCGGCTTCTTCACGATCGCGTAGGCGGTCTTGCCGTCCTTAGACTGCGTGTAGTCCACGGCGTCCGTCTTGAACGGGGCGAGGATGCGCGTCGCGTAGATGGCCTCGCCGTACCGCTTGAGCCAGTTGCCGATCTGCAGCAGCCGCTCGCGCTGCACGGCGGGGATCTCGCCCTGCGGATCGAGGTTCACGAGCAGGAGCAGGTTGCCGCCGCGCGCCACGATGTCGGCGAAGTGGATCACGAACTCGCGCTCCGACATCACCATGTCGGCCGTCTCCTGCCAGTGGTTGCCGTACGCCTTCGAGATGCCGGAGCACGACTCCCACGGATGCCACTTGGCCGGGTCGAGGCACTCCTCCGTGTCTCCCCACTCGTCCGTGAAGAAATCGCCGCGCACGGTCCGCAGCCAGTTGCGCGGCTTCTTTGTGAAGCGCCCCTTGATCTCCTCCGGCTTCGCCTTGCCGTAGCGGTCGTTGCAGGCCACCTCCTTGCGACCCTCGGCCTTGTTGTAGAAGTAGGCCGTGATGTCGTAGCTGCCGTTCTCGTGGGCGAACGTCATCCAGTCGTAGTCGTACCAGAGGATGTCGGGATCGTACTTGTCCACGAGTTCAGTCGTCTGCGGCACTATGTAGTCGCGCACGAAGTCCTTCACCGCGATCTTGCCGGACGCCTTCGTCTCCATGTCCGGCGTCAGGTCCACCATCTTCCCCGCCTCCTTCAAGATCTTGATCGACCCGTCGTCTTGCAGGATGGGGTATTCCCACTCGCCCGCCTGCGAAACGTACGCGCCGAACTTCAGCCCCTGCGCGCGGCACGCCGCCGACATCTCCTTCGCGAAGTCGCGGTGCGCGCCCTGGTCCACAGAGTCGCGGAACGTGTAGGAGCAGTCCCACAGGCAGAAGCCGGAATGGTGCTTGAGGAACGGCACCACGTACTTCGCGCCGCAGGCGTCGAAGAGTCTCGTGAGCGCGGGCGCGTCGAACTTCTTTCCCCGGAAGAGGTCGATGAAGTGGTCGCGCTTGAAGTCCGCCCCCCAGTTCTTCTCGTGGTACTCCTTCATGCCGTGGAACGGGTGCCCCTTCGGGTAGTCCACCCCGCTGCGCAGCTCGTACCAGTCCGGGTACAGGCGCGCGCCCTTGATGTACGGGCACCACGAGGCGAGCGACCAGAGCCCCCAGTCGATGAAGATGCCGAACTTCGCGTCCACGAACCATTCCGGGCACGGGTGGGCGTCCATCGACGCGCCCGTCGCCTTGTACTTCCCGGCGGCGTTCACGGCGTCCACCTTCGCCATCTGCTCCTTCGCGCGCGCCATCGTCTCCGCCGAATGGTCCTTGGCAATCTGGCTAAGGCTCTTCGGGAAGAGCACCGGCTTCCAGTCCTTGGGCCGCCTGTACCCTTCCGGTGCCTCCGGCACGTTCACCGTTTCCTTCTGCCGAGCCCGCGCCAGCTCGTCCGCTGGTGCCGCGGCCTCGCCAAGCGCCAGGGCGGCAACACCCGCGACACATGCCAGTAAGATGCTCTTCATTTTCTCATTGCTCCATCTTTGCTTGACCAGATCGTTCATGCCTTCGCCGTCAGCGCGGCGGACTTCTTGCCCCAGCACGATATCGCCCGCACCGAGAAAGTGACGTTCTCCGCAGGCACGCGCGAACATGCTACACGGAATGCGGCCGGCGCGGAAGCGCGCGGATCGGAGAGCGGGAAGCGATAGCCCTCGAACGCCATGGCGAACACATGCCCCTTGCCGTCCGGCCCTGTCGCCGTCACCTCGTAGACGCCCGTGCGCGCCGAGCGGACCGCTGTCGCCGCCGGAATCGTCAGCTCCCAGATGTCCGCATTCTTGCGCCTCTTGTCGCGCAGCGCCCCCTTCGTGCGCCGCACCATCAGCGTCGCGCCTGCCGGGAACTCCGGCGCCACCGCCTTAGCCGCGCGCGGCGGGAACGCGAATGGCTTCTTCTCCGCCGCAGGCAAAGGCATCACCATGTCGTCGCCGAGCGCCGCGCCCGTGACGAACTCGCGCCGAGAGAAGACCACGCGGTCCGCGTACACGCGGACAAGCTGGCCCTGGCGGCAGTTCATGAGGTTCGTCACGCCCATCGCCTTGAGGCCGTTCTGCGTGGCGTACTCCTTCCCCTTGGGCGTACGGGCGTTCTCGAGACCGCCCTGCACCCATATCGACCCCGGAGTGCCCTGCGAGACGTTGCGCAGCGAGGCGCAGCCAACGGACGTGAACGCCCCCTGCCAGATCGCACGCTCGTCCGTGAGAGATGTGTGCGAATGGCCGGAGAACGCGACCGCATTGGGGTAGGCAGAGAGAATGCCGGGCGTCGTGCCGTCGTCCTGCCCCCACACCTTATCGCCATGGACCGTGCCGCGCGGATGCGGATGCTGTATGTGGAAGAACGGCTTCGCCGGATCGAACGGTTCCTTGCGCGCTGCGTAGAACTCCTTCATGCCCTTCGTGAACGTCTCGTTCTTGCCTTTGCAGCCGCCGTGGCACCAGTGCGCGCCGATGAACGGATAGCCCTTGACCGTCTTCTCGAAGAACGGCGTCCACTCTTCGTGGAATATCTCGTCCCACCACTTCTTGGGATCGGCGACGAGAAGGTTGGCCTTGCATTCGACCTCGTCGGGAAATACCGCCTTCGCGCGGCCGGGGCTTGACCAGTCGTGGTTGCCGAACACGAACACGCGCTCGACGCGCCGCCCGTCCGGCGCCTTGTCGCCCGGGAAGACCTTGAACCATACGTCGGCAATCGCCTTCAGCTCGCCGGCAAGGCCGCTGTGCGCCATGTCGCCCGCGATCGCCACGGCGTCGGCACCGTTGTCGCGGAACCAGGCGAACGCCGCCTCGAGCGTGTCCGCGCCGTACGGCTCCCGCAGCGCGGCGCCGCCTTTCGCAAGGCAGAAATGCACGTCCGAGAGCGCACCGAACGAAAGGAGCGGCTTGCCGCCGGTAAACGCGCCGGGCTTAGCCGCGAATATCCTGTTGGGGCCTAGCGCAAACGCGCTCGCCAGCCCTCCGATGAAAAACCGCCTCGATACGTTCATGACTTGCCTTCCCGTTGTTTTGAAGCGACCTAGTCGCCAAAGCTCCACTGCAGGCCTAGTGAGATGCCGTACGACATCCCGCATGGCGAATCGACAGCCATCGCCGCCATAGCGTCGAACCGCAGGCTCCAGCTGTCCGTGAGGTGGTAGAACGCGCCCACGCCGGCCGTCGGACCGATCGCGGTGCGGTGCGAACCATCCGCGAACACGTGATGCGACGCGAAGAGCGACGCCAAGCCGAAGGTCACGAACGGGTCGAACCGCTCGCACCCGAAGAGCTTGTCGAACTCGTCGATGCCGGTCATGTGGAACAGCCCACGCGCGGCAAACTCCGTAACCGTCGCGTTGCCGCCGCGGGAGGAGACGGCGTTCGGCACCGAGCCCCCCTCCAGCTCGAGAGCCAGATTGTCGGAAACATACCACCCTCCGCGCACGGACACGGAGGCCGCACACTTGAGCGAATTCCCGTTGCCCGGCAGGAAAATGCCGCCGGACGCGCCAAGGTACGCTGACGGGTCGTCTACGGCCTCCTCGGCCGACACGCACACCGCCGCCAGCAACGTCGCAAGAACAATGATCCTTTTCATGGCCGACAGTATAGCATATCCTACGCGCGGGGAAGCGGGAACGTGCAGGGCGGTCGGCCGGATCCATCGGTTCGGGACGCGGATAGAAAAAGTCGCGCTGGCGGAGCGTCACCACGGCCTTGTCACCTTCCGTGCGCATGAGCGCATACCCTATGTCGCCCCAGTGGCCCGTGGACGGCAGGCAGAGCGTACGCTTGATCTGCGTGGAGTTCCATCCCTTGCGCATGAACTTCGTGTACCATCGGTGGTCGTGCCCGTGGATGTAGCCCGCCACGTTCCGGGATGCTACGAGCAGCTTGTCTAGCGGCTTGCCGCCCGCCTTCAGCTCGTGTACCGGGAAGTGCGAGCAGACGAACACGGGCTTCTTCCACTTCGGGAGCGCGTCCAGCACCCAGTCCTGCTGGTCCTTCGAGAGAGCGCCCGGTACGGGTCCCATGTCCTTCGGGCCGCGGTCGTCCGTACCCTGCAGGCCGTCGAGCATCAGAAAGTCCACCGCCCCCGCATCCACGACGCTGACGATCCGGCCTGGGATCTTCGTCGTCTTCGCGTAGCGCGGATGCACCTCCAGGAAGGTGGAGCGGCGGTCGTGGTTGCCCATGCCTATCGTCACGGGGATGCCCGCGTCCTCCAGCAGCTTCAGGTACGGCGCGCTGCACTGGTAGTCCATCTTGTTGCCCCAGAGCCAGGCGAGGTCGCCGAAGACGACCGCGCGCGACGGCAGCGGATCGAGCTTCAGTATCTCCGCGACCGTCTCCATGATCTTCGAGCGCTGAAAAACGTCGCCTTCCTTCTGGCCGTTGACGTGGATATCGCTCAAAAGCACGGTCAAGTTGGGATCGTGCGCCGCCGGGCCGCCAGCAAACAGGCCTCCGGACGCGCATCCCCCAGCCAGCGTGGTCGTGCCCGCCGCGCCGGCGAGCCACAGGAATCCTCTGCGTGAAACGTTCATCTTACTTCTCCTTCTGCCATTTGCCGAGTTCTTCATAGAATTTGCGGAAGCAGCTGTGCGTCATGCCGATGCCGTGGACGATCTGCTTGTCCTTCACGGGAATCGCGTTGTACGCGGAATAGACGGCGCACGGCGCGCAAGTGTTGTCCGCGAAGCCCACGGCCACGCGCACCGGGCAGGCGATGCGGGAGGCGAAGTTCGCGCCGTCGAAGTACGGCGCGTTGCGCTCCGCCGCCGCCTTGTCCTCCTCGCGCTGGTTCTCGACGACGCGCGGCCAACCGCTCTGGCGGCCCTTCAGGTAGCCCATCGTGTCGGTGATCGCGGGCACGTACATCACGCCCTTCGTGAAGTGGCGGTTGAGGCCCAGCAGGAGGAAACCGAACCCTCCGCCCTGGGACGTGCCGGAGTACGTGAAGTGCGAAAGGTCCACCTCCGGACGCGCCGCTAGCCAGTTGGCGGCGCGGTTGATGCCGAGGAGCGCTCGGTAGAAGTAGTAGTCCTCGCGCGACTTCGCGATGCCGGACACCGCGTACGAGGACGTGCCGTACTTCTCCTTGAGCGACGCCACGTTCGCCGCGAAGCACTTCTCCAGCTCGTCGAGGTCGAACGGCGGCTCGTATGGATGCACCGTGATGAGCATGCAGATGGCGTCGTCCGCGCCCTGCATGTTGTTCGTCCAGTGAGCGCGTCCGTTGCCTGCAGCCGGCACCTGGAAGCGCACGGGATACTTCTTCTCGGCCGAGGCGTCCTTGGGGATCGAAAGGTAGCCGTACACGCGCGTGCCGCCCCAAGTGGCGAAGCTGATCCGCCAGAAGTTGAACGCCCCTGCAGAACGCTCCGGCAACAGCTTCAGCTGCGGGTCCGCGGGCACCGTTGCGTCGAGATCGGCCACGGCCTTCGCCCAGAACGCGTCGAAGTCCGCCGGCGACGGGCTGCCCTTCTCGATCTTCTCGGGCTCGTATCCGACGCCGAACATCGTCGGCTTGCCCTTCCCGGCCGACACGGTTAGCCGCAGGAACCCGGGCGCGGAAAGCGTGCCGGAGAGGCGGAACGGATTCTCCTTCGCGAGATCGACGGTCCGCTTCACCTGCTGCTGCGGACCGAAGTTGTCCACGGTGGCCGATACGCTCCCCTCGGTTACAGGCTGTCCGTTCGTGCCTACAGCGGTCACGGCGAACGTGGCCGTCTCGCCGCAGCGGTAGAGGCAGTTCTCCCTGTCGGCGGATATCTTGAACGTCAGGGCGTGAGCGCTGGCGGCAAAAGCGAATGCAGCGGCCAGCACAGGAAGTTTTCTAGCGAATGATGCCATCTTGTTCTCCTTGTGGTTTGGTGCGGCATTATACCACACCCGTGCCGTCGGCGGCAAACGCGACAAAAAAAGGATGCGGCCGAAGTCGCATCCTTCTTGTTGTCCGCAAAGCGGATGTGCGCAAGTTACTTCGCGATGACGCGAGCCATCTCGAGAACCTTGTTCGAGTAGCCCCACTCGTTGTCATACCAGGAGAGGAGCTTCACGAAGGTCGGATCGAGGCACATGGACTTGTCGGCGTCGAAGATCGACGTGCGGGCGTCGCCGCGGAAGTCGGTGGAGACCACCGCGTCCTCGGTGTAGCCCAGAATGCCCTTGAGGGAGCCCTCGGAGGCCTCCTTCACCGCCGCCTTGATCTCTTCGATCGTGGCAGGCTTCTCGAGCTCGGCCGTGAGGTCGACGATCGAGACGTCGCTCGTGGGAACGCGCATGGAGATGCCGGTGAGCTTGCCGTTGAGGTCGGGAAGCACCTTGCCGACGGCCTTCGCCGCGCCCGTCGAGGACGGGATGATGTTCTCGAGGATGCCGCGGCCACCGCGCCAGTCCTTCTTGGACGGGCCGTCGACCGTCTTCTGCGTCGCCGTGGCGGCGTGAACCGTCGTCATCAGGCCGCGCTTGATGCCGAACTTCTCGTGGATGACCTTGCTGAGGGGCGCGAGGCAGTTCGTCGTGCAGGAAGCGTTGGAGATGATATCCTGGCCGTCGTAGGTCGTGTGGTTGACGCCGTACACGAACATCGGGGTCGCGTCCTTCGAGGGGGCGGACATGATGACCTTCTTGGCGCCGGCCGTGATGTGGGCGCGCGCCTTCTCGTCCGTCAGGAACAGGCCGGTGGACTCGACGACGATCTCGGCGCCGACGTCACCCCACTTGAGGGCGGCCGGATCCTTCTCAGCCGTGAGGCGGATCGCCTTGCCGTCGACCACGAGGTTCGTGCCGTCGACCTTGATGTCGTGGTTGAAGATTCCGTGCACGGAATCGTACTTGAGCATGTACGCGAGGTAGTCAGGGTCGAGGAGGTCGTTGATGCCGACGATCTCGATGTCATTCGCGAAGTTCTCGACCGCGGCGCGGAACACCATGCGGCCGATACGGCCGAAGCCGTTGATACCAACTTTGATAGCCATTTCTTCTTTACTCCTTGTGATCCCGTCGAAGTACCTACCCCGCCGGAAATTTGAGGGCATATGATATCAGAACCCCGTCCCGCCGTCAAGGGGGTAATCGGCATATTTCAATTCTGTAGGCAACGTCAGAACTCGCTGGAGTCGCAGACGAGGTTGTCCATGATGTAGTCCTTGCGCTCGGGCGTGTTCGCGCCCATGTAGAACTTGATCGTCTTGTCGAGCTCCGTGTCGTCGTGGTCGTGGCAGCCGACTGGCGTGAGGCGCATGTCCGGCCCGATGAAGTCGGCGAACTCCTCCGGATTCAGCTCGCCGAGGCCCTTGAAGCGCGTGATCTCCGCGCCCCGGCCGCACTTGGCGATGGCCTCCTCGCGCTCCTCGTCCGAGAAGCAGTAGTACTGCTCCTTCTTGTTGCGCACGCGGAAGAGCGGGGTCTCGAGGATGAACACGCGCTTGTCCATCACGAGCTGCTTGTAGAAGCGCATGAAGAACGTGATGAGCAGGTTTCGGATGTGGAGGCCGTCCACATCTGCGTCCGTCGCGAAGATGATCTTTCCGTAGCGCAGGTGCTCGAGCGTCTCCTCGATGTCGAGCGTCTTGATGAGGTTGAAGAACTCGGCGTTCTTGTAGAGGACGTCCTTCGCGAGGCCGCACGTGTTGAGGCACTTGCCGCGCAGGAAGAAGACTGCCTGGTTCTCGGCGTTGCGGCTGCGGTTGAGCGTGCCGCCGGCTGAGACGCCCTCTGTGAGGAAGATCATCGTGTCCTCGCCCTCTGGACGGCCCGTCTTCTTGTTGATCTTGTCGAGCTTCAGGTGGTTCTTGCAGTCCTTCAGCTGCGGCACGCGCACGCTCACGGCCTGCGACCGCTCGCGCGCCTGCTTCTTGATGGTGTTCAGCTGGCTGCGGAGCTTGGAGGTCTCCTCCACCTTGGCGATCAGCTTATCGGCCTCCGTGGGGTTCTTGTGGAACAGCGCCTCGGCCTGCTTCTTGATCTCGGCCACCAGCTCGCTGCGGATCTCTGGCGAGCCGAGCTTCGTCTTGGCCTGTCCCTCGAACACCGGATCCTGCAGACGGATCGCCACCGCACCGATGATGCCCTCGCGCACGTCGTCGCCGTCGAACTTCTTCTTGGAATACTCGTTCAGCGCCTTGGTGAGGCCCTCCTTGAACGCGGAGAGGTGCGTGCCGCCCTCCGTGGTGTGCTGCCCGTTCACGAACGAGTAGTACTCCTCCGAGAAGCGGTTCGTGTGCGTGAACACGAACTCGAGCGTCTTGGAGCGGTAGTGGAAAGGCTGGTAGATCTTCTCGAACTGCGCCTCGTCCGCGATGAGATCCGCAAGCCCCTCGTCGCTCACGACCCGCTGGCCGTTGAGATCGAGCGTGAGCCCCGCGTTGAGGTAGGCGTACATCTTGAGGCGGCGCATCACGTGCTCTTCGCGGAAGCGGAACTTCTTGAAGATCGTCCCGTCCGGCAGGAACTCCACCAGCGTGCCGTTGCGTTCGTTCTGGTCCTTGCACTTGCCGCGCTTCTTGCTCTTCAGCTCGCCCTTCTCGAACAGCGCCTCGGAGAACTCGCCGTCGCGCACCGAGCGGACGTAGAACCGGTCCGAGAGCGCGTTGACGGCCTTGGTGCCCACGCCGTTCATGCCCACCGAGAACTGGAATGACTCCGTGTTGAACTTGCCGCCGGTGTTCAGCTCGCTCACGCAGTCCACGACCTTGCCGAGCGGAATGCCGCGCCCGTAGTCGCGCACGCTGCACGCGCCGGAGTTCCAGTCGAGCTTGATCTCAACGCGCCGCCCGTAGCCCATGATGAACTCGTCGATCGCGTTGTCGATGACCTCCTTGAGCAGCACGTATATGCCGTCGTCGTAGTCGCTGCCGTCGCTCGCCCTGCCTATGTACATCCCGAGGCGCAGGCGGATATGCTCCATCGCGCTCAGGTGCTGGATATTGTCGTCTGTATAGTTTCCGGTTGCCATGGGCGTATTATACCATAACGGACGCGGCGCTCAGGTGCTGGATATTGTCGTCTGTATAGTTTCCGGTTGCCATGGGCGTATTATACCATAACGGACGCGGTTGCGTGATGGTCAAGATAGTAGCGCCGATCGCCCTTCTCCGTGGCGGAGAACTGGTTCCACATCGCGTTCCCAAGCATGGACGCCACGGGCGGCAGATGCGCGTTCGCCGACTGGAGGGCCGACGCGAACGGAGAATCCCGCATGTAGCGGTTCTTTCCCGCGTCGTAGCCAAGGCCGAAAAGCACGCCGTCCACATCCGTCCGCCCCGTCTCCGGGACACGTTCCATCTGCATGCGCACGAGCGAACGGAGAATCTCTATCCCGAGGCGCTGCGGCGAGACCGGCCGCCCGCCGACTGGAGGCACGCAGTTGCGGAGGTTCACCACCACCGCCGGCACCAGGCTGTCCCCGTCGCGCACGAAGTTCGGCAGGAAACCCGTCTTGGCGCGGTCGATGGACAGCGACTTGCTCAGGTGGATCGCCACAGGCGGCATGTCCCCGCCCCAGCAAGCCAAATAGGCGTCGCGGCAGAAGCGGTGGATCGCGTCGTAAATGTTGCCGTACTGCTCGTAGTAGTCCCTTTCCGCCTGCTCGGCCCGCGTCAGGCGGTCGAGCTTGCGCCTGAACCGCTCGCCCGTGGCGCGCACGGCCCGATGCACGGTGCGCGAACGCATGCTCTCCTCCTGCTTCTGGCGGTCGCCCATCCTGCGCAGAGTCTCCTGGAGCGTCCGCTCGATCTCCTCGGTGCCGTCCGAGAGCGCGAGCCAGTGGCCCTGCTGCCAGCGGTAGGCGTTGAGCGGCGGCGCCACCCGCTCGAAGAGATAACTCGAGTTCGCGCTCTGCACGATGTTGCACGCCGTCTTTCCCGTCGCCCGACGGAGCCCGCGCCCGCACATCTGGATCGTCGGCAGCCGCGAGGCGTCGCGCGCGAAGATGCTCATGACGTCTGGCTGGTCGAAGCCCTCCGTCAGCATCGCCACGTTCGCGATCACCTGCACCGCGCCGCTCGCGAACGCCGCCATCTGCACGTCCTTGTCGCTCTCCCCGGTCACCACCTCGCAGCCGACTCCGCCCTTCGCGAGCCGCGCCTTGAACGCCACGCACTCGGCGATGGTGGAGAAGTACACCAGGCTCTTTCCCCAGCGCTCCACGTCCGCGAGGTAGAAGTCCGCCACCTCGTCCACCGTGTAGTTCGGCACGAGGTACGAGCGGAACGGGCTGAGGTACCCTTCCCTGATCAGGCGGGCGATGGAGCACGTGCGCACGGTCTCCTGGAACGAGAGCTTCATCCGGTCCGTCCTGAGCGGCGTCGCGGAGAGTCCCAGCGTCCACTTCGCGCGCATCTTCTCGTAGAGGATCACGCAGCTCTGGGTCGCCTCGTGGTGCGCCTCGTCCAGCACCACCAGGTCGACCACCGGCGGCATCCGCTCGAAGAGGGAGATCGGCCGTATGTCGTCCCGGTAGAGGTCGCGGTTCGCCTCCATCGTCTGCTGCAGGAGCAGGCGGCGCGGCGCCACCCATCCGACCTTGAGCCGACGGCCGAGCGACTCCTGGAAGCGATGGATCACCTCCAGCGCCATGTACGTCTTCCCCGAGCCGACCGGCGACTCCAGCAGCACGGACTCGCGCTTCCGGGCCGTAAATGCCTCGAGGCACTCGGCTATGGCCTCCACCTGGTAGTTGCGTCTCTCGTACGCCATCCTACGCGGCCTCCCTCGAAAAGTCCACGCCGCGCAGGTAGAAGTCGCTCGTGCGGCGCGCATTCGGATAGAGGTCCTCCAGGTCAAACCCCTTGGAGAGCACCGTGCCCGCGAAGGTCTGGAGAGTGGACTCCGGCTTGAGCAGCTCGGAATGGTGCGTGGCCAGCTCGGAGGCGAAGTTGAGAAGGTCTGCCACGCTGCACCCGACCGGCAGGAGAGCGCGCTTCTTCATGCCGATGTTCGAGAGGTCGGTCACGCCGTAGCGCACGCACGGGTTCTCCGCCAGCTCGTACAGACGCTCGCGCAGGAGCATCTGGTTGCGCGTGTTGGCCACGGAGCGGCGGATGAGTCCCTCGAGCAGAACCACCTCCCCCACCGATGCCTTTGTTCCAGCCGCCGCGCACATCTTGCTCTGCAGCATCTCGACTCCGGAGGGATTGCTGAAGGACGTCAGGAGGCGGCGGAAATGCTCGCCGCTGTTGTCCTTTATCTCCATCTTCGTGCGGAAGAGCGATGTCTCCGCCACCGCCCCGTTCGAGCACACCTGCCGCCAGGTGGCGAGGCTCATGTCCGGCATGCCCACGCCGTCAACCGGCACGCGGCAGCGAACACGGACGTGGTAGGTGCTGTCGTTCGGCACCTCCCACGGGTCGTCCAGGTCCAGCAGGGCGCTCAAGACGCCGTTCCCGTATTCCACCTCCTGCAGGCGGCGGTCCTCGTGGAGCACGTTCTCGATGAACCTCACCGGCATCGGCAGACCCTTGTTCTGCGTCAGGCCGAGAGCCTGCCCCTGCGCCGTGTCCACCGTCACCCTGAGCGGCAGATCCGGCAACTTCTCCGCCGCCCTCGTCATCACCTCGTGCGGCGTGAAGAAGCCGAACACCCCGTAGGGAATGCCCAGCTCGGCCGCGAGAGTCTTGTAGAAGCGGTCGCTCAGCTTGTACGTCGTCCCGTCCAGCACGAGACCGTTTATCTTCGACGAGTCGCTGTCAAGCGACTTCACCATCTCGTGCGGCGTGATGGGAATCGGCTCGAAACGTTCGCCGATACGCGTGTTGAGGTCTATCTTCTGGGTTTTCCCTGCTTGTGCCATTTGTTTCTGTTCTCCTTGTTCCCGCCCCGATGCGGAGCTAGAGGGCATAAAGCAGAATATGTGCCAAGGCCGTGAGGCTGACGCACGGGCGCATCGCAAGCCAATCAAAACCCGCGCCCCGCCATCTGCCGATTTTGACGGCAGACGACGGGGCGCTCATTTATTGACGCGTGACGCTCATTTATTGAGCGGACACCCCGTTCGCTAGCGCATGCGGACCAGGGCCGGCTCGAGCGGCTTGAGCGCGAGCGACAGCCTTGTTCCGTCCGCCAGCTGCGGCACGGGACCGAACGCCGCCGTGGCCGACGAGAACTTCCCGGAAAGGTCAAGCCTGGCATCCAGCGGCTTGTCGGACGAGTTGACCGCCAGCACCCACACCTCGCCTTCGTGCCGCCAGGCGCGGACGGAGAGAGGATTCTCCTCCGACGCCGGGCACGCCGCACACTTGGCAAACCCGTAAAGCTCGTCAGCCAGCAGCACTGGAACATGCTTCTTTATCTCCTCGCCCACGCGGCAGACCTCGGCCCAGCGCGTGGCGAACGGAACGCCGTTCGGCTCCTTCCAGAGGTCGAACCATGAGTACATAACGAGGCCGTTCGCGCCGGCTGCGATGCACTGCCAGCACATCGAGCGCAGCTCCTCCTCGGTGGGCGCGCGACATTTCTTCTTCTCCTCGGGCGTCTTCTTGTATGCGCCCCAGTCGAACGCCTGCGGCACCTGCCATAGCGGCTTGCATCCGGCCGTGCCGCGAATGGTCGAGCGCGTCCACTTCGTCGCCATCCCCGCCGGACGGCTCGGGATGGGGTACGGATCCGTGCCGATGACGTCGAAGGACGGCAGGTAGTCCTGGATCTGGTCGTACTGGTACAGCACCACCCAGCCAGGATGGTTCGGATCGAGCTGCTCCATCAGGTCGCGGCGCGCGGTGAGGCGCGGCAGCATCGTGAGCGGCATCTCGTCGTTAAGGTACCACGCAAGCAACGCGGGATGATCCTTGAACTTCGCCACGCGCCCCTTGATGTACGCCACCTCGTCCGCCTCCGAGTTGATCCCCTTCGGCGCCCAGTGCGTGCCGGAGAAGATGTCCTTCACGCTGTAGATCACCTTGATGCCGTGCTCGTGGCAGAGGTCCATCAGGTCCTTGGAGCTCGGGGAAGCGTACGGCATGAGGCAGTTGAACGGCCCCTTCGCGTAGATTTCCAGCTTGTTGGTGGAGATGCCGCCCCAGTACATGCCGAGCGGGAAGAAAGGCTTGCCGTCCACGATCGTGCGCCCCTGCGCGTCGAACACAACCGTGCGCTGTGGCAGCTTCTCCACGCGCGTGAAATCCATATCCGCCGAACCGAGCTGCCCGCCGTCGGCGCCATACGCCGAGAAGCCCACCTTCTGGCGCCCCATCTTGAGCGAGGATACGGGCACCGTACACGAGAACCGCGCGTCCGCCGCCGCAAACCGGAGCCGCCCGTCGGCGTCAATATAGCGGAACCAAAGGCGCTCTGGCGCAACCGACTTGTTATTCTCCAGCAGCGCGCGGAACGTCACGTCGCCCGACGCCGCGCAGTTGCGGTAGGCCGTGGCGGCGATGCCGCTCACGACTTTCGGCTCGACAGGCGTGACCGACACGTCGTCGAACCACGCCTTGCCCGTCATGCCCTTGCGGACGTACGCGCTCACGTGGAAGCTGCGCGCCGCCGCGGGGATGGTCTGCGTCATGCTTTCCACTTTCGTCCAGAACTTCGTGCCCTTCACGCCGCCCGCGTAGGCGCCGCCGAGCCATTTCCCGTCTGCCCCGCTCCATTCGATGCAGATGCTCGCGCCGCTCTCGCCGCCCTTCAGGTCCTCGGTCCGCACCCAGACCGAGAACTTGTAGCGACGCCCTGGCTCAAGCTTGATCTTCTGCCCAGGCACGCCGTAGTACTTGGGATTGTCGTTCTCGTAGTAGAACGCGCCCGTACCGTTTATGCCCTCGCCCGGGCGGAACGCGTACTTCCCCTGCGCCGACCATCCGGCGACCTTGCCGTCGGCGCTAGCCTCGTATCCGCCGTTCGTCACGATAGGCTCGTTGCCCGCGCCAAACGCCGCCACTGCCAAGCCAAGCACGCACACAAGCGCACCAAGCGATCCAATATCAGTTCTCGTTTTCATGCGGCTATTTTATACCATGGACGATCTCTCGCGGCTCATCATGGCAAAAGTTTTGTCACAAAACTTTTGCCATGGGTAGGACTTATGGTTTGTCGGCGGCTTGTGCCGTGCGCACGAGGGCTTTCAGCATGTTGCGGCCAAGTTCGCGCGCCGCCGGAAACGAATAGACGCCGCCGCAGAGCGAATATCCGAATTCGCAGCACGTGGCGAGATAGCAGTTGGGGAGCGTCCGCACCCACGGGTCGGACGACATGAATCCAGCCGCCCACTGCTTCTCCATCTGGACGGCGTAACCCTTGCCCGCGAAGATGTCATACTTGCCGTCATAGACGAGGGCTCCGCCCTTCTGGGTCTCTTTCCAGTTCCGGCGGAATGCGTTCCAGTGCGCGGCGAGGCGCGCTTCTCATCTTGTCCATTCCCTCAGCAAAATAAGTTTAGCCTCAAGGCTTGATGAGCGCCCAATCCTCGGAGCCGATGGTCCGGCCCGCGCAGGCGTAGGGCTTCGCGCCGTAGTTCGTGACGAGGCGCGAGCCGTCGGACCATGTGGTGCAGAACACGTCCTCGGCCAGGCGCTCGTGCTTCTCCATGAACAGGTACTGGAGGTAGTTCAGCTTCGCGTAGATGTCCCAGCCCTCCTTGATCTTCGCAACGGAGTCATGCAGCTCCTTGTCGGTGCCGCAGCGAAGGTCGGAGTCGCCCATCCAGTCTGTGCCGTCCGAGACGAACTTCGAGTAGAAGTAGAAGTTGGGACGCCCGCCGTACTCCAGCAGCTTGAGGCGCGAGTAACGGTCCTGCGCGGTAAAGTTCACGGTCGTCGTGAACGGGTTCTGCACGATGAAGCCGTTGTAGACGATCTGCCACACGGGAATCATGCCGTCCACAAGGCCCTTGTTCTTCTTGCGCGGATCGCCGAAGCTCGCGTAGAGGACCGAGTCCGTCTCGCCCGCGAAGTGGTCGAGCGACCCCTCGCTCGCGAAGCCGCCGAACGCCTTGCGCGTGAGCGCG
>CACXPT010000006.1 GCA_902769585.1 uncultured bacterium
AGCCCCAGCACCATGCCGAGGTCCGGCCCGTATCCGAGGTTGACGACCACGGCCTGCCCCTTCGCGAAGCCGGAATTGGGACATCGCACGGCGAAGACGCCCTTCTCGGGCATCTGCACCCTCGCGAGAAGCGGAGGCGCGTCCGTCATTTCCCCTCCGTTCCGAACGCCAACCGGTCCATCAGGAACCCCAACACGGCCAGTTCCGGTAGGTTGCGCTCGAGCGACGTGGCGAACTCCTCGACGGCCTCGATGTTGGCGAACGCCGCCGCGCGCGTGAGCCGCGCCGCACGCGTCTCAAGGACGGATCTCTTCGCCTCGTTGGCGAGCGGCGTGCCCGCGCCAGACTCGTCGTACGACGAGCGGGACGGCGGCGCGGCGCGCAAGGCCATGAGATCGCGGAACCAGCTCATGACAGTGGCGGTGAAATCGCTCCTGAACTCGCGGTACCGCGACGATATCAGCGCCTCGATGGCGTCCTTCGACGCCTCCTCGCCCGCTCCGTCGTCAGTCTCGGCAACCTCCTCGCCGACAAGTTCCTCGGCCTTCTCCTTCAGCTCCTCAAGGATGGCCATGAGCCGCGCGGCGGCGGCGGCCTTCGCCGCCTGCCCCTTCAACGTCTCCGACGACAGGATGCCGATCACGCGTCCGCGCCACGGCTCGTCCAGCTGGCGCGCCCGCGCATCCGGCAGGTCGACCCGCTGGCAGCGCGACACGATCGTCGGCAGCAGCCTTTCAGGCCGTTCGGTAAGAAGCAGGAACAGCGACCTCGGCGGCGGCTCCTCCAGCGTCTTCAGGAAGGCGTTGGCCGCCTCCTCGCGCAGCAGGTCCGCCCCGAAGATTACCCCAGCCTTCCATCCGCCCTGGAAAGACGTCATGTCCATCGGAGCTATGAGCCTCGTGCGGATCGCATCCACAGAGATGATGCGGCTCTTCTTCTCTGGCGCAAGGCGATGGATGTCGGGATGCGCAAGGAGGTCGCCCTCGCCGAAAAGATGCGCCAGCACGCGGTCCGCAAGCTCGCCGCCGAAGCCGCGCAAGCCGCCCACGACAAGATATCCGTTCGCTGGGCGTCCGGCGTCGATTGCCCGGCAGATGCGGTCGTATGCCTCGTCAACTGTCATGGGTAGATTCCGTTCAGTGGTCGTGTCGCCCTTCCCCGTGCCACGGGACGAACTCCGGCACCGCGGCCACGCCGGCGGCGATACGCTGGCGCACAGCTTCGTACACGAGGATCGTCGTGGCGGCGCTCACGTTCAGCGAGTCGGCGAGGCCCAGCATGGGGATGCGCACGCGGATGTCCGCGCTGTCCATCCACGCAGCCGTCAGCCCGTACTGCTCGGCACCGACTGCGATCGCCACGTTCCCAGTGAGGTCGACCTCAAAGTGCAGCTGCTCCGCATGCGGCGTCGCCGCGAGAATCTTGAAGCCGTGTGCCCTCAGCCACGATATCGCCTCGACCGTTGACGCCTCCACCACCGGCACCGAGAACATCGTGCCCGTGGATGCGCGCACCACGTTTGGGTTGTGGATGTCCGTCGTGCGATCGCACACGATCACGGCGCTCGCGCCCGCGGCGTCCGCAGAACGCAGGATCGTCCCAAGGTTGCCCGGCTTCTCGATGGCCTCGGTGACGATCAGCAGCGCGTGAGGCGGCAGCTCCAGATCGTCCAGCCGCCGCGTTATGTGCGGACCGGTCATCAGCAGGCCGTCCGGACGGTCCTTGTATGCCATCTTGAGGAAGGCGATCCGCGAGCAGAGGAGCACCTCCGCCCCCGCAGCCGCGCACTCCTCAACGAGCGCAGGCTCGTTCTCGTTCTTAAGGTACAGCTC
Organism: uncultured bacterium; assembly: GCA_902769585.1. Taxonomy (GTDB): domain Bacteria; phylum Verrucomicrobiota; class Kiritimatiellia; order RFP12; family UBA1067; genus RUG572. The sequence goes on from CACXPT010000006.1 coordinate 1,833, forward strand.
CGGACAGTGGTAGATGGCGTACGGACGATAGCCGTTGTCGAGCGCGCGGCGGCACTCGCGGTATCCCTCCACGATCATCTCGCGCGTCTCCTCGCGGAACGCGCGAGACCGCAGCTTAACGACTCGCTTGATCCGGGGATTTGACGGCGAGGTCAGCTCCAGCATCGGATTCCTCCTGGCTAGCGGACTTCATGTGCTTCAGGACCCGCGCGGACACTGATCCGGCACGCTTGAGTATCTTCGCGCCACGCGTGATCTTGCAAAGCGAGATGCCCAGCGCCGCCGCCACCTGCCGTTGCGACACTCCCTGCTCCAGCAGCTCTAGCAGCTCCCAGCGCAGCACCAGATCGTGAAGCTCGTTCGGCGTCAGCAGCTCGGCGAAGAACGTCTCCATCTCCGCACGGTCGGTGACCGATGCCGCCGCCGCCGCGAAACGCGCGAGCGCCTCGTTCACGGCGTAATCCTCTGCCTGCTGTTGAGCATCTTCTGAAGGTCTTCTTCCTCCTTGAGCTTCTTGCGCCGTTCGACGAGCTCGGTGTAGTCCGCCCTGTTCGCGATTAGCTCCGCGCAGAGCTGCGCGTTGAGGAACACGAAGCCCCTTGCCCTCATGCGGTTGTGGAGGTCGGCCCCGTCGGACGCGTCGCGCATCGCCTCAGGCAGCACGCCGATCAGGTCGCGCCCCAGGCGCTGCGGGACGTCCACCCTGGCATAGTCCTTGCCGAAGAAGCAGGTCTCGCCGTTGCGCAGGCGGCGGTTCAGGGCCGTGCGCTGGTCGTTGATGCGTTTCAGGAGCGCTTTCGCCTTCTCGTTCATCTCGAACTTCTCGCTGGGGCCAGCAGCCGGAGCGACCGCTTCGGGGGCTTTGGCCGCAGGCGCAGGAGCGTCATCGAAGAGGTCGTCGATCGCCGAGGCCTTTTTCGCCGGAGCCGCAGGAGCAGGAGCGGGCGCCGCTGCCGGCGTCGCCCCTGACTGCGTCGCGAGGAACGAGCGCCATGGCACGACCTGGTCCGTCACCTGCACGTTGTTGACGAATATCGCCGTGCCGTAGCGCGCTAGAACATATGGCGGTTTCAGGTAGTGTCCGTTGACGAACACCAACCCTGTGCTTGTCGGCCTGCCGCGCGTACCCCTCAGGGCGGTCCGCGCCTCGTCCGGAACCTTCTCGAACGACGGCGCGGCGACCCCTGCCAGCGCAGCCAGCAGCAACCCACAGAACAGCATGGTCCGTATATTATCCATTTTCTGCTCCACTGGCGCACTACTGTATCATCAACCGAAGAGATTCGACCAGAATCCGCCACCGGCCGTGGAGGCGTAGCCCACGAACGGCTTGCCGCCCACCATCACCTGGCGCGACTTCGGGCAGAACGTGGCGCGCATGCCCGTGCGGGCGGAAGCGTTCGCCATGATGAGCGCGATCGCGTGCGAGTAGCCGGCCTCGATAGGGGCGTTCGGGTTCTTGCGTGCGCGCACGCACTCCATCCAGTTGCGCATGTGGGCGGAGGTGAGCGAGTCGCCGCCGGTGTTGGCGCTCGTCACGACCTCTTCCTTCGGCGCGGGAAGAGCCTCTTCCTTCCAGCCCTTCTTCGTCTCCACGCCCTCGTTCGTGACCATGCCCTTGCCCATGTCCACGCAGCCGTTCGGGCCGAAGTACTTTTCGATCGGGGATTCGCGGTTCGGGTTCGAGCCGCCGCCGCAGTTAGTCTGATGGCTCTGGAACACGCACTGGAAGCCCTTGCCCTTCACGCCGCTCTCGCCGTACTCGAGCACGGTCGTGAACGTGTCGTAGCTCATGCGGCCGTCGGCCCACTGGTAGAGGCCGCCCGACGACATCGCGCTCTTCGGATAGGGGATGTCCATGAACCACGCGACCGTGTCGATCTGGTGGCACATCCACTGGCCGGGCGTGCCGCTGGAGAACGGCCAGAAGAGGCGGAACTCGAGATACTTGCGCGGATCGAACGGATACTCGGAGGGGTCGCGGTCGAGGAGCCACATGTTCCAGTCGATGTCCTCCTTCTTGAGCGAGGCGATGAGCTCGTCGGGACGGCGCCAGCGCTTGGGCTGGTTCACGTTCCAGCGAAGATCCACGTAGGAGATGTCGCCGAACTTGCCGGAGTTGATGAACTCCTTTGCGGCCATGTACTTCTTGCCGGAACGGCGCTGGGAGCCGATCTGCAGCACGGAACCTGGCACGAAGCCGGCGTTGCGCTTGGCGTCCACGGCGTCCTTCAGCATGTTGGCGGAGTACATGTCCTCGGCGAGCGGCTTCTCGCAGTAGGCGTCCTTGCCGGCGACGACGGCGTGGCAGGCGTGCTGCGCGTGCTGGAAGTCAGCCGTGGAGATGATCACGGCGTCGACGTCCTTGGCCTGCTCGTAGAGCGCCATGTCGCTTGCGTAGGTGGCGACCGCATGGCCGAGCTTCTTCTCGATCTCGGGCTTGGCATTCTCAAAGAGACGCTTTTTCCACAGGTCGGCCACGGCCACCATGTCGAAGTTCAGCTCCTTGTTGTGGTGCAGGAAGCACGGCAGCAGCGAGCTGCGGAAGCGGTCGGAATAGCCCACGCAAGCCACGCGCACCGTCTCGTTGGCGCGGTAGTACTTGCCTGCTGCCAGGCCGGGCGCCTGCTGCGCCCTGAGGATGCCGGGCAGCGCGGCCATGGCGGCGCCTGCGGCGCCGATCTTCACAAACTCTCGACGGTTCACGTCTGCGTTCATCGTATTCTCCTTGGTTCGGTTTTAGAAATTGCGGATGCGAAACGACGCCATTCTACCTTAAACCCCGCCGAAAAGCAAGACGGAGTTTAACAGTTCGCCACCAGTGGGCGCTTCTCCTATTTACATCTGTTCTCATAGGAGATGCGCCCTTCAACGCGGCTCGAAGCTGCCCGGATTGTCCGTGAGCACAAGGCCGTCGCACTTGAGATTGCCGTATGACGTGGCACGGATGCGCACCGTGTGAGGACCCGGCTGGAAATCCCAGTGGCAGGTCATGTCGCCGAACTTGTGCCCGGGCGTGAGCATCGTCCATGTGGGATAGGGCTTGGTCTGCTGGATCGACTCGGCCGCCTGTTCGCCGTCCACAGCCACGCGCAGACGGTCGCGTCCCTCGCCCTTAGCGTGGACCATCAGATAGTAGCGTCCGGCCTTCGGCACGTCGAACGTGAAAGAGGTTTCCTTCTTGCGGTCGATTGTCTTGAAATCGCCTTCGCTCAGGCCGTCCGCGTAGAGGGCGAAGTCCCCTTCCCGCTCGGCCTTGTAGGGCGGGACGAAATCCGTCTCCGCGTAGAGCGACACTGGGCGCGACAAACCATCCGGCGTGCGGACGAGGAAGGCACCGCGGTAGTCGTGGCGGTCGGCCATGCGATCGGGACGAAACGTGACGGTGAACGTCATAGTGCCGCCTGCGGGGATCACGCCCTTCGCGGGCGCGACGTCGAACCAGTCGAACACGTCGCATTTCGCGATCGAGAAAGGCACGTCGCGCGCGCCGCCCGTCGCCGTCAAGCGCACGTGCGCAGGCGCCGACTGTCCGTTCGCCACCTTGATGCCTGAGAAGCGCGCGCGGTCCAGCTGGAAGCCCACGGGACGCGCGGGCCACTTCACGGGCAGGTCCTTCTCGGCGATCTCGACGCCGAACTTGTCGTCAATGCTCGTCGCAAACGGGGAGACGTCACGTCCGCGGAACTTCTGCGTGCCGCAGAACGTGTTGCCGCGCGTCTGGAGGCGAAGGAGCTGCATCCGTGTGATGCCGGTGCCCGCGCCCCAGAGAAGATTGCCGTACATGTACGCCCAAGCCTCCACGCCGTGATCGCCGCCGCCGGTCTTGATCGTCTGGCCGGCGAGGCCGAACTCGTCGCCCATCGAGTAGAATCCGTTGTCGTGCACGTACACGGGGCTCACCATACACCCCTGCACGGACACGCCGCAGAGCGCCTCCTCGAAGCGGTTGTCCCAGCAACGCACGTTCTGCTGGCCACCGTCCAGCTCGATGCAGTCGTCGTTGCAGATCGCCATGAAGTTGCCGTAGACGTCGGCATCGCGGTTGAAGCCGCCGTCCGTACTGAAGTTGCCGATGCTCTCCACGGCGTCGTTCCAGCGATGCGCGTCGCTGCCCACGAAATCGTTCCAACGGATGACGGTGGAGTGGTCGGGGCTCTGCAGCACGACCGCCTCGGGTCCGGCCGGGTGGGAGTAGAACCAGCTGTTCGCCTGTCCGCGCGGATCGTGGATGAAGCAGCGTTCCACCACTACCGCACTGCTTCCCCTTCCGATCTTGATCGCGCCGTCCATGTTGATGCCGTAGCCGCGCGCCGGCTTGTCGACCTCGTGGCGGCGCCCGAGCATGTCGAAGCGCGGCGTGCCCACTCGTCCCCACCTCGCGATGTCGCACCCACGCACGCGCACGCATGTGCTCTTCTCGACCGTCATGACATACCGCGCGCCGGAGCCGCGGATCGTGAGGTTGTCGAAGAGCACGTACGCCGCACCCTCAACCTGGAAGCAGAGTTCCTTCTCGGTGCGGTTGTCGAGCACCACGCCGGGCTTGGTCGCGTAGCGCACCCAACCGTCCGGCTTGCCGCGATCGCTCACCTTCACGGGGAACGTCGTCTGCGCGTCGAGCCACACGGTGCGCGCCACTGGCACTTCGCTCGACCACGTGCGGAACGAGGTCTGCGCGCGGACGTTTCCGTCCGCCACGACGCGCACCTCGTATTCGGTGTCCTCCTCGAGACGCAGGATCGAGCCGCGGTAGTCGCCCGTCTCGTCGAAGTGCGGGAACTCGCGTAGCGTCTGCCACGCCGACGTGGAATTTGCGGTCGCGCAGGAGCGCGACCCTCCCGGCGCGCCGAGCTTGCGCCATTCGAGAGCGAGGCCGGGCACGGCTTTCGCCGACCCGTAGCACACGCCGCACGCGGCGAACGTGGGCCGCGCGCGCAGCACGCCCTCCGCCACGGGAGCGCTGATCGTCTTCCGGCGCGCAGCGCGTTCGGCGTCCGAAGGCTGCGCCTTCGTTGCTCCCACCGCGCCGAGCGCGGCAAACAGGATGACCAGCAGGCCTGCCACGTGGCGGTATCTGCCATTTTCAACAAGACAAGAGTTTCTCATGCGGCAGATTATACACCAAACAGACGGCGTATGGTATACTATTCGTGACATGGAAACCACAGAGACAGAAAGCGGGCCGTCGCGGATGGTGGCCATCGTGGGGCGGCCGAACGTAGGCAAGAGCGCCCTCTTCAACCGCATCGCGCGGCAGCGCATCGCCATCGTCTTCGACCAGCCAGGCGTCACGCGCGACCGCGTGGCGCGCGAGGTGGAGGCGAACGGACGGCGCTTCCTTCTGGTGGACACCGGCGGGCTGGCGTTCGAGCGGACGCCCGGCTCAGACGACCCGTTCGCCGCCGAGACGCGCCAGCAGGCGGCAGTCGCCGTAGCCGACGCCGCAGTGTGCATTGTGGTGACGGACGCGCGCGCAGGCGTGACGCCGCTCGACGAAGAGGTGATCCAGCGCGTGCGAGCCTCCGGTGTGCCGTGCGTGATCGCCGCCAACAAGTGCGACCGAGTGGAGGACGACGAGCGGGCCGATGAGTTCCTGCGCTTCGGCATGGACGTGTACCCCGTCTCCGCCGAGCACGGGCGCGGCGTTGCGGCGCTCGTGAAGCGCGCCACAGAGCAGCTGCCCAAGCCGTCCGAAGGCGACGACGCGGCGAAGCCCCTTCGCGTGGCGGTGGTGGGCCGCCCGAACGCCGGCAAGAGCTCATACATCAACCGACTGCTCAACGCCGAGCGCGTGATCGTGAGCGACGTGGCGGGAACGACGCGCGACGCCGTCGACGTGCCGTTCACGATCGGCGAGGGACCGACGGCGCGGCACTACGTGCTAGTGGACACCGCAGGCATGAAGAAGCACACGCAGATGTCGAAGACGTCCGTGGACAACTTCGCGCTCTTCCGTAGCGAGAAGGCGATAGAGGAGGCCGACGTGGTGCTCCTCGTCCTGGAGAGCGAGCTTGGGCCTACGAAGCAGGACATGCGCATCGTCGGGAAGATCCTCGACGCCAACCGCGCGTGCGTGATCCTGATGAACAAGTGGGACCTGGCGCACGCGAAGGGGATGAAGGAGGCGGACGCCACGAAGGTGGTGCGCGAGATGATGCCGTTCGTGTCCTTCGCCCCGATCGTCTACTGCAGCGCCAAGAGCGGCTACAACATCCGCCGGACTGTGGACGCCATCGACGCGGTGGCATCGTCCGTGCAGACGAAGATGCCTACCGGCATCCTCAACCGCACGCTCGTTGAGGCCACGAAGCGCACGCTCGCGCCGATGAGGAACGGCAAGCGGCTCAAGGTCTACTACGGGCTGCAGGTGGGGACAGACCCCTTGACGGTGCGCCTCTTCGTAAACGACCCGAAGCTCGTGACGCCGGCATACCAGTCCTACCTGGAGAAGGCGATCCGCGCGCGGTTCGGCCTGGTGGGAGCGCCGTTGAGGCTGTTCCTCAAGGCACGCTCGCGCAAGGACGGCGCGGCGCTCGGCGCCGAGATAGCCGCAGCGAAGCGGACCGGCGGAGAGGTCTGAAGCCTCTTTCTCAGACGAGGCCGCGGGCGACGAGGCACTCGGCGATCTCGACCGCGTTCAGCGCGGCGCCGCGAAGCAGCTGGTCGCCGGAGACGAACATGTCGAGGCCCTTCTTGTCGAGGCGGCTGATGTCCTGGCGGATGCGGCCGGCGAGCACGTCGTACTTGTCCGTCGCGTCGAGCGGCATCGGGTAGACGTTGTTCAGCGGATCGTCCACGACCTTCACGCCGGGCGCGTCGTTCAGGATCGCGCGCGCCTCTTCGGGCGTGATGTCCTGCTCGAACTCGAGGTTCAGCGACTCGGAGTGCGCTCGCGGGATCGGCACGCGCACCGAGGTGCAGCTCAGGAGGAGATCCGGCGCGTGGAGCATCTTGCGCGCCTCGTTGCGCATCTTCAGCTCCTCGAGCGTGTACCAGTTCGTCTCGTCGAACTTGTCGATGTGAGGAATGAGGTTGTTCGTGAGCTGGTGGGCGAACGCCTTCACGGTGAGGGGCTTGCCGGCCACCATCTCGCGCATCTGCTCCTCGAGCTCGGCCATGCCGGCCGCGCCGGCGCCGGACGCCGCCTGGTACGTGGATGCCACGAGGCGCTTCAGTCCCTTGGCCTTGTGCAGGGGTGCGACCGCCTCAAGCATGATGGCGGTTGTGCAGTTCGGGTTGGCGATCACGCCCTTGTTCCAGTCGAGGTCCTCGGCGTTCACCTGAGGCACCACGAGCGGCACGTCGGGATCCTGGCGGAACGCGCGCGAGTTGTCGATCATCTTCGCGCCGGCCGCCACCACGGCGTCCTTGTACTCGATCGAGGCCGTGGTGCCGCCCGCGAACAGCACGATGTCGAGGCCCTTGAAGCTGTCCTTCGTGGTCGGCAGCACGTGAAACGTCTCGCCGGCGATCACCTCGTCGCGCTCGCGGCTCGCGAACACCTGTATCGCCTTGGCGGGGAACTTCCGCTGGCGGAGAACCTTGACCATCTCGGCGCCGACGGCGCCGATTCCCACGAGACCTACGTTGTACTGCTTGCTCATCTTTGCTTCCTTTTGGGCTTTTGCCCCGAAAAACGGGCGATATTTTACCATAAAACTTGCCCTGCCGCAACGGTGGCGAAAAGAGCGGAAATTTGGTAGAATATTCCCGCACCTAAACCAAGGAGACTACCATGTCGTTGAACATCGTTAAAGACATCGATTCGCGCGTTGCTGTCAAGCACGTGCTGATGAGCGTTTCGGACAAGACCGGCCTCGAGACGTTCGTGCCGGCCCTCGTGAAGGCCTGCCCTGGGGTGAAGATATACTCCACCGGCGGCACATACGTAAAAGTGAAGGAGATTCTAGGCGATGCGGCGGCGGACACGCTGGTTGCAGTGAGCGACTACACCGGCCAGCCGGAGATGCAGGGCGGCCTTGTGAAGACGCTCGACTTCAAGATCTACCTCGGCCTCCTCAGCGAGACGTACAACGACGCGCACCAGTCCGACCTCAAGCGCCTCTCCGCGCAGCCGATCGACATGGTGGTGGTGAACCTCTACCCCTTCCAGCAGACCGTGGCGAAACCGGACGTCACGCCAGAGATGGCGCGCACGAACATCGACATCGGGGGTCCCTGCATGGTGCGCGCGTCCGCCAAGAACTACCTGCGCGTCGCCTCGGTCACCGACCCGCTCGACTACGGCAGCATCGCCACCGAGCTGGCGGACCACGGCGGCACGATCGGCCTCGACACGCGCTTTAAGCTGATGAAGAAGGCGTTCGCACACACGGCGCAGTACGACACCGCAATCTCCGAGTTCTTCACCTCCCGCACGTGGAAAGAGGTCAACGCCACCTACACGCAACACTGATTCCGCCAGCTCATCTACCAACTACCATCTACCAACTACCATCTATGAAGAGCCAACTCAACACACTTAACCAGCTCCAGGAGCTGGTGCTTACGCGCGACGAGCACCATCGCATCGGCGACGGCTCGCACATGGATTCGCTCGACCAGTCGATCGACGCCCTCGTCGACAAGCTCGAACCGCAACCCAAGGCTCTCTACCAGCGCCTCTACAAGAAAGACCATATCGTAATGTCGCCAATGGTCAACGGATGCTGCGCCGTCTGCGGCATGCGCCTGCCGATCTCGCAGATACAGCAGGTGCGCCTCGCGAAGACGATCCAGACGTGCTCGTCCTGCGGACGCATGCTCTACAACGAGGAAGATGACGCGCCCCGTTCCACGATGGAACCGCCGGCGCGCGGCGAGCCCCGCAAGACGGGCATCAGCCGCTTCTCGGCGGAAGAGCTCATGATCTGCGACCTGAAGTCGTCCACCGCCGAAGGCGCGATCCGCGAGCTGGCCGAGGCCATGGTCGCCAACCGCTTCGTCTCGAACGCCGACGCGCTCGTCACGGCCGCGATGGAGCGCGAGAGCATCCTCTCAACCGCCATGAGCGACGGCCTCGCGTTCCCGCACGTGCGCGGCGTGGAGGGCGGCGGACTCACGATCGCCCTTGGCGTCTCAAAGGCCGGCATCGTCTACGACGATTCCGGCACGAAGGTGCACTTCATCTTCTTCAGCGTGATTCCCGTCGCCGTCAGCGCGTTCTACCTGCGCCTCATGTCCGGCCTCACGGACGCCTTCGCCAAGAAGGCGAACCGCGACATGCTTGCGGCCGCCAAGACGCCGACCGAGCTGTGGAAGGCGTTGACCAAGACCACGCGCACCACGATCCAGTGACCCCAAGTCGCCTGAGAACCTGGTTCCTGCTCTGCCGCCCGTGGTCCGTGACGGCGACGCTTGTGCCGGCCATCTTCGCGCTCGGCCTTGTCGGGCGGGACCCGCTCTTCTCGTGGTGGCGCTGGTGCCTCGCGCTCGTGGCGGCGATCCCGCTCCAGATCGCCTGCAACCTCCTAAACACCTGGGGCGACGACCGTTCCGGCGTTGACGCCGTGGAAGGCGCCGTCGTCACCACGCCGCAGCTGCGCGACGGGCTCGTCACGTCTCGGCAGGTGTTCCTGGCGGCGGCGGGCTGCCTGGCGGTTGTCTGCGCCCTCGGGCTGCCGCTCCTCTTCTTCAGGCGCAACGGAGTCCTGTCGCTCAACTGGGGCATGGCCCTCGCGGCGGCGATCGGATTCCTCGGCGCGACAAACTACGCGACAGGCGTGAAGTTCAAGTACCATGGCCTCGGAGTCCCGTTCGTGTTCTTCCTCATGGGATCGATCGAGTGCTTCGGCTTCTACGCCGCGTCCGTTCCGAGCCTGGTGCCGTCTCCAGACCTGCTTCCGGCATACGGCAAGACGGCACTCGCGCGCGCTTGCGCAGGGTTCCTTCTGCTGACCCTGCCGATAAACTGCCTCGTGGCCGTCATCATGCACGGCAACGACATGCGCGACATCGCCACTGACAAGGCGGCTGGCATCTGCACCACGGCCTCCCGCCTCGGACCGCTCGGAGCGCTTGTACTCTACGGGACGCTGCACATTGCCCCGCACCTGTTCTGCGTGGCGATGTGCGTGGTGCGCCTTCTAGACGAGTATCGGCCGCCGGCGCTTCCGTGGCTCATTCCCCTTCTTGTCCTACCCATTACAGCGCGCACGCTCGCGAGGGCGATCCGCGTATACCGAGCGAATCCTGCCGCTCCTCCGTGGCGCGGCCTGGAGCGCGCGTCAGGCGGCATACACTGCATATTCGGGATTCTCTACGCGCTCGCCATCGCCCTCGGGGCGGAGGGAATGGAACAATTCCGGTGATCCGCGCGGCGAGTAAGCCGGATTCTGTTCACCTGGCACGTAGAAACCAGGCTCCGATCATTCATCTGAGCAATCAACCCGGAATTTCATCGCGACCTCGCGGTCGCGAACCGGACGGGCCGCCCGTTCAATCCCCTATTTGATCTTGCTCCGAGGAGGGCTTGCCATGCGGGCTCGCTCGCGCGTCGCCCCGGTGGTCTCTTGCACCGCCTTTTCACCCTTGCCGCCTCGCGGCGGCGGTCTGTTTTCTGTGGCGCTGTCCATCTGCGGCAATTGACGCCGCACTCCCGGCCTTGACGACCGGGTCCTCTGCCCTGCGGAGTCCGGACTTTCCTCACCCTCTCGGGCGCGACCGGTCACACGCGCGGATCACCGGAAAATCAAAGATCGCGGTAAAGGATGCGTCCGCACATCGTGCAGGCCACAAGGTCCTTGTTGTGCTGGACCAGCTGCTCCACGAACGGCGGCTGCTTCATGTGGCATCCGTCGCACACGCCATCGTGGTTGAGCGTCACCACCACCGGCCAGCGCTTCGTGCGCTGGCGCTCGTAGTATAGCAGGAAGCGCGGGTTCGACTTCGAGATGGCGTTGGCCTTCTCGGCGCGCTCCTTCAAGAGGGCATCAAGCTCGGCCTTCACCTCCGCCAGGCGAGCGTCCAGCTCGGCCACGTATCCGTCCACGACGCCCTTGTCCGCATCGACCTTCTCCTGCGCTTCGGCGACACGCTTCTCGAGGGTCGGTATCTCCTCCGCCAGCGCCAACGCCCGGTTCTCGGTAGCCTCCGCATCGCGCTCAAGCCCTTCGATCTGCATTATGGACTGCTGCATCTCCTTGTTGGACTTGATCGACAGCTGGGCCGTCTTCAGGCCGCGCACCTTCTCGCGTATCTGCTCGGCCTCTGCCTCCTCGCCCTTTATGCGCTGCTGCATTGCGGCTAGCTGGTTCTTCGCTATCTCGAGCGAGGCGTTCACGCCTGCAAGCCTCGCGTTCTCCTGCGCCTTCCGCTGCGGGATGTCCCTCGCCTCGCGTTCGAGTTCGCGGATCTGCCCATCCGTATCCTGAAGATCAATCAGCGGCTGTATAACGTTCACCGAGCACTTCCTTCCATCATCTTCCTGGTTGTCGAAAAACCTGCATATTTTACCTAATCGGGCGGTTGCCGTCAAGCGGTCAGCCGCACTTCGAATCGGCGCGCCTGCCCTAGCGGCAGAGCAGCATGACAACCGCCATCACGCCAGCGAGGACCAGAACGGCGGCAATGCAGGCCATGATCAGGCTGCAACGCTTCTTCCGCTTCAGGCGAGAAACGAACTCCCGCATCTCCTTGTCTTGCGTTTCCATTGTCAGTGACGGGCTCCCCTTCTTGGTCGCCAGCTCGGACATGAGCTTCTCCATCGATGGTCCCTCATCTGTGCGATCTCTCTCGGCGGCGAATTCAGCCCCGGCAACAGAAGGCACGGAATATCCGAGGCGCGCAAAGGTCTCAAGCACGGCACGCGGCGATGCAAGACGGTCCTTAGCCTGCTTGGCGCACATCAGCGAGATGACGGCGGAGACCTTCGGGGACACCGAGCTGTTGAACAAGCGGACGTCAGGGATCGGGCTACCGTCCAGCAGTTGCTCCACAATATCGGTCGGCGAGTCGGCACGGTACGGGCGCCGCCCACATAGCATCTCAAATAGGATTATGCCTAGGCTGTAGACATCCGCGCGCGAATCGACGGTGCTGGAATCTAGCGCCTGCTCCGGAGAAATGTAGGCGGGCGTGCCAAACACCGTACGGGTTGTCGTCCTCAAGGAGTCGATGCCGCCAGCGACCTTGGCGATGCCGAGGTCGAGCAGCTTGACCGTCCCGTCGTCCGTGAGCATGATGTTCTCCGGCTTGAGATCCCGGTGGACCATGCCGAACCGCTGCGCCGCGGCCAGTACGTCAGCGACTTGAAGGATGATACGGACGGCCTCCTTCTCCGGCATCCCGCCGCCGAACGCTATTGGCTTGCGCAACGTATCGCCGTCCACGTAGTCCATCACGAGGAAATACACGCCCTTTGCGGCATCGTACCCCGCGTCGTGCACGGCGACAAGGTTAGGATGGCGGATTCTCGTGGCGAGCTTGGCCTCCCTGACAAAACGCTTCACATACTCCGGCTTCTGCTCGGCGACGTCTGGGTCTAGCACCTTCAGCGCGAAGAGCGTGTCGAGCATCTGGTGGCGGACGAGCCAGACCGTTCCCAACCCGCCCCTGCCAAGCAGACGTTCGATGACATGCCCGTGGAAGGTCTCCCCAGGCTGGAAGATATCTGTCTCTTCCCCTTTCGCGACGGCATCTGCACCACTCATTCTCTTTTCCTTCCCTCTTGCATTATCTAGTTCCCAGTTGTACACATTTTGCCACTGGGAAAACTATTTCTTCTTTACGAACTGAACCGCCAATTGTCCCGTTGACTGATTCGCAGAAACTGTTATCGCTGCATTCTTGCCAACGAAGTCGATCTTGAAACTGGTGACCGCAAATCGGATGTCAAGTTCCTTCTCGATTGCCCTGACAAGGCGACATGTCTCTACGCGAAAATCCTTGGCAGACAGCTCCTTGATGCGTTTTGCCGGCGCCGTCAGGACGAATCCGGTCAACTTGCCACGAGCATAGACAGGTTTCTGCAAGTCTGAAAGGAGAAGAAACGGCTCTTTCAAGGTCGGTCCCCCGTCGGCCTTGTCTGCCCCAAATGTGATGTCGGCAAACGAAACCAGTTCAAAATCGTTTGTCGAGTTTATCTTGCGTTGCCTTGCCTCCCTAGCAGCAATCTTCGCCTTGTCACGCGAGTCGCCAAAGAAGCGGTCATCCTTAAGAATCTCTTCGTCGCTTTCTGCATCCGTTGCCGCATCGTTTCCGACCGAGACGCCGGCTTCTTTAGCCACTTCGTCGAGTTTCGCAAGAAACTTGTCCACGCCTCCAGGCTGGTATCCGCCGAATCTTTTTACCTCTTCTCCGGAAGGCCGCACGATCACGGTGCATGGGTAGCCTCGGATGGCGTACTTCTCCCGCAGCTGGGGATTCTGCTTAAGCGCCTTTTTGGAAAGGATGCTTTGGTCGCGAGGATTGTCAATCATGACCAAAATGAACTTCTGCTTCGCCTGCGCGACAAACTTCCTGTCAGAGTATATCTCTTCAGCCATCTTAATGCACCAGCGGCACCAGTCAGACCCTGAAAAAGCCAGCAGGATCAGCTTGCCGTCCTTCTCAGCGTCCGTCTTGGCCTGAGCGAAATTCTCGTCCCATCCAGACGGCACGCTTTTCGACAGCTTTGCTCCAAGTGCTGTTCCGGCAAGACAGCATGCGACTGCGCACAATATCCAGTTTCTACGTTTGATGTTCATCACTTGTTTTCCTTTCTGCGAGTTCGTCTGTTTCTTCGCTTTGCATGGGAAGAGTATATCATATCCGAGCCTCCCACTTCCTGATTGCGTCCATAATCGACTCGGCCGGGGATGGCACGGCATTCTCGAGAACCTCATCAGCCAAAGCATGGGTGTACAGCGGCAGATGCCGCTCGTATGCCAGCTGGCGGATTCCATCGACAATCCCTTTCAGGTCTGCGCCGCTGAAATTCTCGGTCCGGTTAGAGATGTATTCGGCAAGTCCCGGCACCGGGCGAACGCTCCCTTGGGAGAAGAGCCTATCTACTATCGCCTTCCTAGCATCGGAATCCGGCAGCCCGACGAACAGCTTTACGTCAAAGCGCCCCGGCCGCAGAAACGCTTCATCCACCATCCACGGCACATTTGTGGCGCCAAGCAGGAGTATGGGATTCTTGCCCGTATCGATCCCATCCAGTTCCTGCAACATGTAGGCAACCACCTTGCGAGTAGTCTCGTGCACATCGACGCTGCGGTTCGGGAAGATCGTCTCGAGCTCGTCGATAAAGACGACTGACAACGGATGCCTTCTGACCTCCTTAAACAGCTTCCGCACATTCTTCTCCGAGTCGCCTACCAGCTTCCCGAAGATGTCGGCCGCCGTGATCGAGAAGAACGGGAGGTCGAGTTCGCCTGCAACAGCCTTCGCCAGGAGCGTCTTTCCGGTTCCTGGCGGCCCGTATAGGAGTATGCCGCCACCAGGCTTGATGCCGTAGCGCTGTGCGCGTACACGATCCTTGATGGGATCGATGAGCCGGAGCCGAATCTGACGCTTCGCCTCTTCCATGCCGGCAACATCGGCAAAAGTCGTCTTGGGACGCACAGAAACGGAGGGCGCACAGCGGTCCGGCGCGACACGTGATGCCGCCTCTGCCCGTGCCGCCTCCACCCTTGCCGCATCGCGCACCCGCTCCTGCATAGCGAACCGACGCAACGCCAATGCCAGCCATGCGGCGGCAATGGCTCCAACCGCCACATAGTGGGCTACTCCAACCGCGAAGAACCGTCGACATGCCCAACAAGCGGCAAACGCGCCCAAGAAGGCGACGAAAAGGTGAGCAGCGACCACACTCGCCCGCACAACCGTGCGGTGCACGTCCTCTCTCATCTTCTCCAAAGAGAGCACGCTTGCCAGAAGCATGCGCATCGCAAGATGAATTGCGGCATAGATGACGATGAAAAGCAAGGCGGCAAGGACATGCCTATCTGTTGCATCCAACGTACGGCCCCCCTTCGCCATGGCATCCGCACAAGCCGACCACAGGCGGGGAAATGCCGCAGCGATAAGCGGGAACAGGATAATCATTGCACCATGCAGGACGGCATCTTCCGGACGATTCTCCGCAAGTCCTCTCGCTAGTCCGGCAAACGACACGGCAAGGCAGAGAGCGCATATCCAATCGGCACCGAGAGCGAAATGGCCTATCCAAAAGCCCATCGCGCCAAATATTACAGCAACAAATGTCCTATTCTCGCTCATTTCGATTCTTCCACCTCCACCGTCAGGCCGCAGTCGAAATAACGCACTCCGAAATTGTCCTGCGCCTCCACCGCCAGCACGTTGTCGCCATCTCGGAGCGCTGCCGCAAACGCTTCGACAGGAATCTCGATCTTCTCCCACCAGTCGTTGCGGTCAACCTTATCGAGGACGAGGTCTCCGTTCAGATATATCTTCACATTGCAGGCGTGGTATAGCGTGAATTCGACACGCGCCACTTTCCCGCCCTTCCAGGCGAAGTGACGCCGCAGATAGAGACTGGACGAACTCCATCTGTCGGCAATGCGCATCAATTCCTTACTCTTGCCGGCGCCAAGCGGCTTGCTGGTCTGCTTCCAGCTACTGTCTCGGAACGTCGGCTCCATCCACTTCTTTCCGCCGGACGGCACAGGATATTTCGTCACGTATCGCCATGGCAGCCGATTCTTCCACTTCGTGCTCTTGGGATCGGCACACGGAAAGATTTCTGTCGACTCATGCGTCACAGGCACAGCATTGCCGTGTTCGCGACCGTCTTCGTTCTCCACCGCATCCCCACGCGACATATCCATCCCATACCGCAAAAAAATCTCAACGACATCGAAACCGACCGCCTCGCCAATCAGCTCTGCCATCTGCCGCCACGTGATGGTGCCACCGATCCTTCCCTCGGCATGACGCAGATTCTTGAGTTGCGAGTATTTCAGCATGAATCCACCATCCCTTTTACGCACCTCTTCAAGCGCAGCCCACAATCGCCATCTGGGTTTCATCGCCATGGCATACCGCCATGATTGTTCCGAATCGAAATTTTTGCGGCTATTCCCCTCCGCCTTGCATCCGGCATTGACAGCACTTTGAATCTTTGAAGACCCCGAATCGGTGCCCAATACAGCATCCGACAGCAAACGATCGACATACAACACATAATGCACCCACGTTGGTTCTGCGACGCGTGTGAGGAGCGCCCCGCACATATAACCAATCGTGCCGGAGAAATCGTCATCATCCCTAGGAATGAACACCGTGAAGCCGTCTAGCCCTGGAGAGCAGGCCACCCTCTTGTCGTCTTGTCTCCGTTTCAAAGTCACAACGAATGGATTTTCGGGCGTTCTCTCCTTGTCTGGTTCGCCATAGAACTTTACGGCGGCAGGCAGCCAAACGCTCTCTACATCGGACAAGAACTTTCTCGCAGCTTCCTCGCAATTTGGATCAGCCTTGACCACAAGGCCATACGGCCCCTTCAGTTCTGCAGCCGAAGCAGAATCATGGCGAGAGCTCGTCTTCTCAATGTAGCGACGCAACGCCACCGGTCTGTTCGTGCGGAGAATCGTGACCCCTTCTGAAATCGCCTTCGCCCACCCCTTTTCGTCGTCTGTGCGAAGACCAGGTCCAGGCTGGTTGTCAAATGCGCAAGTAACTCTTTCAGGAATATTCGTCAGCCCTCGTTCGGTCAGATCTATGTTTTGCCCCCAGACCATACATTCCGGCGTGACACTCCGCCAGTCTGCCAACCTCCTATCCCCGACCATGATCTGCACCTCACCTGAACGTATTTTTCGCCAGATGCCCTCCCCATAACGCCGACGCGCTTCTTTGACGTCAAATCCCTCAAGGATGACCGACTCCCAGGCGTCAAGCCGATCAATCAAGGCTTCAAGTTCGCGAGCGTAATCCATCCCACCAGAGATGTCGAAAAGAATCTTGCCCTTGCCTTCCCTAAGAATTTCTTCGCAAGTCGCGAATCCCTCCGTTGAGACAGTGCCCTGCTGCTTGACCTTGAACTGCTTAAGATCTTGTGCCGTATAGTCACGTGCGTTACCGCGTCCGTTAGAGACATGCTCGATGCCATACCGCTTGGACGAAAAGAGAATTCCGTCCTTGGAACACGACACGTTGAAGTGCACAATCTCGACCTTTTGGGAAATCAACTCCTTTATGCGCGCAAGGGAATATGGCGGCGTGGTAAATTCCCCGCCAGACTGCGCATGGCTAGACGACGACACGAACACATGCTTCCTGTCCTTTGAGCGATAGAGCGCATGGAGCCTGCTCTTGGACACGTACGGCACCACAGCCGTTGCGTCCTTATTACCGTCAAAAGCCGATTCCGACGTTTTTCCGTTCGCTTCGCCAATCGCATCTTTCACCTCATGCATCGCCTGCCCGAGTTGATTGGTTACTACGACCTTCCGTTCCACCACATTGGTCACCACGACAATTTGCGACTGTGGCTGCCGTTCGGCCGACAGCTTGCTCAAAGAGGCCACGACAACCATAACGCAAATGGCGACTATGCCAGCAACCACCGCGATCGCCGCGAACGGGAAACGCGACTTCCTTTTCCGCGCCGCCGCGTCGGCCGCGCGGGGCGGTTTCTTGGGCAGGACAAGCCGCCCGGTGGCGGCCTTCTGCAGCAGCTGCGCCGCCTCGAGCGCCGTGGCAGGACGGCCTTCCGGCTTCGGCGCGCACATGAGCGAGAGCACGTGCGCGATCGCCGCCGACACCTCCGGCCGCATCGTCCGCACGTCCGGCAGAGGCTCGCCCTTGATCGCCTTGGCCAGCAGCTCCACCGCCGTGCTGCCCTCGTTCGGACGCTTCCCCGTCAGCATCTCGTAGAGGACGACGCCGAGCGCGTAGATGTCCGCCCGCGCGTCGATGTGGTGCGAGTCCATCATCTGCTCAGGCGCCATGTACGCCGGCGTGCCGATGATCATGCCCGTCGTCGTCACCGTCGTCTTGTGCGCGCCATCCGTGAACTTCGCCACGCCGAGGTCCGCCAGCTTCGGCGTCCCGTCCGCGTCGAACATGATGTTGTCCGGCTTGATGTCCCGGTGGATCACGCCGTGCCGATGCGCGACCTCCAGCGCCATGGCAACCTGTGCGGCGATGGCCACCGCATCGGACATCGGAAACGGCCCCTCGCGCTCCAGGCGGTCCGCAACGCTGCCGCCCGGCACGTATTCCATGATGATGTAGCACAGCCCCGTCTCTGGATCCTCGCCCACGTCGTACACGGAGATCAGGTTATCGTGCCTGATCTTCATCGCGAACTCGGCTTCGCGCGCGAACCGCTTGCGGTAGTCGGACCCCTTCTTCACCATGTCGGGAAACATCACCTTGACGGCGTACAGCTCGCCTCCGGGCGCGCGCACGAGGTAGACCGCACCCATCCCGCCCTTCCCGAGCAGCTTCTCAACGGTGTAGTCGCCGAACATGTCGCCCGGTTCGAGCAACTTTCCGGCGGCCTCGCCCTTTTCTCCGCTATGCATCCCGCTCACGCTCATTTCGCCGCTCTTTTTTGCTCTTCTTGGATGAAGTTGAGAAACCTCTCCGCCAGTTGCTGTTCGGCATAGCGACGCTTGAGTTTTTTCTGCTTCTTGAGCGTCTCTACCTCATTCCAAGAGTCCGAGATGATGGACATTTTCGAATCGTCGTTAGGTATCAGCATAGTAACCGGATATCGCCCCCGCCTGTTCCTCCAATTTGCACTGTCGGCTTTCTCCGTCAATTCGTCAAATATGTGCCTGTGCTCCTCGATTTCCATTATGTCAATGCCACCGATCAGCAGATAGACCAGTACATATTTCTTGGACAGTTCATTGAGGATTATCGGGGAAGAAAGGATTTCCTTCTTGTATGAAACACTCGGAGGACAGTTGTATTGCGCAAAAACGACGAACAAACCTTTTTTCTCCCGGGCCGCAATCTCCTGAGCCGCCTTGAAGTTGTCCATCCATCCGGCAGGCGTGGTGGGATGGGTGCCGGGAACTGGCATGATCCGCGGTTTATCCGCAACGCCTTTAGCCTTTGGAGATGCTGCTTTATCACGCGTTGACGATGTTTCAAGCGTGTCAGCAAGCGCGTCATTCAGGTTGGCAAGCTGCTTGACGAACGATCCGGCAGCATCTGCTATGCGGATGTCTCTGTGTCCCCACCACTTGCTGATGTCATTGGCAAGCAGCGGATGATTCAACCGATAGTCGTCGGATGCTTTTGCCTGAGCCTCATCTTTCGCAAGATCTACCCGCAGCAAGACGAATCGTCGCCTTGCACTTCGTATGAACCTATCGCCTCCCAACCGATGACCGAGGTCTGCAAGACAACTGCAAATGAGGATATACTTGCCTTCTTTCGCAGCCAATGCCTTGGCCTCTTCGAAATCGGACAACCAGCCTGTTGACGATTTAGCGTTGCCGCCAAAGAGAGACTGGGCAACGACCAATGAAACTATGGTCAGTGTTCTGAGCTTTGCTTGCAACATCATTTCACCTCTTCCGCTTGCACCGTCAAGCCACAGTCAAAGCAGCGCGGGGCGGCACCGTCATGCACCTTGACGGCCAGCACGTTGTCGCCATCCTTGACAGCCGACATGAACGTCTCAACCGATACTGAGAACGGCTCCCAGCCGGTGTTCGACCCCTTCTCCTCAAGGATGCGTGTCCCGTTCAGATAGATTTCCACGTCCTCGTCATGTAGCATGTCAAACACGACCTCCGTCACCTTCCCAGACTTCTTCCATGTGAAGTGCCGCCGTAGCCAGACGTCGCTCGTATTCCATTTTTCGGCAATGCGCATGAACGATGCATCCTTGCCGAAGCCAAGCGGCTTGTTCGTCCGCTTCCACATGCCGTCGCGGAAACCCGGCTCCATCCAATTTGCTGGAGGCACTTTCATCGTGTACCGCCACGGCGCGCGCTTCTTCCATTTTGCATTCTGCGCATCCGCGTGCGGGAACACCTCAACCGACCGCACAACCGTCCGTGCCAAAACGCCACGAGAAGGCGCAACTCGCCCGTTCACGTTCGGCACGGGCGGCGTGATGCCGCGCTCCTTCAACAGGTCGGGGCCGACTACGATGCGGAAGCCGATACTACCGTTTACGCCCGACGGGGGGTAACAGTATCGTGTAGACGAAGTACAGTTATTCGCGGGATTACTCCAACTGCCACCGCGATGTATCCGTGATGACCCCGAAGAGGCACCAAGGGGATCCGTAACCCCACTAGACAGGTTATCGCTCCGCCAGTCCAGGCATCGTTCCCACACGTTCCCGTGCATGTCGTAGAGTCCCCATGCGTTCGGCATGTATAAACCGACAATCGTGTGTCGCTCCGAATAACCGCCTTTGCCGTCCGGCTCGTGCCGGGCGAGATCCGCATCGGACTCATTATGTCCGCGGGCTTTCTGGTTGAACCGGAACCGTCCCAGCTTCTTCAGATCGTCCTCGGAACCACCACCATTGTTGCACGGGCTCGTTGTCCCGGCCCGGCAGGCGTATTCCCACTGCGCCTCTGTCGGAAGGTCGAAGCTGTCAATCCCCGTACGTACCCTCAACTTGCCCATAAACGAATGGAAATCCACCGCTGAAGACGCAGGCCACTTCGCACCAGCATCATTACCACGTATCATATCGTATGACACTTTCTCCACCGGCCGCATGTCACCTTTGAACTCAGACGGATTCTCCCCCGTCACCAGCTCGTACTGCTTCTGCGTCACCTCGAACACGCCGATATAGAACGGCTTCGTGAGCGTCACGTCATACTTGCCGCACATCTTGAAGTTACCGGGCTCGATGCGGCGCAGGACGAGCTTGGTTGTCTTATACTCGTCCGTCCAGCCGCCATTCGGTTCGGCGTTAAGATACGATACGGGATATTTTTTCGCAGTGGGTCCAGCGGAGAGATCGACGACGCAGTAGAGCGCAACGTCTTTTCCGTTCACCCAGGGAGGACGGGCGTCTCGCCCGTTCATTTCCGACACAGGCGGCGTGATGCCTCGCTCCTTCAGCAGGTCGGGGCCAACGACAAGGCGGAGCTTGAGCACGAAGAACTCGCTTCCTGTTTTCGTATAGCAGAAACTATAAGGAATAGGGCTGACGTTAGAATAGATGTGCGAACCAACCAACTCTTGCCGCCACCCTTGATTCACCAGCGAAAAACGCCGTGATGGTGCATCCGGGCGATCCGGCTCGAAAATCAATGGGTCCCGAGCCCCATCACCAAATGCCGTGCAATGATTTCTAAGCTTGAACAGTTGAAACTGTTTGATCGAGTCTCCTTCTGCGGCGCCTGGAACAGGCACGCCAGAATCCAAAAGCGGCTCAACCGTCACACCACCCATGTCATATAATCCCCACTTGTTCGGACGCCGTCGTCCGATGGGGATATATGGCACCCATGTCTTCTCCCTAAATTTGCCCGTGACAACCCCACGTTCCTGCCAGTAGGCAATGCTGTCCTCTCGTGTCACAAAGCTAGCAACGTAGTCCTCTAGTGGAGCCCGGTTGTCGTCAGCGTATGGATCAAGCGGGTCTTGGGACATGGCCATGAACGCATGCGACCACTCCGCCATGGTCGGCAGACGAATCGTGTAGCCCGATGGAATCTGATTTTTGAACTCGCGCGCAAGCCTTCCCATGAAATCCTCCGCCGTCTGCCGCGACAGGCTTGAATTCGACATCATCCTCCCGCACATGATGGGGACATTCGGATAGTCAGCATCTCGCCTCGCTCCATCTGGCGGCTCGCTCCTAGGCATTAGCCGCTCCCACTGTCCAACCGTCACGGGGAACTTCCCGATCCAGAATGGACGGGTGATC
Source organism: uncultured bacterium (assembly GCA_902769585.1). Lineage (GTDB taxonomy): Bacteria > Verrucomicrobiota > Kiritimatiellia > RFP12 > UBA1067 > RUG572. The sequence goes on from CACXPT010000006.1 coordinate 23,641, forward strand.
GTGAGAGTCTGGCGCATGTTGATGCTGAGGCCATTCCTAACGAACGTGGCCGCAGGGCACCCGACGAACGCGAGCTTCTCGCCGCCGCCGAGATCGAGTACCAACGGCTTGGGGCGGGGCGAGGTTTCTTTGGGAAGCTTCTCGCCCGTGGTGGGCAAAGCGGCGGGTGCGACGCTTCCCTGAGCGGACACGCAAACGGCCGCTTCGGGGTTCATGCAGAGGCGGAAGCCTTGGTTGTCGCCGCCCGACGGGCGAGAGCCGTTCGGGCAGGACGAGGTACAGACGTTCGGGAAGCTGTCCCAGCAGCCGCCGCGTTTCACCCGGGCCCGCCCCGAGGAAGAACCTTGTGGATCCGTCACGCCGCCCGATAGATTACCTTTCCAGTCCAAGCACACTTCCCACACGTTCCCATGCATGTCGTAGAGTCCCCAGGCGTTCGGAACATACGAACCTACAACCGTGTGCTCCTCCCAACAACCGCCTTTTCCATCTGGCTCGTGCTTGGCTAAAGACTCATCGGACTCCTTACTACGGCGCTTTTTCTGGTTGAGAGCGAAACGCCCCACCTTCTTCAGGTCGGTTTCGGAATCGCCGCCGTTGTTGTACTTGCTCGTCGTCCCCGCGCGGCAGGCGTATTCCCATTGGGCTTCGGTGGGCAGGTCGAAGTTGAGGTCCGTGCGCATCTGGATCTTACCCATGAACGTCGAAGAATCGACGTTCGCTGAACTCGGCCAGTTGTAGGTGGCGGAATCGCCACGAATCATATTCCACGAAACATTTTCTACGGGACGCATGTCGCCCTTGCTTTGAGATGGATTGCTTCCTGTCACCAGCTCGTACTGTTTCTGCGTCACCTCAAAAACGCCGCAGTAGAACGGCTTCGTAAGCGTCACCTCGTATTTGCCGCCCATCATGAACTTGCCCGGCTCGATGCGGCGGAGGACGAGCTTGGTGGTCTTGTACTCGTCCACGTTGAAGCCGCCGGATGGCGGCACGGTAAGCCACTTGACGGGATATTTGCTTGCGTTCGGTCCCGCCGAGAGGTCTACTACGCAGTATAGAGAGTTGGCGGATTGTGCTCTTGAAGCGACTGGAATGCCGCTCCCCTGAGGAGGTATCGTGTCCCGTGAAGCGACATTCTTGTCGCTTTCTCCAACAGGCGGGACGCCAGAGGCATGGCGCGGCGACTCCGAAATGCCTCCATCAACGGGCGGGACGCCCGTTGTCCCAGTGCGCTTCTGCCACGCGCGCCAGCCGAACGCCGCAGCGCCGAGGACGAGCGCGCCGAGGATGCATGCGGCCACGGGGAACGGCTGCTTGGCCCGCCGCGCGTCTGCCGCGCGAGGCTTTTTCTTGGGAATGACAAGCTGGCCCGTGGCGGCCTTCTGGAGCAGCTGCGCCACTGCCAGTGTGGTTGGCGGACGGTCTTCCGGCTTCGGTGCGCACATAAGCGAAAGCACGTACGCAATGGCCGCCGAAATATCGGACCGCATCGTCCGCACGTCGGGAAGAGCCTCGCCCTTCAGCGCCTTCGCGAGAAGCTCGACTGCCGAACTACCTTCTGTAGGACGCCTCCCGGTCAGCATCTCGTAGAGGACGACACCCAGCGCATAGATGTCCGCCCGCGCGTCGATGTGGTGCGAGTCCATCATCTGCTCCGGCGCCATGTACGCGGGCGTACCGATGATCATGCCCGTCGTCGTCACCGTCGTCTTGTGCTCGTCGTCCGTGAACTTCGCCACGCCAAGGTCCGCCAGCTTCGGCGTCCCGTCAGCGTCGAACATGATGTTGTCGGGCTTGATGTCCCGGTGGACCACGCCGTGCCGGTGCGCCACCTCGAGGGCAAGGGCGATCTGGGCGGCGATCGAGACTGCCTCGGCTATTGGCAACGCGCCCTTCGCGGCAAGCCTATCCTTCACGCTGCCGCCCGGCACGTAGTCCATGATGATGTAGCAAAAGCCCGTATCCGGGTCTTCGCCCACGTCGTACACTGAAATCAGGTTCTTGTGCTTGATCTTCATCGCGAACTCGGCCTCGCGCGCGAATCGCTTGCGGAAGTCCGGATTCTTGCTGGCGATTTCGGGAAACATCACCTTGACGGCATACCTCTCGCCGTCCGGAGCACGCACGAGGTACACCGCGCCCATGCCGCCCTTCCCGAGCAGCTTCTCCACGGTGTAGTCGCCGAACATGTCGCCCGGTTCGAGCAACTTTCCGGCGGCCTCGCCTTTTTCAGCGCTTTGCATGGGTTAAAGTATATCATATCCCAACCGCAAAAGTCACAACCATGTCCACGGCAATTATGGTAAAATATAGCTTTCTTTTCCCACAAGAAAGGTCACTGAAGAATGAACCAGGAAGCATGGAAGAAGGTCGAGGCGGCGATAGAGGCCTCGAAGGGCACGACGATCAAGCAGCTGTTCGCGGCTGATCCCGCGCGCGCGGAGCGCTATACCGCCTCCGCCGCAGGCTGGACGCTCGACTACTCCAAGAACCGCATCGACGCGAACGTGATGAAGGCCCTCATCAAGCTCGCCGAGGCCGCGAACCTGAAGGCCGAGATCGAGAAGATGTTCACGGGCGAAAAGATCAACCGCACCGAGAACCGCGCCGTCCTCCACACCGCCCTCCGCAACTGCGATCCCGCCGCGAAGGTGCTCGTGGACGGCAAGGACGTGATGCCAGACGTGCGCGCCGTCCTCGCGAAGATGTCCGAGTTCGCCGACAAGGTCCGCACCGGCAAGCACCGCGGCTTCACAGGCAAGCGCATCAAGTACGTCGTCAACATCGGCATCGGCGGCAGCGACCTCGGCCCCGCAATGGCCACCATCGCCCTCGCCCCGTTCTCGAAGCGCTCGATCAAGTGCTTCTTCGTATCGAACGTGGATTCCACACACCTCGCCGAGACGCTCCGCGAGGTGAAGGCCGACCAGACGCTCTTCATCGTCGCGTCCAAGACGTTCACAACGCAGGAGACCATGACCAACGCCCTTTCCGCGCGTGCCTGGCTCATCGACCACATCCCGAGCGTGAACCCCAACGACGTCGTATCCAAGCACTTCGTCGCAGTCTCCACTAACGCCGACGAGGTATCGAAGTTTGGCATCGACACCGCCAACATGTTCGGATTCTGGGACTGGGTCGGCGGACGCTACTCCCTCCCGAGCGCAATCGGCCTGTCGCTGATGATCGCCATCGGTCCGGCCAACTTCCGCAAGCTCCACAAGGGCTACTGGAAGATGGACAAGCACTTCCGCACGGCGAAGCTCGACCGCAACCTCCCCGTCATCCTCGCCCTTCTCGGCATCCTCTACTCGAACGGCTACCACGCAGAGTCGTATGCCGTGCTGCCGTACGACCAGTACCTCAGCCGCCTGCCCGCATACCTCCAGCAGCTCGACATGGAGTCAAACGGCAAGTCCGTGACGAAGGACGGCAAGCCCGTCACGTACACGACCGGCCCTATCGAGTGGGGCGAGCCCGGCACCAACGGCCAGCATTCCTTCTACCAGCTCATCCACCAGGGCACGCACCTCATCCCCTGCGACTTCATCGGCTTCTGCAAGACGCACAACGCGATCGGCGACCACCACGACAAGCTGATGGCGAACTTCTTCGCCCAGACCGAGGCGCTCGCCTTCGGCAAGACCGCCGAGCAGTGCCGCGCCGACGGCGATCCCGAGAACCTCGTCCCCTTCAAGACGTTTGAAGGGAACCGTCCCACGAACACCCTGCTCGCCGACGAGCTTACGCCCGAGACGCTCGGCGCGCTCATCGCTCTCTACGAGCACAAGGTGTTCGTTCAGGGCGTAATCTGGGACATCTACAGCTTCGACCAGTGGGGCGTGCAGCTTGGGAAGGTGCTTGCGAAGAACGTGCTCAAGGACCTGACGGCCGAGAAACCGTCCCTCAAGCACGATTCTTCCACCAACGCCCTCATCGCCCGCTACCGCAAGGTGCTGGGGCGCTAGGCTCGGTTCCTATAGGCCGATCTTGCCCTTGGCGATCGCCCCCATGCCGCCAGCGGCGTCAGCGCCGCTCTTGGCGATGGAGTTGAGGTTCGGGTAGTCCGTAAGGCCTACCCAGCCGCATTTCACGCCCAGGAAACCGTACAGCCACAGGCCGCCCAGCACTAGGATCGCAAGCACGATCAGCGTCGGAATGATTCTTTTCACGAGCAATTTAACGAACATGTCCGTACCCTCAGCTGTCCTACCTATCCAATCAATACGGTTTCTTATGAACAGGCGGCGGTGGATTATGGTGGTGATTCGGGTGGTGATGGTGCCCGGCAGCAGGAGGTGGAGGTGGCGGACGGTTCTCGTAACGCGGACGACCGGCGTCATGGTGGTGATGGTGATGGCAGCCGGAGAACACCAGCATAACTGCCAGCGCCGAAGCGAATACTATCAGTTTCTTCATGGGTTATGGTCCTTTCCTTGGCGCAATTATAGCACATCTCTCGTCGGGACGCATCCTGTCATCGTATCTTCTCGACATCCGATGGCGAAATCGTCAGCGCCACCCCAGCGCCAAGAGCCTCCACGTTCAGGCATATAGTCGCCTGCTCGCCGTCATACCTGACGTACCCCTCAGTCCCGCGCAACGGGCCGGACTTGACGCGCACGTAGTCCCCTGACTTGAACATGCAAGCCAGCTTTTTCATTTCCTGCAAGGTTGCCCTCGTTGCGCGGTTGACCTGCCGCAGCTGGTGGATCATCTCGCGCGGCCGAGGCACCGGTATTGTCCGCACGATGAGGTTGGTCTGCAGCATCTTGATGCGTTGATCTGGCAAAAGGCGTGTGAACACGTAGCCGGGAAAGATCGGCAGCTCGCGCCTGACCTTACGCCGCTGCACCTTCGTCACCTTCACGAACAGCGGCAGGTAACGGAAGAAGCCGTACCGTTCGAGGTAGGCCATCACCTTCTTCTCGGTGCGAGGCTTGACGTGCAGGACGTACCATGTGCCAGTCATGCCAGCCGCCTTTCCATGGCGCATGCGAACGCGCCATCATGACCGGTCTCGAACGGCACCGACTCGCGCCTCTCGACTTCCGTGAAATCTTCATGCCGCGCGAGGAACGCCGCCACCTGTTCCCCATTCTCCTCCGGCTCGTTGGAGCAGGTGGAGTAGACGAGCCGTCCGCCCGGCGCCACATGAGCCGCTGCCGCGTCGAGGATCTGCGCCTGGAGTCCCGCCAGCTGATTCAGGTGGTCCACGCTCCAGCGCCAGCGCGCGTCAGGCCGCCGACGCAGCACGCCCGTGTTTGAGCAGGGGGCGTCCACCAATACGCGGTCGAACACGGTTCGACCGCCGATGCCGGCAACGGATTGCGTCGCCTCCACCGAATCGAGGCGCAGGCGAGCCAGGTTTTCCTTCAGGCGGGCGAGCCGCTTGGGGTTGACCTCCTGCGCAACTAGACGCCCCGTGCCGTTCAGCCGCCACGCGACCTGCGCGGTCTTGCCGCCCGGTGCCGCGCAGAAGTCGAGCACGGACTGGCCTGGCGCAATGTCCAGCAACGTCACCGCTTCCGCCGTCGCAGGATCCTGAACCACGAACGCGCCTTCCGCGAACCCCTCAACCTCGGTCACCCTCCGTCCATGCGGCAACCTCTCGAATCGCCCGTCCCTAGAAGCCAGCCACGTCTCGGCTGGCTGGTTGTGCCACTTCGCCAACGCCTCGGCGTTGGCGTCGCCATAGCGTGCGACCCAGCGCGCAACGAGCGCATTGGGGTAGCTCTCGCGCTCCGCGAGCGGCGCTGCTGCAAGTTTCGCCTCAAACTCGTCGCGCCGACGAAGGAGATTGCGCAGGACGCCGTTCACCACGCGGTCGAGCCGCTTCTCGCGTCCGCTCGCCTTCGCGGCCGCGACCGTCTCGTTGACAGCGGCGAAGTCCGGAACTTCCGGCATGTAGAGTATCTGCGCGGCCCCAACCAGAACGAGCGCCTCAAGTTCGCCCTTAGGCCAAGTCTTCATCAGCTCGCCGAGTATGGCGCGGAGCGGACGGTACCTGCGCACGACGGTGTAAACGAGATCCTGCACGAATGCGCGGTCTGCGCAGACAGCCGGCAGGAGCTCGTTCGCGAACTCGTGCGTCGCCCGCCAGCGGCAGACTGCAAAAGCCGCTGTCCGCCTACTATTCATCGACGGCTACGGCCTCGATCTCCAGCTTCACGTCCTTCGGCAGACGTGCCGCCTGCACGCAGCTGCGCGCAGGCTTCGTGGTGCCGAACATCTCGGCGTAGACGGCATTGATCGCGGCGAAGTCGTTCATGTCGCTGATGAACACCGTGGTCTTCACCACCTTGTCGAGTCCTGCGCCCGCAGCCTCCAGCACGTTCTTCAGGTTTGTGATCGCCTGGCGGGTCTGCTCTTCGACGGTCGTCGCCGTCACTGCGTTCGCCGCCGGATCGATCGGGATCTGCCCCGAGCACCAGATGAATCCGCCGGCCTTTATCGCCTGCGAATACGGCCCCAGCGCCTTCGGCGCGTTCTCAGTAGTGATTATCTCCATGGCCTTCACCCTTCACCTTTCACCCTTCACCTTTCACCCTTCACCTTTCACCTTTCACCCTTCACCTTTCACCCTTCACCCTTCCCGTGTCTCCTCATCTGGCGGGTGACAGGCATCTCCACCGAGTCGGGAACCACCACGCCGTCATTCGCGTGCACAGGCGTGTACTTCTTGCGTATCCACCACGCCTGCACGACGCCGAACGCGGTGCTGAGCGCCCAGTAGAGCGAAAGCGCGCTCGGGAAGTTGTAGAACATGACGAGCATGAACAGCGGCATCATTATCATCATCATGCGCTGCTGGTTCTTGTCGCCTGACGTGGGCGTGAACGCGCTCTGGAGTATGGTCAGTCCCGTCATGAAGAGCGGCAGGATGTTGAGACCGCCGAACGGGAACCAGCTCGCGAACAGCGCCTCCGGCTCGGAGAGGTCCGATATCCACAGGAACGGCGCGTAGCGCAGCTCCACCGTCGAGCGCAGCACGTTGAAGAGCGCTATGAAGACCGGTATCTGCACCAGCATCGGCAGGCAGCTCGACAGCGGATTAACCTTGTGGTCGCGGTACAGCTGCCACGTCTCCTGCTGCATGCGCTGCGGGTTGTCCTTGAACTTGGCCTGTATCTCCTTGAGCTTGGGCTGTATCTCCTGCATCTTGCGCATCCCAACGGTCGACTTGTGCGTCAGCGGCCAGAAGAGGAGACGCACGAGGATCGTCATCAGGATGATCGCCACGCCGTAGTTGGGTATCAGCGAGTTGAAGAAGTTGAGCACCCACACCATCGGATAGCACAGCCATCGCCACATGCCGAACTCCATCACGTCCTTCAGGCCGAGGTTCCACAGAAGCTTCTGCTTCTTCGGTCCCAGGTAGAGGACGTAGCTGCGCGCACGGCTTTCCGGAAGCGCGGAGGACATCATTGCCGCCGCAACCGACTTCGGCACGTACTCGCGCCTCGACATGTCGCGGTCGATCGTCGCGACGAAACCCGCGTCGCCGGTCAATCCCGTCAGCGCCGTCACGAAGAAACGGTTCTTCACGGCAAGCCAGCTGCGTGCGCCAGGAATAGCCACCTTCTGACGAGGCGGCATGGCGGACGCGTCGGAGCTTCCGCTGCATCCGCCGAACCCTCCGGCAAGATAGCTCTTCAGCGGGCCGTCGTCTCCATGATGCTCCACGTGGCTCTTGCCCTTCTCGTCGGCGACAATCCAGGAGTCGATGGAGAGGATGTCGTTCTTCGACGAGCCCAGCGACATGCTCCCGAGCGAAAGCGCAGTCGCCGCGTCGAGCGGACACCCAGGCGCGAACGTCTCCGCCACCTCAATCCGGTAGTCATCCTTCAGCGAGACCTCGCGCCGCAAAAACGCGTTCGTGAAGACTACCGAGTCTTCGCGACTCTCGGCCACGATGTAGTCCGCGTCGGCATCCAGACCCGGAACTCCCGACAACGCAAGCGCCGGGCTGGCGGAAAGGTCCAACGAAACAGACGGATTGGAGTCCGAGATCGCGCCCGGCCGCTCGGCGTACTGGAGCATCCTAGCCTTCTTTATGACCGCGCCATGCGACGAGAACGTCAGCTCCAGCTGTCCGTTCTTCAGCGTCGCCAGCTGCTCCGGCGCGCGAGGCACCGCCTTGGTCTCCTTAAGGTCTTTAACGTCCTTAGCGTCTTTAGGTTCCTTGACGTCTTTAGCGTCCTTGACACCCTTGACGTCTTTAACGGCCTTAGGCTGACTGGCTCTGGCGGCGGCCTGACGCGCCTGCGTCTCTGCCGACTTCTTCTGGTCGCCGATCGACTGCCACATCCACCAGACCAGCGCCAGGCCGAGCAGCATCACTATAAGTTTTTCGCTCTTGTTCATCTCTACATAAGCCCTTTGACTTTTAAACTCCTAATCAGCACCACTCCACCCTTCACCTTTCACCCTTCACCGTTCACCCTTCACCACCAAATACCGCCGCCACGTCGATCTCCGAAAGATCATGCACCAGCCACTCGCAACCCGCGAAGTTCTGCTGGACAAGGCGGTTCCGGTCCAGTCCGATCACGCGCATGCCTGCAGCCCTGCCGGCCGCGACCCCTGCGGTCGAGTCCTCCACCACCACGCATTCGCTCGCGTCGACATCAAGGAGCGACGCTGCCTGCAGGAATCCGTCCGGTGCAGGCTTGCCTCGGCCATACTCTTCGCCGCCAAGGACGAACCTCACCAGGTGACTGACTCCGCAAAGCTCCGCCGCAGCCGCCACGTCATCGTGCGGCGACCCAGAGACGATCACGCATGGCGCGATACGGGCCACCTTGCGGAAGAAGTCGACGCTGCCTGGAATCACAAGCTTTGCAGGATCAGTCGCCAGCCGCGTGTAGTACGGGCGCAACGTGCGCGCGTCCTCCACCGGAGTCCTCTTCCCGAGAGCGGGGAACTCCGAAAGTATCGTCGCGTGGATGTCGAGCCAGCTATGCCCGAACACAAGGGGCGCAAACGCCTCCGGAGTCGTACGCTGGCCCTGGTCGGCTAGCCAGTCCACGATGGCGCGCGTCCAGAGCATCTCCGAATCTATCAGCGTGCCGTCGAGGTCGAAAAGGAACGCAGCAGGCTTCATTTCCCCTTCCCGCAGCACTTCTTGTACTTCTTGCCGCTCCCGCACGGGCACGGATCGTTGCGCCCGATCTTCGGCTCCTCGCGGTGGAACGGCTTGTTCTTCTCGATCTCGCCGTCGATGAAGCGCCACTCCCCGTCGATCTTCTTGAAGTACGACTGCTCGCGGTGCTCGCAGGACTGGCCATTGGCGGAATAGTGCGCCACGAAGGAGACGAATCCATCCTCGTCTTCCGGTCCGCCCTTCTCTGTCCCCACCACCTCCAGGCCCTGCCAGGTGGCGGACTTCGACCACTCGCGGGTTGTCTTCTCGTCGAACTCGCCACGAACCTCAGGGCCAGATGACTCAAAGAGAAATTCTACGTTGCCGACAGCGTACGCGCTGTAGCGCGCGCGCATCAGCTCGACCGCCGTCGCGGCCTTGCGGGCACCACTCAGGATAGGACCACAACACTCCCCAAACGCCTTTCCCGAGGCGCATGGGCACAGTTCATCGTTTTTCATGGCCGCTATTTTACCAAAAACGGGCGTGCCTGTGAAGCGGCGTCGATATAGATGCGCTCTATCAGGTCCACAGGCTTGCGCGCCTCGCGTCCGTCTATGGGATAGTGCGCACCGCCGCGAACCGACTCCATGAACGCCTCGATGCACTTGCGGTGCTGCTCGGTGGGAATCGCCCCGGCGTTCGACGAGCCGTGCTGCGGATCCTCCACCACGATCGTCCCCTTCGTGCCCGTGATCTCAATGCGCTTGCCGCGTCCGGGGAAGCTCGCTGTGGTGGCGTACACGCCGCCGAGCGCGCCACCCTCGAAGCGGAGCGCGGCCGAAACGGTGTCCTCCGCCTCCATCGGATGCGCGAGCGTCGCCGTGAACGCCTTCACGTCCGTCACGGGCGGCATCAGCGCCGTCAGCCAGTCCACCATGTGGATCGCCTGGTTGATGAGCGCGCCGCCGCCGTCCATCGCCTTCGTGCCGTGCCAGTCCGAGCCGGTGTAGTAGGAGTCGTCCCGCCACCACGGCACGTGGACCGCCGCGTACGTGATGCGGCCGAGCTCGCCTGAGTCCACCGCGGCGCGCAGGCGCGCAAACTCGTCGCTCCAACGCGTCTGGAAGATGCATCCCAGCGGCACGCCGGCCTTGTCGCACGCGGCGATCATCGCGTCCGTCCGCGCCGTCGTGATGGCGATCGGCTTCTCCACCAGGACCGGCACGCCGTGCCGAGCGGCGGCGAAGACGGCCTCGTCGTGCGCGCCGCTCGCGTTCGCCACAAGGCATAGCCCCACGCCAGGCTGCGCGAGCGCGGCATCCCAGTCGTCCGTCCTGCGGCACTTTGCCACCACCTTCAATCCGGGAATGCTTCCCACGGCCTCCTCGTGGAAGCGCGCTATAAGCCCGGTGCCGATGATTACCACTCCTGTGTCCATATCTCTTTTCCTTTGCCTTTTCCTTCTACGCACCCATTATACCAAACCATATGCCTTTCCTCCACACAACGGCACCCGCGATTTGGTATAATGCCTGCGATGGACGACAAGATCAGACAGATGCGCGAGATGGTTGCGCGGCTCAACGCCGCCGCAGACGCCTACTACAACGGCCGCGGCGAGCTGATGACGGACTTCGAGTGGGACGCCCTCTTCGACCAGGTGAAGGAGCTCGAGTCGGAAACCGGCGTCGTGCTGCCCGACTCGCCCACCAACCGCGTGTCGGCCGACGACGTGGCCGGCCAAAAGGAGGCGCATGAGTTCGCGGCCCTCTCGCTCGCCAAGACGAAGAAGGTGGCGGACATCGCCAAGTGGGCCGAGGACAGGCCCATCTGGATCTCGTGGAAGCTCGACGGCCTCACGCTCGTCGTCACCTATGACAACGGCCGACTGAACAAGGTCGTGACGCGCGGCGACGGCCACGTGGGCACAAACATCACCCATCTCGCCCCAGGCATACGCGGTCTCCCGCAGCGCGTCAAGGAGACGGGGCACCTCGTCGTGCGCGGCGAGGCAGTGATATCATACGCCGATTTCGAGGCGTTCCTCGCCGAGTCACAGGAAGACTACGCGAACCCGCGCAACCTGGCGTCCGGCTCGCTCACGCTCAAGGACTCGGAAGACACGAAGGCCGTCGACGAGCTGCGGCGCCGCAAGCTGCGGTGGATCCCCTTCTCGCTCGTCCACGCCGAAAGGGATTTCGCCTCGTGGGGCGCGCAGATGGACTGGCTCGAGAAGATCGGCCTAGAGGCCGTTGAGCGCGAACGCGTCGGCATGCCGTCCGAAGCAAACATCCAGGCGACGATCGACCGCTGGACGGACCGCGTCACCAGCAAGGCGAACCCCTACCCGGTCGACGGCCTCGTGGTGACATATGACGACGTGGCGTACGCGAAGACCGGCAGCGTGACCGGACACCACGCGACGCGCGCGGGGCTGGCGTTCAAGTGGCAGGACGAGACGGCCGCGACGACGCTCGAACGCATCGAATGGTCATGCGCCGTGGCATCCATATCGCCAGTAGCCGTCTTCGAGCCAGTCTCGCTCGAAGGCACCACCGTCAAGCGCGCCTCGCTCTGCAACATCTCCGAGTGCGAGCGCCTAGGCATCGGTGGACCAGGCACTGAGCTCTCCGTCATCAAGGCAAACAAGATCATTCCCAAAGTGGTAGCGGTCACGCGCAAGGCGGGGGAGTTCGACATCCCGTCCTCGTGCCCCGTCTGCGGAGCGCCCACCGAGGTCCGCGAGGCGGAGTCTGGCACGCGGACGCTCCGCTGCACCAACGACCGCTGTGCCGCCCGCGAGCTGCGCAAGTTCATGCGGTTCGTCTCGAAGGACGGCATGGATATCGACGGGCTCGCCGGCGAGACGCTCGCGAAGTTCGTCAACAAGGGCTGGATAAAGACAGTCGCGGACATCTATCGGCTCGGCGAGCATCGCGCCGACATCGCCATGATGGAGGGCTTCGGCGACAGGTCCGCCGCCAACATCGCGGATTCCATCGAGGCCGCGCGGTCGCGCGAGGCGACCCGTTTCCTCGTGGCTCTCGCGATCCCGCTCTGCGGCATCGACGTCGCCAAGCGCCTTCTGCGCACGGTCTCCAGCGCGCAGGAGCTCTTCGACAAGGCCGCGAACGCGCCGACCGACGAGATCTTCGCGGAGATCGACGGCCTCGGAGCCGTCCGCTCCGCGGCGTTCGTGCAGTGGTGCAAGGCGCCGGCGAACCAGGCGCTCGTGGCCGACCTGCTTTCGCAGGTCACGCTGTCCATGCCCACCGCCGCGCCTGTGGGCGGCAGCTGCGCCGGTCTTACGTTCGTCATCACCGGCGACGTACACCATTTCGCCAACCGCAACGAGCTGAAAGCGCTCATCGAGTCGCTGGGCGGCAAGACCGCCGGCTCCGTATCGAAGTCCACCAGCTACCTCATAAACAACGACGTCACCTCCACCTCCGGTAAGAACAAGAAGGCGAAGGAGCTCGGCATCCCAGTAATCTCAGAGGACGACTTCCTCGCGCGGTTCGCCGCGACTGGCAAGCAACCCGCCGCGCCCGCGCCATCCACATCAACCCTCACGCAAGGAGTATTCGACCTATGAAGAACCTTATCACATGCCTGCTCGGCCTGTCGTGCCTCGCAGGGTGCATCGGCATGTACGACCACGAATACGCCGGAATGCGCGAACTGTTCAACGAGCGCGACCTGACCAACTGGTACACGTACATACGCGGCCGGGGCGTGAACGTCGATCCAAAGGGAGTGTTCACCGTGAAGGACGGCGTGATACATGTGAGCGGCGAGGAATTCGGATGCCTCACCACTGTGGAGGAGTTCTCGAACTACAGGCTGCTAGTGGAATACCGATGGACGGGTGCGCCGAACTGGGGACCCAAGAAGACAAAAGCCCCCGACAGCGGCATCCTGTTCCACTCGATCGGACCCGACGGCGGCTTCGGGAACACGTGGATGCTCTCGCACGAGTACAACCTCATCGTGGGCGCGTCCGGCGACCTGTGGACGGTCGGGCGGAAGGACCGCCCCGACATCTTCGTCGAAGGCGAGGTTGGCACGGAGATGCTTGGCGGCAAGCATTACATCCACAAGGAAGGCGGCAAGACCGTCCGCCTTACCGGCAACGCGCGCATCTGCCGTTCCGACATCGCGCGCGACTGGACGGACACCTTCGACGTGCGGCCTGCGAAGAACGAGAATCGGATCGGCGAATGGAACACCGCGGAAATCGTCTGCATGGGCGACACGGCCGAATTCTACTTCAACTTCAAGCTCGTCAACCGCATCAAGCGGCTTTCGCCGACGCGCGGAAAGATCCAGCTCCAGAGCGAGGGCTGCCCCATCGAGTTCCGCCGCATCGCCATCAAGACATATTGATGAGATGTCAACCACGAAACACACGAAACACACGAAAGAGTGCCTATGAAACCCATCGTCCACTTCGCCGACTTCCGCTGCTCGGACGCCTAGAACCTGCAGCAGAAGTTCGCGCGCCTGCTTAAGACCGCCGGCCTCGGCAAGATCGACCTCGCCGACAAGTTCGTCGCCATCAAGCTCCACTTCGGCGAGGCCGGCAACATGAGCTACCTGCGTCCGAACTGGGTGAAGACGCTCGTGGACTTCGTGCGCGAGCGCGGCGGCCGTCCCTTCCTCACGGACGCCAACACGCTCTACGTCGGCCAGCGCAAGCATGCGCTCGACCACATCGACATCGCCTACGAGAACGGATTCTCCCCCTTCTCCACGGGCTGCCACATCATCATCGCCGACGGACTCAAGGGCACGGACGACGTGGCCGTCCCGCTCCCCGACGGCAAGTACGTGAAGGAGGCGTACATCGGCCGCGCGCTCGTGGACGCCGACGTGATCATCTCGCTCACGCACTTCAAGTGCCACGAGATGACCGGCATCGGCGGCGCGCTGAAGAACATCGGCATGGGCGGCGGGTCGCGGGCCGGCAAGAAGGCAATGCACTCGAGCGTCCATCCCCAGGTGGAGCAGGCGAACTGCATCGGATGCGGCAAGTGCACGAAGGAGTGCGCTCACGGCGCATGCACCGTCGAGAAGAACGCCAAAGGCCGTCGCGTCGCCACCATAGACCCCGAGAAGTGCGTCGGCTGCGGCCGCTGCATCGGCGCGTGCAACCGCGACGCGATCGTCACCGACTTCGGAGAACCTTGCACGGTAATGCACGGAAAGATCGCCGAATACACGGCGGCGGTCGTGCGCGGCAAGCCCGCGTTCCACATCTCGTTCGTATGCGACGTCTCGCCGCACTGCGACTGCCACCCGATGAACGACGCGCCGCTCGTCCCCGACATCGGCATGGCCGCGTCCTTCGACCCCGTGGCGCTCGACAAGGCATGCGCCGACCTCTGCAACGCCGCCCCCGTGATGCCGAACTGCTGCCTGGCCGGACAGGACACGCATGGAGACATCTTCGCCACCATGCACCCCGTCACGCGCTGGCAGGACGCCATATCCGAAGGCGAGCGCATGGGCCTCGGCTCAGGCGACTACAAGCTTGTGAAGATCTAGGTCGCCACAAATGATCAGGGCTGGGCGAAGGCGCCAGCGCGTACTTTCGACGACGGGTCGTTCGGATTCCGGGCGCGATTCACATCTTGTCCGCCATTAGCGAGCGGCGCATTGATGACAGCGTGCAGCTGCGCCGGCGTAAGCCTCGCCGACGGATCGAATGCGTCGCCGGCGGCGTAGTCGACAAGTCGCGCGCGCAGCCACTCGGCCGCAGGATCGTTCGCCCGGAACGCAAACGAGCAGACAAGCAGGCGTCCCTCTCCGACGCGATACTCGAACAGCGCCGCCTGGCGGATCGGGAACTTCACCGACGAGGCGATGTCGATGATCGGATCGAACGGCACCCCCGCCTCCAGCTGCACGGCACGTCCGCCCTCCATCAGCCGCCTGAACTGCCAGCCGCAGAAACCGTC